>CAZWVR010000021.1:0-29672 GCA_964637235.1 uncultured Bacteroidales bacterium | reverse complement strand
TCATAAAGTTTTCTATTCCCGGATGAGAGCAGCCTACAAAGAGAAATTCTCCTAAGTTTTTGTCTTTTAGTATCATTGCTTGTTCCCCTTCTTCTGCTTGTGTACCTGTGGAATATATATCGTTAAAAATGTGTTGATATTCAGTATTTATTACAATTACATCCTTAAAGAATTTTTTCATATCCTCTATTAAATGACTGGAAAGGGAATAAGGAACAATCATATTTATATTCGGGTTGATTTCGGCTATGGAATCCCAACCTCCTATATGATCCCAGTGTGGATGACTGATGAATAAAGTATCTATTTTTGTTAGGTCTATTGCTAATATTTTGGCATTTTGTAGTAATATTCGGCCGTTGCTTCCTGTATCAAATAAAATTTTGTTTTTGTCCGTTTCTATATACACCGAAAAGCCCCATAGCGCTTTTAGTTTACTTACTTTAAAATTACTATTTACTTGATTATCAAATAGAATTGTAATTTTGTTTATTTTCATTTTGATTTGTTTTTTCTGGGGAAATTATCAGAAATGCTTCCTCTGGATTACATTTATATTTAATTACATTGTATGTTTTTATTATACGATCAAAGTCATTTTGAGTGTAATGTCTAAGAATAATTAAATTTATATTTTCCATTGTATAGATTTTGTCAATATTATTTATGTTTTTTAAGTCATTTAACAGTTTTTGTTTCCAAAAATGTTTATTTTCTATTATAAAAAAAATTTCCCAAGCTGAATAATCAAATATAATCGGAGTTATATTATTGATTTTCAATATATTAAATATTTTTTGCAATGTATTTATTTCTACATTTTTTTCAGTATTTAGCTCTAATAAAATTAAATTTTCTCGTGAGATTATCAGTAAATCTTTTTTTATTTTTTGTGGAAGATTCATTACGGTAGTTCCGTGAGCCATAGGATTATCTACGGGTTTTATTTTTAAGGCGATGTTAGCTTTTTGTAGAGGTATTGCGGTTTTGTAGTGAATTATTTTTGCGCCTAAGAATCCCATTTGAAGTAATTCTTTATAGTCTATATGTGATATTTGATGAGCTTCTGGGAATTTTTTGGGGTCTGCATTATATATTCCATTTACGTCTTTCCAAATAGTTAATTCTTTGACGTTCAATGCTCTTGCTATTATAGCAGCGGTGTAATCTGAGCCTTCTCGTCCCAAATTACTCGGATTTCCGGTTTTATCTTGGGCAATAAATCCTTGCGTAATATAGATATGACCCGGTTGCAATTTATTTTTTATCCGAGGGAAAGATAAGGATGTGTTTACATCCGCTTCATTTTCATCATTTTCTGTTATTATAAGTTCCCTGATATCTATCCAGATATTCTCTATTCCCACAGCGCTTAGATATTTGCTTATAATTTGCGATGAAAATAATTCACCATATGCAATAATACGATTATAGTCTTTAATATAAGTTGTCGGGGCTTTTTTAATTTCTTTGTTCAGTTTTATGAAAAGTTTTAAAAAATCTTGTTTAATTATCTGATTTTGTTCCAATTCATCGATTATTTTGATATGAAAATTTTTAATTTTTTGTAGGATTTCGGTTGTATCTTGTCTATTTCTGTATTTTTCAACAAGTATTTCTAACATATTTGTGGTCTTGCCCATTGCTGAAACAACTATGACAGCAGAATTTTGGGTTTGGATTATTTTTGTACATTTTTTTATATTTTTAGCAGAGTTTAGTATCCCTCCACCAAATTTATACACAGTTATTTTATTGTTTTTTAGCATTTTATAGTAGTTTAAATAAAACTTTATTTTTGCAAAAAAAAGATTATTTTTGGACTAACTAAAAAAAACTTGAACAATGACAGTAAAAACCCTCAATGAGTTCATTATTGAACGTCAGGCAGATTTCCCTTATGCCAAAGGGGAACTTTCCCGTTTGCTTACTCATATAGGACTTGCTGCAAAGATAATAAATAGAGAAGTTAATCAAGCTGGTTTAGTGGATATTCTTGGTAAAACAGGTAGAACTAATATACAAGGTGAGGAAGTCCAGAAGCTTGATGAATTTGCAAATGAGAAGTTTATTGAAGCTCTCAAAGGTAGTAGTGAGGTTTGCGGTATAGCCACTGAAGAAAGCCAAGATATTATCCGTTTTGATACTGATATGGCTAAGGACGGTAAATACATTTTATGTCTTGATCCTCTGGATGGATCTTCTAATATTGATGTTAATGTTTCAATTGGAACGATATTCTCAATATATAGGCGTATTACTCCGCGAGGACATAAACCAGAATTAGAGGATTTTTTACAAGAAGGTACAAAACAAGTTGCTGCTGGTTATATTATTTATGGGTCATCAACAATGATGGTTTATACTACTGGGCGTGGCGTTAATGGTTTTACATTGGATCCTTCAATAGGGGAATTTTGTCTTTCCCACCCGAATATTAAAATACCTATGCATGGAAAAATTTATTCAATAAATGAGGGTAATTATAACCAATTTCCAGAAGAGATTAAAGCTTATGTTGATTATTGTAAAGAATTAGACCCTGAAACTGGACGCCCTTATTCTGCAAGGTATATAGGTTCATTAGTGGCAGACTTTCATCGTAATTTGTTGAAGGGCGGTATTTTTATGTATCCCCCGACTAAAAAGCATCCTAATGGTAAACTCAGGCTTTTATATGAAGCAAATCCTATGTCTTTTATTGTAGAACAAGCTGGGGGAATTTCTTTAAATCATCGTGGAGAAAGAATTCTTGATATTAAACCTTCGGATTTACATCAAAGGGTGCCTCTTTATATAGGTTCGCGTGCTATGGTAGAGCAGCTGATGAGGTTCATAAATCATAAAGAATGATGATGCTTCTGAATTTTGATATCTTTTTTTGAATTGATGGCTGAGATTTTGGGAAATTTTTAAAAAGAAGTTTGAGAATTATTCAAAGCTATTTTGAATTTTTTGTTTTTTCTTAATTTATTGATATTTAATTTATTAGTATTAAATTGTTAAAAAAAATACCTATAATAGTTTGTTAAAAATGAGAAAAAAGATAACTTTGCAAACCGTTTTTTTGAAATAAAAAAATCTTGAAAAATGAAAAGAACATTTCAACCCTCTTTGAGAAAAAGACGTAATAAACATGGCTTTCGTGCCAGAATGGCTACTAAAAACGGTAGAAAAGTTCTCTCTCGTCGTCGTAAAAAAGGGAGAAAAAAATTAACAGTATCTGACGAAAAACACGGAAAAAAATAATTATTAACTAAAATAGTGTACAGATGGGACTTATAATGAAACTTAGGCAAAAAGGTGTGGCTATAATTATTTTTATAGCCTTATTAGCTTTTTTGCTCGGTGGGCTTTTGCGTTCAGGACGAATATTCCGTAAAGCAACTGATTATGTTGCCAAAATTAATGGATATCCAATAAAATACCGAAAATATCAGGAACGTATAGACCAAAGCGAGCAGTTCTATAAAATATTGGAGAATAAATCTTCGTTGGACCCGGATCTCATTTCGCAAATTCAACAACAAGTCTGGAATTTGATGGTCACTGAGGCTGTGTTGAAGCCTTCCATTGAGAAATTAGGTATAACCGTCTCAAAAGAGGAACTTTGGGATATGATACAAGGGCAACATATTAGCCCTATTATAAAACAAATTTTTGTGAACGATCAGGGACAGTTTGATAAAAATTTACTTATAAGATTTTTGAAAAATAAAGACCAAGATCAAAAAGCTTCATTCTTATGGCTATATATCGAACACCAAATTAAGGAGCAAAGACTTTATGAAAAGTATAACATTTTAGCAACAAAAGCTCTTTTTGCAAATAAATTGGAGGCGCAAGACAATTATATGGGTAGAAAGATAATGGCAGATTTGCAAATGACCGGGCAAATATTTTTTAAAATCCCAGACGATTCCGTTAAATATACTTTGTCCGACCTGAAAAATTATTATCGTGAACATAAGAAGTTTTTCTATCAATATCAAGAGACCCGTAATCTGGATTATGTAGTGTTTGAAGTTTTACCTTCTCGTAAAGATAGCCTTGATGCTTATAATTATTGTATGCGTCTGAAAAAAGAGTTCCGTAATGCTGAGGATGATTATGAATTTATAAAGCTGAATGCTGAAAATCCTACCTATCCGAGATATTATACTGCTAAGGAACTCTCTGATATTGGTTTAGATAGCTCTGTGATGACTCTTCCTCTCGATACTATTATAGGTCCTTATTTGGATGGCGAATATTATAAACTTGCTAAAATAATAGATAAAGCTAAGCGTCCCGATACTGTCTCTGCTGAACATATTTTGATATCTCCACAAAATCCAAAGGTAAAAACTTGGGATAGAGCTAAAATAATTGCTGATAGTTTGCTGAATGTAATAGAAAATGGTGCAGATTTTAAAACATTAGCTTTACGGTATTCCGACGATCCCGGAGTTAAGCAAAATGGTGGTGTATATGAAAACTTTACAGAAGGTCAGATGGTACCTGAATTTAATGAATTTTGTTTCTCTCATAAAGTTGGAGATATCGGTGTTGTTAAAACACAATTTGGTTATCATGTTGTTAAAATATTGAAGCAATCACCGCCTTTGCCAAAAGTTAAAATAGCTCTTGTTGACGTTAAAATTTCCATTAGTGAAGATACTTATAACGCAATGTATAGAATTGCCGGTAAGTTTAGAACTTCTTGTAAAGATAGCTCCGATTTCTATAAACTCGCAGGAGAATATAAACTTTTAATACACCATGCTCCTGGCTTGAATAAAGGTACTATGCGTATCGCAGGTTTAAAAGGTAATACCAGAGAACTCGTCAGATGGGCTTTTAAAGTTAATGAAGGCGATATCTCCGATATTAAACGCTTTGAAAATAAATATGTTATAGCTCTATTGGTTTCGGTTAATCCTAAGGGATATCAACCTTTTGACAAAGTTAAAGATAGAATTATTACAGATGTCCTTATCCGCAAAAAAGTTGATTATATTTATAACCAGATTAAAGATAAAAAAGCTTCAAATATAGAGGAACTTTCAAAAAAGCTTGGCGATACCTTAGTTTTAGCTACACATGTTAGTTTTAATGCATACCAAGTGCCTTATTTCGGATATGAACCGGCATTATTGGCTCGTATTCCGACTGTTCAGTCTAATAAAATTTATGGTGCTATAAAAGGAAAAAACGGCGCTTATTATTTTGAAGTTATTAAATTGGAAAAACCTGATAAGATATCTCCTGAGGTTATTGAACAAGATAGAGTTTCTTTGGGGTCTTCTTACCGTATGCGTGCTAAATATTCATTGTTTGACGCATTAAAGCATAGAGTTGAATTCATCGATAATAGACCTGATTTCTTTTAAAAAGCAAATATTATAACAAATCTGGGGCGTCTAAAAAGGCGCCCTTTTTTATTTCAATAATTTTTCACATTTTTCTTTGCCATAAAAATTCTTTCTAAATGTCATAAAATTTACAATATCTTTGATTTTTATACACTACCATTTTTTCGAAAATAGGGGCTCTAAAAACTGTCCTTATGTTTGTAATTATAAAGTATGAATGAGATAAAAAGGTGAAAATCAATACATTATAGCAGTACTAATTTTTGTTTTTGACTTTTTGGGAGCCTCATTTTTTCAAAGATAAATAAGCTTTTATATCAGACGGGATTTAAATTTTAATATTCATAACTAAAAAAAAACGGGGTGTCCAAACGACAGCCCCGTTTTTATCAATTTCTTTTTCCTTATATACAGCGTTTTTTATTTCTTTTGTTTTTCAAATTGCATATAACCAGTTAACTCATAGTAATCTTTATCCATCTCGGTTTTTTTATAGTCAAGTTTTATTTTTAGTTCTTTGCTTGCTAAACGTGTGAGATCTAAAATATACATTGGTTTGTTAATATCTATACCACTTCCTTCATAAAGTGTACTATCTTCCTCAATATGAGAGTAATTGCCGTAGCTATATTTGTCTTTTGTATATTTAGAAGCTAGCTCTAATAATACCCTTTCTTTATTTTTTGCTTTTTCATTTTTTTGTAGGAAGCTCCATGTCCCTCTATTTACTTCCCAATTTTCACGAGTATAATTATCATCAGAATATTTTGCGTATGTGTTAATTCTAAATGTGTAATCATTATTGAATACCATCGTTATTTGAAATTCATCAATATCATAGTTCGTTTCTTCTGTTGTGCCATCATCGTATGTATCTCTTTCTGTTATGTGTAATTTACCATTGGTATAGGTATATATCACTGAATAAGTATCGCCTTTATTTTTTCGTATTTGATTCATAAAGTGATTTAATCCAAATAGTGAGCCGAGGTTTTCTCCTACTTTTTTATTGTCATAAGTTGTTTGGGTCCATTGTCCTTCCTTTAAATTCCATGTTGCTGTTAGACGTGCTTTTCGTGAGCGTAGTGAGATAAATGGATCTTCTTCTCCTTTTTTACAACTTGATAGAGAAAATACTACTAAAATAATTGCCATCAATGGGAATAAAGCTGTTTTTTTCATAGTTAATACTTTTTAGGATTATTGATGTGCAAAAGTAGTATTTTTTAATTTTTTTACAAATTTAATTAAGCATCTTTTTTTTTTTTGAATAATTTATTTTTTTGATAAAAATCAATAACTTAAATCATTAAGAACATTGTTTTTTATTTGTTTGTTAGTGATAAAAAAAGTATTTTTGGTAAAAAAAATAATGAAAGTTTCACGAAGGGACTTTTTGAGAATTTCTGCCGCTGGCGCTGCGTGGCTGTCTCTTTCTAATCCTATCCTTGATTTTGTCCCGGGATTTTTGAAGAAAGATACTACACCTCTTGATGAATCTAAGGCTATACGTACTCCACAAGTTTGTGAAATTTGCTTTTGGAAATGTGCTCTATGGGCATATAAAGATAAAAACGGCAAACTTCAAAAGCTTGTAGGCAACGATCTTGATCCCCACAGCAATGGAAGACTTTGTCCTCGCGGAACTGGCGGTATTGGTACTTATTATGATACTGATAGACTGAAAAAACCTCTTATCAGGGTCGGTAAGCCAGGTTCTCAGAAGTTTAAAGAAGCTACTTGGGACGAGGCTTTGGATTTTGTCGCCGATAAAATGAAGGAAATAATAAATAAGTATGGTAAAGAGGCATTAGCATTGTTTATTCATGGTACACCGGCCACTCATTTCCATTATCTTTTTGAGGCTCTTGGTAATGGCAATATTGCTGAACCTGCTATTTCTCAATGTTTAGTCACTCGCGAAGCTGCTTTTTTGGCTACTTTTGGTCGTGGGTTGAGTTCTCCTGAACCTACCGATGTTAGAAATACTAAGTGTTTGGTGCTTATAGGAAATCATATCGGCGAAAATATGCACAATGGACATGTTCAAGAGATGTCCGAAGCTATTGACAGAGGTGCCACTATTATTACAGTAGATCCGCGTTTTTCTACTGCTGCTGCTCATTCAACTTATTGGCTGCCTATAAAGCCCGGTACTGATATTGCTCTTTTGCTCTCTTGGATGCATATTCTTATATATGAGGAGCTTTACGATAAAGACTATGTTGAAAAATATACCTATGGCTTTGACCTCCTTAAACAACACGTTAAGAATTTTACTGCTGAATGGGCTGCTTCTATTACTACCATAGATCCTAATTTAATTAAGAAAGCAGCTTATGAAATGGCAGCAGCTAAACCAGCGGTAGTTGTCCATCCCGGTAGGCATACCGCTTGGTATGGTGATGATACTCAGCGTGTTAGAGCTATTGCTATCTTAAATGCTCTACTTGGTTCATATGGTAGAAGAGGGGGATTTTATTTTCCTGAAAAAGTGAAAGTGCCGAAATATCCGCATCCACCTTTCCCTGAACCAGAATGGGATTGGAAAACTATTACCAGAAATAAACATAAGTATGCTCTATCTGGTGTGACAAATATCTTAATTGATCATTCTTTACCTGAATATGAGGGCGAATATAAAATAAGAGGTTGGTTTATTGCTGCTACTAATCTTTTGCAATCAATTCCACAACCTCAAAAAACTATTAAAGCACTGCAAAACCTTGATTTTGTCGCTGTTGTTGATATACTTCCTACTGAAATTACTGGCTATGCTGATGTAATTTTGCCAGAAGCTGTATATTTAGAACGTTATGAGCCTCTTAGAGCAAATCAAAATAGAATTCCGAACATTGCTTTGCGTATGCCTGCAACAGAACCTATGTATGATACTAAACCAGGATGGTGGATTGCTCGCGAAATAGGTATTCGTTTAGGTCTTGAAAAATATTATCCTTGGAAAGATTATAAAGAAGTTATTCAATGGCAGTTAGAACAATTAGGAACATCTTTTGAAGAAATGAAAAAAGTAGGTGTTAAGCATTTTAAACGTAAAACTCCTTTATATCTGAAAGACGGTCAAGATTTTTACTTTAATACTCCTACTGGTAAAATAGAACTTTATTCAACAGCATTAGCACAGAGAGGTTATGATCCATTGCCAAAATATAAACCCCATGATGAACCACCTGCTGGTTTCTATCATTTGATATATGGACGTGTACCTATGCATACCTTTGGTAGAACTTTGAACTCGCCTAATTTATATCAGTTAAGAAAAGAGAATCATCTTTGGGTACATCCTAAGGTTGCTCGTATATTGGGACTTAAAAATAATCAAGAAGTTTGGCTACAAAATCAAGATGGGGTAGTAAGTACTTTCCCAGTCAAAGTTCGTATAACTGAACGCATACGGCCAGATTCTGTTTTCCTGCCACATGGTTTTGGACATACAAATAAACATTTGAGCCGAACATATGGTAAAGGTGCTTCGGATACTGAAATGATTACAAAAGTTCTCATAGACCCTGAAACTGGCGGCACAGGTATGCGTAATAATTTTGTAAAAATTCTTACTGTTAAACCTCAAAAAAAGGAAGTTAAGTCATGAGATACGCAATGGCATTAGATATACGTAAATGCGTGGGCTGTGCTGACTGCGTTGTTGCATGTCAGACAGAGAATAATGTTCCATTCGGATATGCCCGCGATTGGATAGTTGAAAAGGTTAAGGGCGAATACCCAATGCTTACATTGTGGTTTGAATCTCGTCGTTGTAATCATTGTGATGATCCTCCTTGTGTGCGTGTATGTCCAACAGGTGCAAGTCATGTTATAGAAGGTGGTATAGTTAAAGTTACTCATGAGGAATGCATAGGTTGTGGTGCGTGTATTGAGGCTTGCCCATATGAAGCTCGTTATTTTCACCCGGATGGATATGTGGATAAGTGTACTTTCTGTGACCATAGGACAAGCAAAGGGCAAGATCCGGCTTGCGTCGCTGTTTGTCCTACTCATTGTATGTATTTTGGGGATTTGGATGATCCTGAAAGCCAGATTTCTAAATTACTTAAAGAAAGAGAATGGTTCGTTTTGGCTCCTGAAGCCGGAACTAAACCCCAAGTTTATTATCTAAAATAAAAAAATTGAAATATGAATGAACAACTGATAGTTAGTGGACGTAATATTCCTGAATTATACCCACATCTTGATGTCTGGGGATTTGGTATTCCGCTATATCTTTTTATTGGCGGTTTAGCTGCTGGTATATTACTATTCGCAACTTACTATTATATGATAGGCAAGGCTGATAAAATGCCTATGACCGTGAAAGTAAGTACAATAGTACCGCCAATAATCATTGCTTTGGGTTTGGCATTCCTTATAGGCGATTTGCATCATAAACCATTTTTCTGGCAGCTTCTTACTCATTTCCGTTTTTCCTCACCAATGTCTTGGGGCGCTTGGGTCTTAACTATAATTTTCATAATGTCTATATTTTGGCCATTGAGCTTTATTGATGATATCATTAAGTATTTTGAAGAAAATAATCGTAAAAAATGGGCAAATGCTTTTAATTGGATAAAACGAGTAGTTGAGAAAATTTCTATTATAAAAAAATTAGTTGATTGGACAGCGAAAAATCGTAGTCCATTTGCAGGCGTTTTATTTATTCTTTCTATAATCTTGGGAATATATACAGGTATTTTACTTTCTACTATGCAAGCGAGACCTTTGTGGAATACTTCAATATTAGGTGTGATATTCCTTACCTCTGGGGTCTCTACTGGTGCAGCAGCTATAATGTGGATGTCAACAGATAAACAGGAAAAAACTCTTTTTAGTCGTATTGATGTCGTTTTAGTTATAACAGAACTAATTTTAATTGGCATAATGATTTTGACGATGATTGATGGTCCTCAGATGCAAATTCAAGCTGTAAAACTCTTCCTTGGAGGAGAATTTACACTTTCGTTCTGGATTTTGTTTATAGGACTGGGATTAGTATTTCCATTGGTATTAGAATTATTGGAATTGAAAGGCTACCATGTACCTATTTGGGTACCTGCATTTTTCATATTAGCAGGCGGACTGCTTTTTAGGATAATAATGGTTTCAGCAGGTCAAATTTCACATATAGCACATTAAAAATTTAAATTATGGATAAAGGTAGAAAATATATGAACCCGTATTTAGCGGGCTTTTTACTGGGACTATTGGTAATAATTGCATACTATTTCTCAGGCGAAGGATTGGGCGCTAGTGGTGCATATAAACGTATAGTTATAGGCACCGTAGATTTAGTTGCTCATAATTATGCAAAAAATGCCCATTATTTTGCAAAAGTAGTTAATGGGGAACATTCGCCTTTTAATGCTTGGCTTGTTTTTGAATTATTAGGAATGATGGTAGGTGCAATAATTTCTGCGGTAATATACAATAGAATGCATCTGGAAATAGGCAAATCCCCAAAGATTACTAATAAAACTCGATTGTGGTTCGCATTACTTGGCGGTATCCTTTGGGGAATAGGCTCTCAATTGGGACGTGGTTGTACATCAGGCCTCGTAATGTCCGGTATGGCAGTCAATGCTCTATCCGGATATATCGGATTGGTTGCTGTTTTTGGCGGTGGCTATCTATTTGCTTATTTGTTTAGAAAACTTTGGACTTAAAAATTAAAATTATGGGACCTCTTTTTACACAAGGAATTATATCTACGGAAGTAAATCATATACTTGCATTTTTTATAGGTATTGGTTTTGGCTTTTTATTGGAAGCCGCAGGTTTTACTAATACTCGTAAACTTGCAGGTGTATTTTACGGATATGATATGACTGTTTTAAAAGTCTTTTTTACTGCGGCATTGACAGCTGCTGCTGGTTTGTTAATTCTCCATACTTTGGGTGCTATTGATTTGCATATGACATATTATCCTAAAACTTATTGGTTGCCAACATTGGTGGGTGGTCTATTGATGGCTTTGGGTTTTTTGACCGGTGGTTTTTGTCCTGGCACCAGCTTCTGTGCCGCAACTACTGGTAAGATTGATGCTATGGTATTTGTCGGTGGCATATTTTTAGGAATATTCGGATATGCGTTTACTTATGAACCTATATTTGAAAAATTTAGAAATAGTTATGGCTTGGGGCGTGTTAATGTTGCTGATTGGATTGGAATACCACAAGGATTGTTTATTTTATTGATGGTTATAATTGCAATAGTTTCCTTTTTAGTAGCTGATAAAGTGCAGAAAAAAATTAATGCAAAACAGTCAAAAGAGGATTTGCACGATTTAGGTTTAGATGAATAAATTTAAAACACAAGACTATGAAAAAAACAGATTATATCATACTGTCCTTGTTTTTACTTTTGGGAGTTATTGCGGCTTTTATGCCTAATGCTAAACCCCACAATGTGATATTGGATTCTCATACTTTTTTATATAAGCTCTCTTCTGAGCATTTTTATACTACTGACGATGTGGCAAAAGCAATAATAAATAAAGACCCTTCCCTTTTGTTGATAGATGTCAGAAGCCCCGAAGAATACAAAAAGTACACATTACCAGGGGCTATAAATATCCCTGTGGATTCACTTTTGTTGGATAAGTATCGGAATTATGTAGATCAAGATGTTTATAATGTAGTGTTATTTTCTAATGGAACTGAATTGGCAGAAAAGGCTTGGGTAATGTGTACAGGATTGGGCTATGACCATCTGTATGTTATGAGGGGAGGTTTGAACAGATGGTTTACTACTATATTTATGCCTCCAAAACCTAAGGACGAGGCTCATCAGAGTGCATTTGAATTATATAATTTCCGTAAAGCAGCAGCTCGTTATTTTGGTATAGGTGGTACTATTGAGCAGCCACAAAGTAGTGCTCCTGCGGTTCAGCCGCAAGTTAATATTCCTAAAACTTCGGGTGCTCCCGAAGGCGGTGGTTGTGAATAAAAAATTCTGATTATGAAAAAGATACAATACTTATTGTTTTATTTTTTGCTTGGCTCAGTAATAGTAATTTTATCAGGTTGTAGTAGATATACTGACGATTTCAATAAATATAAAAGTCAGTTTGTATTAAAAACATTAACTCCGAAACAGTTGGCAGAGGTTTTATCTACTACTGATACTGCTAAGTTTCTCTTTATTGATGTTCGTGATCCTCATTCATATAGGAACGGGCATATACCGGGGGCAGTAAGTGTTCCATTGAAAAAAGCAGATGCTAAAATTTATCAGAAGTATTGGGAAAGTGATAAAATAAAAATTGTATATGGGAAAAATGCTGCTGATGCCATAGATGCAGGTTATTGGGCTTTACTCAATGGATATAAAAATGTTTTTTCGGCATTAGGTGGCTTTGATTATATTAAAGCTCATTTGTTGCAGTCATATTCGCCATATAGTGGTATTTATGGTGATGAAAAACCATTATTTGACTATGCAAAAACTTTTTCTGAGTTAGTAAGTAGTTCGGGAGGTGGCGAGAATGATGCTTCTCAGAATATTGCACCTACTCCTCAGGTACCTGTAGTTAAAGCTGGTGGCGGAGCACCAGAAGGTGGTGGTTGTGAGTAATTTTATTAGAGAATATGAAGTATTTTTTATGTATGAGCATTCAATATGGGAATAATTAAATACTGATAATCTGAGAGTTTGCTTCTTTCGTATTTAAAAAAAGAAGTGTATTCTTAGTAATAAAAAATAAAAGGTTTTGTTATGAAAAAGATATCCTTTATTTTAATTGCATTATTGTTTCTATTATATAGTTGCAAAAATGAATATGTAAAAAATCCATACAACGTACAAATAGATAGTGTACTCTCGGAGGTTAAGTATCCTTCTGTAGCTGAGTTTTTGGCACAAAAAGGCGATTTTATTACACAGAAGGAATTTCCTCCTGTGCTTACCCAATATCAGATTTTAGGTAATAAAAATTTATTACTAATTGATATTAGGCGTAAAAGTGCTTATATTCAAGGACATATTGATGGAGCTTATAATGTGCCTCGTGATAGTTTATTATACTTTTTGACGCAAGTTAAAAATCCTGCTGCTTATGATAAAGTCGTTCTAATTTGTTATACAGGACAATCGGCATCATATTCAGCGGCATTACTACGTTTTTATGGGATAGGTAATGTATATGCTTTGAAATATGGAATGGCTGGTTGGAATAAAAAATTTAAGGGTATAATTACTAAAAATTTTTCTGGCAAGTATGAATCTAAGATGGATACAACTACATATCCGCAGCCGTCAGCAGGAGACTTGCCTAATATTGGAAATGGTTCACCTGTAAAAATAATAGAGAAAAGAGTAGCTGAATTATTGCGTTTGCCTGCAAAAGATTTTCTAATAAGTGCAGATAGTGTATTTGCACATCCTGAGAAATATTTTATAATTTCGTATTTGCCACCTGCTAAATATAAAGTTGGTCATCCCAAAGGTGCTGTCAGATATAACACTCGCAGTGATTTGAGTTTTTATCAAAAGTTAAATACATTACCAAAGGATAAAAAGATTGTTGTTTATTGTAATATAGGTCAACATTCTGCTGCAACGGTAGCATATTTACGTTTATTAGGGTATGATGCATATAGTATGAAATTTGGTTTGAATTCGTTTATGCATAATATAGCTTTACATAATGGTTGGTTCTCAGATAAAGGTTTTCTTGACTTGCCAATAATTACAGGTACTGAGCGAACAAATAAGAAAGCCGGAGGTAAAACTCCTGTTTTATCACAGCCTACGCCATCAATTCCGACACCTGCTCTTAAAGGAGGCGGAGGGGCTCCCGAAGGTGGCGGCTGTGAATGATGATGTTTATTTACATTTAATCCCTCTGCGTTTTTTCGTTATTCGGACGGCAGAGGGTTTATTTTTTTATAACTTATTGATTAACAGTTAGTTTATTAGAAAGGATATCCGATAGCGATATTAAATGTAAAATCGTTCTTAGTGTATTTTCTTTCTAATGGTATCCATCTCCGGGATTCAGGGAGTGTAGGGTCTCTGAGTTTCATACCTAAGTCAGCTCTTAAAACTATAAATTTAAAGTTTAAGCGTAATCCTATGCCTGTACCGACAGCTAATTCTTTATAAAATCTATTCCATTGAAATATAGCTTCTGGGCGGGTATCTTTTTTATTTATAGACCAGATATTTCCGACATCAAAGAAAAATGCGCCTTCAAGGAATTTGTATAATATAAAGCGGTATTCTGAGTTTGTTTCTATTTTGATGTCGCCAAGTTCATTTGGATATGGTATATTTTCAGGTAGTTTATAGCTTCCTGGACCTAATGCTCTAACTTGCCAAGCTCTGATGTCGTTTGCACCGCCTGCGAAGTATTGTTCTCCGGAAGGAATTAAGCGGCTATTACCGAATGGAACTGCTACCCCAATGAATTGCCTGAATATTAGTGTATTGCCATTACGTTTAATGTAATATCTGATATCTGCATCTGTTTTTATAAATTGACTGAATGGTATGTCAAAGCCTGGTAGTGTTATAGTTCTGGCAGTATCTTTAAGTATTTTCTTATAAAAGTAATAAAGTCCGATACCAGAAAAGCCGAAGTTAAAATTTATATAGTAATTATTTCCTTTTTGTCCTTGATTTGAGAGGATAATGTTATATTTTGCTCCTGTTATGAAGTGATTTTCATAGCTTTCTTTCAAAAGGTTGGTTTCTATCCAATTTCTAAAAAAATCTGCTATTGAGAATACTTTTACATAGTTAATTCTTACGATTGTAAGATAATTGCTCATAAAAGGGGAGCTTTTCCAATAGTAATCTAAATTTGTAAGGGCAATAGTTCTGATATATTCAGGTCTGTTTTCGTATATAAAGGAGCCAGTGATTATTGTTTTGGGGTTGCTTCTTGCAATAAAAGCACTTTGTTTGAATATAGTAAGTAGTCGTGGTAAAGTAAGTTTTACATCGAAAGAATAGGTTTGAGTATTGAAGTTTGCATATTTTGATGTATTTGAGAAAGAAGTTTGTCTTTCAATAGCTGTTTGAGCTTTTAGCTGTAATATTTCTCCGCCGTGGAATACGTTCCTATGGGTATATTTTAAATTAAGAGCGATACCGAGGTTGCCTGAATTATTTGTGCCTTCTATTTCAGTTGTAATGCTTTGTTTTTTAGTAGGATTTAGTGTTATATTGCAATTTAGATAGTGTTTTTGGCTATCTATGGGATTAAATTGGATATTTATGAGTTTATATATTTTGAATTTTGATAGATGCCTATAAGTTTTTTTCACTGAAGAGAAGTTATATAGGGTATTTGGGTATATATATAGTTCGTTCATAATTCTTTGTGGTTTAACAATAAATTCTGATTTTCGTACAAAAAAATATTCATATCCTAAGCGGGAAGAGAGTGGTATTGTGTCAAAATTTTTAAAGTAATATGGATTTTGAAGAGCTTCTGTGGAGTTGTAGTCGCTAAAAATGTATATATTTTTTATTTTCCAAGGTTTATATATCAGGTTGTTTTTATTTTTCATTTTATAAAAGTTTACTGTAATATATGCTTTAAAGGGTTTACCGATAGTGTCTATTGTGTAGCTTATGTAATCTTTTATAAAAAAGTAATAGCCGTTATTTTTGAGGAAGTCGGCGAGTTTTTTTCTATATTTATTCAAATAATCTAAGTCTAAGATATTTCCCACTTTAATGCGCATTTTTGGATTTTCAGAGATAAGTTTTTTGAGAGTATCGTTGGGGAAATTATATTTGACATTGGCTATGATGTGGGGAATACCGGGGTATATTTTATAGATAATATCTGCTTTTTTGCGATATTTTTTTACTATGACTTTTATTTTGGGGTGATAATAACCTTTTTTATTTAAGTATAATTTGAATTGTTTTACAGTTTTGATTACGGCGGTAGTATCGTATGTTTGTGGTTTTTCGCCGAATTTATAGAATATGTCCGAAAACATAAAGATGTCTTTTTTCTTTATAGCTTCAATTTTTAAGGCATAATCTCGTTGTCTATCTTTTACTTTTTTATCATATTCAATGTATTTTTGATAAAATTTTAATGCTTTTGCGCTATCAGCAGCTTGAATATATCTTTGCCATAGTTTTTTGTATTTTATTCTTTTTTTTATGTATTTATATGTTTTTTGGTCGTATTTTTTTATACGTCTGGCATTTATTTTTGCGAGTTTTTTTTGTTTTTTTTGTTCTCTGGAATGTATTTTTTTGGAATTTGGGATGTTGTATATCCATGCGTGTAAAGGTATGATAAACAGCGTTTTTCGCATCGGTTTTGTGTATAAAAATTTATGAAATGCCGATGAAGAGAGATTATTATCTCCGATGATTTCTATTTTAACGTTATTTATTGCGTATTGACCTTTTTGCAGATGTTTTGTACTGCTACAAGAATAAAAAATTATCAATAATATAGCTAATATAGATATTGCTATTTTATTCATTGTCAATGAGTTTATTTAACTCAGAAATAATTTGTTTAACTTGTTTAGCATAAATTGTAGTATTATCAAAATTTTCGGAAGTTCCATATTTGTAATATAGTTCAGATAGCTGTTGCAATAGTATTTTTTTTGTTTGAAAGTTATCTTCTAATTGTTTTAGTTCATGTTCTATGGAGATAATTTCTTTTATATGTTTGCTATTGTCTTGATTATCAGATAGTTGTATATCTTTACTATGTTTTTTCAAAAGTTGAATTTGCTTTTGGATTTTTTGGAGTTTAGCCATTTTGCTGTAATATTCCGATAGCATTTTTTTCAGTTTTTTTATCATTTGCTTGCAGACTTCAATTTTTTCCTCTCTAATATTTATTTGTATGGTATAGTTTTCTATAATTTGGCGAGTTTGAAGTTTGATATTTTCGTCAATATTTTTGTTTTGCGGAAGGTTTATAATTTTGTCAATATTTTTATAAAGGTTAAATTCTTGATTTTCAGGCACAAATAATATTCCTTTTGCTAATTCTTGTATTTTCTTTTTGAGTTTATAGATATCCTGTTCGTAATTGATGATAGCTTTATTACATTCGTTAATGCGGTTAATTATTTTTCTATCCGTAGGTATTTTATCACTATTTTTTTTAGTAAATAATTTTTTAAGAAATGATAACATATTTCAAAGCTTACGGGTTAACAATAAGGGTCGGCTTATACCTTGTATTGCTATTAGCAAAGCAAAATTGATTTTTCATATACTCAGTTATATTGACGAATATGGGTTGTGTCTGCTTTACTTGTGCGTGTTGTAGCAGACATTGATGAAAAATTTTTTTACGATTGTAAAATTATGCTTTTTGGTAAAATAAAAAATTATTTTTGTCAAAAAAAATGTTATATGCTGACGTCATAGTTCCTTTGGCAGTACCGAATATTTTTACTTATGAAGTACCGAAGAGCATGAAAGATAAAATTGCCGTGGGTCAGAGAGTTGTTGTACAATTTGGAAATAGGAAATATTATTCCGCAGTAGTAAAGTCTTTACATAGTAGAAAGCCTGCTTTCGAAACTAAACAAATAGAGTTTATTTTAGACGATAAACCTATATGGAGCCAAAGACATCTGCATTTCTGGGAATGGATTGCTAAATATTATATGGCAACTCTGGGAGATGTGTTTATTGCAGCTGTTCCAGCAAGCCTAAGACTTCAAAGTGAAAGTAGATTGAAACTTAAAAACAATAATTTTGATAGAAATTTATTATCTGAAAAAGAACGGCTGATAGTTGATAAACTTACTGCTCAGCAAACTATTACTGTTAATAAGCTTGCAAAAATATTAGATGGTAATCCTCTTGCAATTATTCAAAATTTGATAAAAAAAGACATTATTGAAGTTTATGAATTTTTTAAACAGAGTTTTAAACCTAAGTTTGAAAGTTTTATAGTTCTTTCCCCCGATATTGATAGTAAGCAGAGATTTAATGAGATACTTAATGGTTTATCTCGTTCTCCAAAACAATTGCAGACGCTTATTGCTTTTATGACGCTTTCGCAGATGAGTTTTGAAAATGGGATAGAATATATTCCTGTATCTAAGAGGCTTTTGAAGGAAAAAGCAGAAGTTTCTTATACAGTGATAAAAAAATTGATAGAAAAACAGATTTTAAAAGAGGTTAAAGAGCCGATTTTGCGAATTAAAGAAGCTCAGCAGGATTACCAGAAAGAAAAACAGTTGACAGAGGAACAAGCAGCTGCGTTAGAACAAATACGCAAAAGTTTTGAAAATAAGCGTGTTGTGCTTTTTCATGGTATTACTGGGAGTGGGAAAACAGAAGTTTATATACATCTTATAAAAGATACAATTGCACGTGGCAAGCAGGTTTTGTATCTATTGCCGGAGATAGCGTTAACTTCTCAAATTATAGCAAGATTAAAGAAAATATTTGGCGATAAGGTAGGTTTTTATCATTCTAAATTTAGTGATAATGAGCGGGCAGAAGTATTTTTTGCCACAGCAGGGGAATATATAGGTAAACATTACGATATTATTGTTGGGGTGCGGTCATCGTTGTTTTTACCGTTTAAAAATTTAGGTCTCATAATAGTTGACGAGGAACACGAAAGGACTTATAAACAGTCTGATAGAGCGCCCAGATATAATGCCCGAGATAGTGCTATTTATTTGGCTCATTTGTTAGATGCATTTGTAGTTTTGGGTTCAGCTACTCCTTCAATAGAATCGTATTATAATGCTCAAAAAGGCAAATATGGATATGTAGAACTTAGGCAGCGTTATGGCAATAAACAATTGCCGCTAATTTTTATTGCTGATGAACGGCGAGCCCGTCAGCAGAAACAAATGAAATCTTTGTTTCATCCTGTTTTAATTGAAAAGATGACAGAAGCTTTTTCAAGGGGGGAGCAAGTTATATTATTTCGTAATAGAAGGGGTTTTGCTCCATATCTTGAATGTAGAACTTGTGGTTGGATACCTAAGTGTGAAAATTGCGATGTATCTTTGACTTATCATAGTGATATAAATAAGTTAGTTTGTCATTATTGCGGATATACGGTAGATGTTCCATCTATTTGCCACGTTTGTGGCGATAGAGCTATGGAAATTAAGGGTTTTGGAACTCAAAGGGTGGAGCAGGAGATAAAAATATTTTTTCCTGATATAAAAATAAAACGTCTTGATTTAGACTCTACACGCAAAAAATATGCTTATGAGGAAATATTAAGTGAATTTGCTGATGGGAAGTATGATGTTCTTGTTGGAACTCAGATGATTGCCAAAGGTTTGGATTTTGCTCGTGTGAATTTAGTGGGAGTCTTGAATATTGATAATCTGCTTTTTTATCCGGATTTTAGAGCTTATGAGCAAGTTTTTCAGCTTCTTGTGCAGGTTAGTGGTCGCGCTGGTAGAAGAGATAAACAAGGAGAAGTCGTAATACAAACATCGCATCCGGAACATGATATTTTTAAGATTATTGTTAGTGGTGATTATCAAAAGATGTATGAAAATGAAATATTATTGAGAAAAAAATTTCAATATCCTCCTTTTTATAGGCTTATTAAAATAGGTATAAAGCATTCCAAAAAAGATATTGTAAATAATTTCAGCGAGTTATTAGCTACTAATTTAAAAAAAGTATTGGGTAAGAGAGTTTATGGACCTCAGGTACCTGTTATATCAAAGATAAAGAATTTATATATTCGGGAGATTTTAATAAAACTTGAGAATAAAATATCATTATCCAAAGTCAAGGAGTTGATAATTACTAATACAGAGCAGCTTAAAGATTTTAAAGGTTATAGTTCTGTTTTAGTATATTATGATGTAGATCCATAATGGATATGCGAGGATTAGAAGCATATATCAGGAGTTGTGGGATAGGTTATAGCTTTGTGTGAGGGATTGGAGCGATATGAGGTGAAGGCAAAAACTATGCTGCGGTTTGGCGGCGGAGGCTGAGCGATGGAGCGAAGCCCTACGCACGCCAAATACGTTTAAAAATATTATAATGTAAATAATTGATTATTAGCCTTTTTGTAAAAAAATCGTTTTATAAATGTAGCCGCAGCAGTTTTTGCCGAGCCGAATATAAGCGGAAAGCCCGACCTGAGCTCGCTCGCCAAAGCGAGCTCAGGGCACACCCAAATTATTATTTTCATAAAAAGTAAAAATTATCAATGCATTGTGTTTAAATCTAATTTATTTTGTAAATTTGTAAAACAAAGTTTAACTTTTCAGCTATGGGTAATGCTAAAATTTTAGTTGTTGATGACGAAAAGTCTATTGTTAAAGCACTTAAAAATATTTTGGAATATGAAAAATACAAAGTGGAAGTTTCTTATGACGGGTTTGAAGCAGTAGAAAAATTTAAAAATGAGCAATTTGACTTAGTGCTATGTGATATCAAAATGCCAAAGATGGACGGTATTGAAACATTAGAAAAATTGCGAGAAATAGACCCAGATGTACCTGTAATAATGATAACCGGGCATGGAACAATAGAGACAGCCGTAGAGGCTCTCAAAAAAGGAGCTTATGACTTTTTGGAGAAACCAGTGGATCTAAATCGTCTATTAGTTAGTGTGCGTAATGCTACAGAACGCAAAGAGCTCGTTAGAGAGACTAAAACTCTCCGCCGAAAAATAAATAAAAAATATCAGATGATAGGCGAGAGCGAGGCTATTAAACGTGTAAAAGAAATTATAGACCGTGTAGCCCCTACGGACGCTCGCGTCCTGATTACCGGCGAAAATGGCACAGGTAAAGAAATTGTTGCCCGTCTTCTCCATGAAAAAAGTAATAGAGCTAAGGGACCTTTTGTAGAAGTCAACTGTGCTGCAATACCATCAGAACTTATAGAAAGTGAACTTTTCGGACATGAAAAAGGTGCTTTCACCTCTGCATATAAAAATCGTAAAGGTAAATTTGAACTGGCAAATAATGGAACTCTGTTTTTAGACGAAATTGGAGATATGAGCCTCGCTGCACAAGCAAAAGTATTACGGGTACTTGAAGAGAAAAAAATAACTCCCGTAGGTAGCAATAAGGAGATAAAAATAGACGTCAGAGTTATTGCTGCAACAAATAAAAATTTGCCAGAAGAAATAAAGAAAGGTAATTTTCGCGAGGATTTATACCATCGGTTAAGTGTCATTGTTATACATTTACCTACACTTAATGAAAGAATTGAAGATATTCCCCTACTGGCAGAGCATTTCCTTTCTCTGTTAGCAGAGGAATATAATATGCCTAAAAAACAAATTACTCAGGAAGCTATAACAGAATTGCAAAAAATGAAATGGACTGGAAATATTCGTGAATTCAGAAATGTTATTGAACGTTTAATTATTTTATGTGGAAAAACTATTGATAGAGAGTGTGTTATAAAATTTGCACATCCTTTGGGAAACATCAAATAAAAATACCATGAAAACATCTTTATTTTTTCTGATTTTTACTTTAATGTGGTTTTATCTTCTTGCGCAACAGATACCTTCAAGTTATGACCTGCGCGATTCTGGATATGTCACAAGCGTAAAAAATCAGCAGGGCGGAACTTGTTGGGCTCATGGCACAGTTGCTTCTATTGAGAGCAATCTTCTAATAAATGGAAATTGGCAAAATAACGGCGAAACCGGTCAACCTAATCTTGCTGAATACCACTTAGATTGGTGGAACGGTTTTAATCAGTATTACAATGCAGATTTGGAAAACCCTTATAATAATAACGAAGGATTGGAAGTCCATATGGGAGGTGACTATCTTGTAGCAAGTGCATATTTCTCTCGTGGTGATGGCTTTGTAAGGGAAGTTGATGGACAATCTTATGATAATCCACCTCCATTTTCCGATACTTCTTTCCATTATTATTATCCACGAGATGTGGAATGGTTCACTATGGACGACTCCCTTAATGGCATTGATAGTATTAAAAAAGCTATAATGACATACGGAGCTGTCGCTACTTGTATGTACTATGACTATGCATTCATAGACAATAATTACAATCATTATCAACCACCGACAGATAATCATTTACCTAATCATTCAATAGCTATTGTAGGTTGGGACGATAATCATAATGTGCCGGCTGCTCCTCATCCGGGAGCTTGGTTATGTAAAAATAGCTGGGGGTCAGATTGGGGTCTTAATGGCTATTTCTGGATATCTTATTATGATAAATGGGCTTGCCGTGAACCTTTTATGGGTGCTGTATCTTTCCATAATACAGTCCCCTTTGATTATGATATTGTTTATTATCACGATTATCACGGTTGGCGTGATACTAAAACTGATATTACACAAGCTATGAATCATTTCCATAGCAGAGAGGAAATATGGATAAAATCTGTAAGCTTTTTTACTGCTGCTGATAGTGTAGATTATACCGTAAAAATATATAAAAATTTTGTAGATACACCCTCTTATTTACTTACAAAACAATCCGGTTATATAGCTCACAGAGGTTTTCATACTATTGATTTGAAGCTCCCGGTAAAATTACACGATGGTATGGATTTTTATGTATATCTTTACCTCTCGCATGGTGGACAGCCATACGATAGAACTTCAACTATTGATGTTCTTATGGATTATCCAAAAGGGCAGCTTAAAAATCCTGTGTTAGTCCGTTCAAGTGCTAATCCTGACGAAAGTTATTATTACGATGGTTCTCAATGGCAAGATTTTTATTATTATCAAGACCCCTCAGGATATCAGAATTCTGGAAATTTTACAATAAAAGCTTTGGGTAAAATATATAATCCTCAAAATCTGGGTGCAGTATTTCATATATATCGCGATAATAAACCTTTGCAAGGAGCTTTGGTATCTTTTGGGTCTCAGACTCAAACAACAGATAAAGACGGAGCTGTAATATTTACAGACTATTCTCCGAATACCCAAAATATACCTTTGCAAGTTTCTGCTGATGGCATAAATTATAGCGCAACTTATTCAATTGCTGATACTGTACTTATTGCTGATCTTTATTTTACTTCTACGGGTATCCCCTCTGGCAAAAATATTATTATTACTCCTAATCCAGCATATGATTATATTGATATTTTTGCCCCACAAAATGCATTATATCAGATATTTAATTTAAATGGAAAAATTCTGAGGGCAGGAACTCTTAATGGAAGCAATAGACTTTATATAAATAATTTACCTACTGGCGTATATATTGTAAGAATTACAACAGAAAATGGTATATGGAATAAAAAAATTGTAAAAAATTGATTTTTTTAAATAAAATGTTTTATCTTTGCCACGCTAAAATCAAAAATGTAAAAAACAAAACAATATGCTGATAGTAAAAGTAAAAGAAGGTGAAAGTATTGACAAGGCTTTAAAAAGATTTAAACGTAAATTTGAAAAAGCAGGCATTTTGCGAGAAATTCGCGAGCGTCAAGCTTATAAAAAGCCTTCGGAACGCCGTAGAGAGCAAATTAAACGTGCTATTTATATACAACGATTGAAAAATAGATAATTTCACTATTGCATTTACGATAATTGCCTATAATTACTCCCCACCGTTAAAGGGGTGGGGAGTTTGATTTTTTATTTTAGAGAAGTTTTGTTTTTTGTTTTTGAAATCTTCTATTAGTTTATTGTAAATATCTGTATTAGAGGTTTTGTTGATTTTATTGGTATATTCCTTCAAAAATTTTATGTAATTTTTCTGCTCCTGAATAAAATCCTCATATTCTTGCTTGCTCATTTGGGCAATATACCCTTCTGCATATATATTTTCTATTATTGGATTTATTTGAGCTGCATTCTTTTCTATTATTTCCTTATATTCAAATTCTTGTTTAAGTTTTAAAAGTTCAGTTGATAAGTTATTATAAAAAATTAGTTTTTCTTTTGCCAGTTTATGTTTTTTAGTAGTTTTTTCAGAAATTGTTTTATTATTATTCAACTGCTTGTTTAGTTGTTCATATATGCGTTTATATTTAAAGTAAAATTTATACACTTTTAAGAGCTCTTTGGCAATAGTTTTTACAGATTCCGATAAATAATTCTTTTTCAATGCAGCTAATGTCAGATAATAATGCATAAGTTCAATTGACTTAGTAATATGTGTTAGTGAGTTTAACAGTATTTTTATTTCAGGATTTTTTCCACTTAGATAATAAGCAAAAGCCAATGCTTTAAATGCTTTATTGTAATTTTTATTTTTTAATGAATTCAATGCATTTGAAAGGTGCCAGCAGATTTTAGTATTAAATTTTTTGTATTTAATATATTTATTTAAACGCTGTATAATTTGATTTCTATTGAGCATTTAAAGATTTTGATGTAATAGATTTAATTGGCTTTGTAAATAGCTTTATTTTCAGTGAATTACATAATTCATTTTTTACTATTTACGCCCATTTCTTTAAGAACTAAATCTGTAATATCGTATTTTTTATCGTAGTATATAATTTGCGGTGTTATTTGAATAACAGAAGTATAGCCTTTTTTCTTAGCTACTTTTTCAACAGCTTTTTTAAAATTCTCTTCTATTGGGTTTAGTAATTCCTTTTGCATTTGCAGATACTGAGTTTGTGCTTGAACTTTAAAATTTTGTATTTTTTTGTCTAAATCTTTGATTTCCTCTAATTTTTTGTCAGCTATAAATTTATCCAAAGTATCTTTACTATTCTGATAATCAGATACTTTTTGTTGATATTCCTTTTGCATATCGTTTAGTTCAGTTTGAACTTGTTTTAGGAAATCACCGAGTTTTTTTTGAGCTTCTTGCATTTGTGGTAATTTACTAAAAATTGTGTCTGTGTTAATAAATGCTGTTTTTTGACCGAATGAATACAGCGAAAACATTGCTAATAACAGTAAAATGCCGAGTTTTTTCATAGTTTTCATCTTTTATGTTGTTGTATATATTGAATTAATTTTTGTTTATTGCTGTCAAAAGAGAAGCTTGAATTTATAATGTAGTAATTTTCGGGATCATAGACGTAATCATAAGCATATTCAGCGAATTGTAATTTAGTATCGTCAAAACTAAATAGTTCAAGTATATTTTTTATTTGTATTGAAGTCAGGCATTTAGAGCTGACGATTTGTTTAGCGAGGTTGAGGCGGGAGTCGTCAAATGCTTCTGCTTTTAAATTAGCCAGAATATTTGCGAACTCTGCATCAGAGACGGGGATGCAGTATTGGTCATAATTAGGAGGGGGAGGGGGTTGCTGCAATGAACCTCCATTTTGCGGTATAAATGGATATGGTTGTCTTACAGCAGGTTGTGGTGGTTGAATATATGACGAAGAACTATAAAGTATTGTATTTTGTAGCTTCAATATATGAGTATTGCTATAACCTACTGGTTCTATTCGGAAAATAGCCATAGAACTATTAGGTATTTGCACCATATAATATATTGGCGAATATTTAGGGTCTGAAAAATATATTTCTACTGGATATTCGCCAGCTGGCACGTCTGAAAGCACTATTTTATTTTGATATTGGGCGTTTATGCGACTTTGGTTGAATACTAATATAAAGCCCAGATTATCAGCTGAATATATAACAAAATCTGAACTAAATTGAGCCCAACTCAGTATTGGTAGAAATAATAGCAGTATAGATAATTTTTTCATATTCGTAATTTTAGAAGTTTGTCCAACTGAAAAATGGACTGAATTCTATGCCTAAAATAGAAACGTCGTCGTTAAAAATTTTATTTTCTCGGGAGATATTTAAATTTTTTACGATTGAAGCCACAGTATCTTCTATTGATATTGGCGATTTAAGTATATCTTTGATTATTTTAGCAGTTTTTTCATTTATTAGCAATGGTTCATAGAAGCCGTCAGTAAAGCAGAGCAGTTTTGATTTTGTTTTAATTTTTATTTTTCCTACCTTGATATTTTCAATATGTTTAAGCATACCGATACCCGGGCAACCTTCTGTAAGTTCTCGAATATTTTTAGTGCGACTATTGTATAATAATGGGGCAGGGTGTCCTGCATTTACATATATAAGTCTGCCTTTTAATGCGTTGTATTTTGCTATAAACATAGTAATAAAGCGGTCGCCATCAGCTATTTTATTTACTATTCGGTTTAATTCAATTATGAGTTCTTCTATGTTTGTTTTATTTTTGTTATAGACTAAGGAACGGAGGTTTGCTTGGAGATTTGCCATTAGTAATGCAGCAGATACTCCTTTACCAGAGACATCTGCAATTACGAAGAAGTATTCGTTTTTTGAAATTTTTATGATATCATAGAAGTCTCCGCCTACTTCAAAATGCGGAAGATAAAATCCCTCTACTGATAATCCGCTGACCTTGGGGTAATCTTCTTTATTTGGTATGAGCATTTTTTGGATTTCAGCAGCTGTTTCCATTTCTTTTTTCATTTGTTCCTCTTTAATAGCTTTTAATACTAATATTCTGTTCTGAATTGCAACTATTATTATATTGGTCAGCGTTTGTACAAATTGTAGGTTTTTCAGCGAAGGACTTATGCCAAGCCCCTCGCTGATATCACCTATTAAAAGAAATGCTACTGTTTTGCTGTGTTGTTTTATGGGAATAATAAAGTCAAAGCTTATATTCAAATCCGAATGTGAAAGAACAATTTCAATATCTTTAAACCGTATTAAGTCCTTTTCTACATTTATTTTTTCATATTCAGATTTATCTACGTGGGATTTTATAATGACTCTCCATTTATTTTTATAGTGCCAAAAAAGGACAAATTTAGGTATATTGAGTTCTTTTACAAGTATTTTGTAATAAAAGGATAATAATTTACTTATTGGCAAATTACTATTTATTGCCAAGGTTATGTCTAATAGGCTTTTTAACTTGTTATTGCAATATTTTAGGCTTTTTCTAAGTTTATGTGTACTATTTTGCTCTTTCAATGTAGACTTTTTTTCTGGTGTCCACTTTTATTTTGTCGCCTTTTTTTATAAATAATGGAACTTTTATAGTTGTACCTGTTTCTAATGTGGCTGGTTTAAGTGCATTTGTTGCAGTATCACCTTTTACTCCCGGTTCTGTATATGTAACTTCTAAAATAACATGTTGCGGTACCTCCGCATATAAAGGTGTTTCTGTATCGGCATGAAAAATTATCATAACATTTTCTCCTTCTTTTAAAAATTCATATCCATCTATTTGTTCCTCTGGTAGAGATATTTGTTCATAGGTATTCATATTCATAAAGTGATAGCCCATATCATCTTTGTATAAAAATTGGTGTGGTCGTGCTTCAACAGATGCTATTTCTATGCGAGAACCAGCAGGGAAAGTATGCTGGATTACTTTTCCATTAGTGATACCTTTTAATTTAGTTCGTACAAAGGCACTTCCTTTACCCGGCTTTACATGTAAAAATTCTATTATACGATAAAGTTCTCCATTTAATACAATTGTTAACCCGTTTCTGATATCAGATGTTGTTGCCATAATTTTTTAGGCAAACATAGTAATTTTTTATAAATTATCAATGGTTTTTTGACTTCATTTTATTTGTGAGATTATTAGTTAAAATTTTATTATTTTTATTCAACCAAAAAAAGAGTTATGAAAAGATTTGTATTGATTTTATTCATGTTATTTTTTTCGTTATTGCTTTATTCTCAATCATTTGATCAAATTAAAAAAGTTAAAGTTATTCCTCATACAAGCATTAAAAATCAGAAGTACACTGGTACGTGTTGGGATTTTTCTGGAATATCTTTTATTGAATCGGAATTACTTAGACAAACTGGTAAAAAATACAATCTTTCGGAAGCCTATTTTATGTATTACTCATACGTTGAAAAAGCTATTGATTATGTCCGTTGGCATGGAAAAATGATTTTTGACTGGGGCGGGTCTCCCATTGATGTAATACATTTAGCCCAAAAATATGGTATTGTCAGAGAAAATGATTATCCTTTTACAATATATGATTCAAAACCTATGATACGGAAATTGCATGCTTATTTGGATTCTATTGTTAAATTGAAAAAAATTTCACAAAATTGGATGGACGGTTATAAAAAAATTTTGAATAAATATTTGGGCACTCCTCCTGAATATGTCTATTATAGAAACAAAAAATATACACCGAAAGAATTTATGCAAAATGTCTTAAAATTTGACCCTTCTCAATACATACAAATAACTTCTTTTCCATTTTTGCCGCTTTATAAACCTTCAATAATACCCTTAATTTACAACTGGGATAAAACTATATCTTGGAACGTCACTTTTTCAGAGTTTAAAACTATTATTGATACCGCTCTTAATAGTGGTTATTCTATTTCTGCTCTTATGGATATTAGTGAACCGGGATTTAATACTTATCGCTCTGTTGTAAAATTATCAAGGTATAAGAATTCTAAAATGAAAGCTGATCCATGGAAATTCAGACAAACGGAATATGATACATATCAAACAACTGACGACCACGTTATGCACGTAATAGGATATGGAAAAGACAAAAGTGGAAATTTGTTTTATCTTTTGAAAAACTCTTGGGGCAAAAGGGGGGATGGACAAGGATATCTATTTATTAGAGAGCCTTATTTCGAAGCAAAAACAATTTCTTTTTTAGTAAATATAAATGCAATCCCGCAGGAGATAAGAAATAAGCTTTGTCTTAATTGTGTGAAACCCTAATCGGTTTCCCACGAATGAATTCATGGGTTAGGGATAGACTGTCCTCGCACAGCTCGGAGTGGTTTTGCCTTACGGCAAATCGGTCAATCCCCCCAGCCCCCTTCACCAAGGGAGAGTTTTTTTCTGAACGGCTTTGCCACGTGTCTGAATGCCCGACGGCACCTCTTTGCGTTCCCTTGCGTCCTGGCGGTTAAAGAAATTATTTTTTGAAAAAATTTTCTATCTTTCCCTAAAATTTAACCTGCGGATTATGGTTGACCCTGTTTCTATGCTTGCCGGAAAAATTACTGGAAAAATCGGAGAACAGCTCATAAAAAAGGCTCTGGCAAAAGTGCAGAGTTTTATCAAAGGCAATTACAAGGACTTTGTCCACAGCGTCATCTACCAGACGCAAATACAGATGGAGCAAATCACCGCTCATTTCCCAAAGGAGACGCTTGCAGGCAGGGATTGGTTCTTTTTGCACGCGGACTTCGTGGAGCTTTTGTTTGATTATCGCTTTTTTGCCGATAATATCCAGCAGGTAGAGCAGAAAATCATAAACTGGTTGGAGCAGAACAAAGACCAGGTCTTTTACACCCCGGAACTGGTAGAGAAGTTTTTTGACATTTTCCAGCAGCAGTTTCTGGAACTTCTGCCCTCGCATCTGGATCTTATCATAAGCAAGGACAAGCCAGAGCTAATCAAAAACGTACGGGACATTTTCAA
>CAZWVR010000020.1:0-29947 GCA_964637235.1 uncultured Bacteroidales bacterium | reverse complement strand
TTATTTATCTGCTTGAACAGACATTTGAATATCTTCCGGAGATATATTTAATAAATTTTTGCCTGTATATTCAAAATGATATCCCTTGTTATCTTTGTAGAATTGATATTCTCCTTGTGCCGCTTTTTCCAACTTTTCATTAAAGTCATTTTTAAGAACAATTTGTGGTATTTGATCAGTATTTTTACGTTGAGCTATTGCTATCCAGTTAAATTTAACAGGAGTTTTAATTTCTTTATTTGCAATTACCGTAAATCCTGTGGCTTTTACTTCCGATACACCCAAAGATATAGTAGAATTAACAGGTGTAACTGTTATAATTATTGGCTGTGAGGCGTCTATTACACCATTAAATTTTTTGTCAAAAACTACGTTAGTTTTTTGAGAATTGATAACTCCTGTGCCTTTTAGTATTAAGTCAGAAGTTTCGGATACTGGAACGTAAGTTGGTATTCTATTTTTTTGGTCATTTTCAACTATCTGCACCATATTATTTTCATTTATTTGCAAACCTTGCACGTGCATTCCGTAATCTTGCCCGGCAACGTTTAACCCAATAATTTCTCCATAGGTATAAGCACCTGTAAAATCTCCATATAAAACACCTCCTACACCTGCCTTCTTGTCAGTTGAGTTTGGATTATCTTTAGCATAGTTAGATGAGTTTCCATAAGCATATACTCCATAACCAGTATTATCACTACTACCTATTGCTCTTACACCAATAGCATCTTGGTAGCCACTTCCTTGTCCCAGTACTCCCGTTGTATAAGCAGGATTTCCAGAACTCGGTTTATAACTGGATATTCCCTTAACGCCTGTTTCATAAGTAAAACCCGACGAAGTAGTATGTACGTCTAATTGTCCATATACAGAACAGGGAGCATAATCAGCACTATAATCATCAACATAAGAATATTCTGCTATCCATGTATTGGAATAAGTTACAAGTGCTGCATAGTTAGCATTATCAGTAGTTTTGAAAAAGCCGGCTGTTCTGTCTTGGTCATTAACTTCCCCCCATACAGCAGAACCATAAATATTTTGAGTTGGATCTCCAAAAGTCATTGTTCCGTTATATCCAAGATAACCATAGGTTTGTTTACCAGAGACGTCAGAGAAACCGACAACAGCAGCTGTGGGGTTGTATGTGTTGCTTGTTGTTCTGGAAAATATAGCATATTGGTTTGTACCACCATTAAAGTAAAAGCCGTAAGTCTGATTATCATCATAAACTCTGATGTTAGAGTTGTTGTCAGGTCTAATATAGTGGGCACCAGAAGGTTTATACCACCACACAGTCAAAGATCCCCAAGGTGGTGGTGCAGGGAATGCTGTCCAGTTAGGGTCTCCTTCGTTTCTATATTCCAGTTGTCCGCCGTTGCTCCGTATTCCATATCCGCTACTTCCTAATGTTATATCACTATTTGAGCTACTCGGAAAGTTTATGTAGAAACCATTTCCTCCTAATATAACTTTTGACCACCCGCTTTTGTTATTATCCTGAGGATTTCTGTAATATATATAAAAACCTGCATCACCATCAGTCTGATAAACCATAAGTCCATTTGCAGGATTAGAAATGGAATTGCGTTGAGACTGTGTCATTCTGGGAATAAGAAACCCTTTGTTAGTTGATTGCAAATCAAGAATTGCTGAATTGTCGGGAGTACTATTAGAGTTTGAAATAGCTACCCCTTGTCCCCATAAATTTATGGTTATCAAGAAAATTGCCATAAATCCAAATAACCGTTTCATTTTAATATGTTTTTAATAATTTCTGCAAGAAATATACCATTTTTTTTTAATTTTTTCAACAATATGCATTGTAAATAAACAGTTTATACATAGATAAAAATAAAATTTTGCGTTTATAAGCTCTTTTCATATTTTTGTATAAATAAAAATTTTAAAACTTAGTTTATGTCAGGTCATAATAAATGGGCGAATATCAAACATAAAAAAGCTGCCCAAGATGCAAAACGTTCAAAGTTATTTTCTCGTTTATCAAAAGAAATACAAATAGCAGTAAAAGAGGGAGGGGCAGATCCAAGTGCAAATCCGCGTTTACGAATGGCTATACAGAATGCTCGCGCTGCTAATATGCCAAAAGCAAATATAGAAAAGGCTATATATAAGGGAGAGCATGATCCTAATAGTCTTGAGGAAGTTACATTCGAAGGCTATGCTGCTGGCGGTGTGGCTCTTTTTCTTGAATGTATGACAGATAATAATAATAGAACAGTTAGCAATGTAAGAGCTATTTTCAATAAATATAATGGGAGCATGGGGAAAAAGGGCTCTTTGAGTTTTGTATTTGCCAGAAAGGGCTCTTTTATTATACCTGAAGAAAAAATTCCTGATAAAGAAGAATTTGAGTTGGAAATGATTGATGCCGGTGCAGAGGATATTGAATTTATTGATGGGAAAGCAATGATAACAACGAGCTTTGAAGATTATGGAAATATGCAAAAAAAATTAGAGGAATTAGGAATAGAGCCAGAAAGTGCTGAACTTGTTCGTGTCCCTCTTACTACTGTAAAGGTTGATGCAGAAACAGCAAAAAAAGTTTTAAAAATGATTGAAGCTTTTGAGGATTTAGATGATGTGCAAAATGTTTTCCATAATATGGAATTGACAGAGGAAATTGAACAGTTGTTAACAAAATAAAAATGGAAAAACTTGCATATTATAGATCTATTATAAACGAAGCACTTAAAGATTTTTTATCAGATTATACTCCGGAAGTAGTAAGTTTATATGAGCCAATAAGATATGCCTTAGAGGGAGGGAAAAAAATACGACCAGCTTCTGTGCTTTTATCTACCGAAGCATTTGGTGGTGAATATAAACATGCTATTGATATTGCTATTGCGGTTGAAATGTTTCATAATTTTACTCTTATCCACGACGATATTATGGATAACTCTCCGATGAGGAGGGGTAAACCCACTGTGTATCATAAATGGTCTCAGAATCAAGCAATACTTTCCGGAGATGCCTTGCTTATTCTTGTTTATAAAAAACTTGAAAGCTTACCTCCTAAAAAAATATATAGCATTTTAGAACTTTTAAATAATACAGCTCTCGCCGTTTGCGAAGGTCAACAATTAGATTTAGAGTTTGAAACTAAGGATTTTGTATCCGAAGCGGAATATTTAAAAATGATAAAGCTTAAAACATCTGTGCTTATAGGTGCATCTTTGGCAATGGGAGCAATAATTGCTGATGCAGATAAAGATGCTATATCAGAAATTTATAATTTCGGTGTAAATCTTGGTATAGCCTTCCAAATTCAAGATGACCTTTTTGATGTCTATGCTGATGAGCAAACTTTTGGTAAAAAAATTGGCAATGATATTTTAACAAATAAAAAGACTTTTTTAGTAATTTCTGCTTATAGTAAAGCTGATGCTCTTATACGCGAGGAACTACGTTTTGCTTTTGCAAATCTACAAGGTGAAAGAAAAATCTTTGAAGTAAAACGGCTATACGATGAGTTAAATATAAAAGATGTGGCAATAAAACGCATTGAGGAATATTATAATAAAGCATTGAAAAATCTAAATCAATTAAATATAGATGCTGAGGGCAAAAAGATATTTGAACAATATGCGAATTATATATTAAAACGCACATATTAAATTAAATGCTTGCTAATTTTGTAAAGAATATTTGTAAGGCGATAGCATTCAGATTATGAGGTGATTTATTACTCTTATTTTTAAAGGTATTCATTTTAAAGCATACTAAGGAGTATTTTTTTTATTTTTTCTTTCCGATTTGTTAATGTTCCAGTTAAAATTTTATCTTTGCGCACGCATTTTTTGATTTTCAATTTTTTGCTGATGATATTTTTACACGATATTAGTTTATCCTTTGGAGCGCGTGATATTTTTGATGGTTTGAATTTAGATATAAAAGAGGGCGATAAAATAGCTTTAATTGGGCGCAATGGGGTAGGCAAAACTACTCTTTTGCGCATTATTGCTGGCGAGATTAAGCCGGATAAGGGTAGTGTTTTTATGGCCAAGGATATACGTATCGGATATCTTCCTCAGATCATAAAAGTTGATGATAAGCGTTCCCTATTAGCAGAGGCAATGACAGCCTTTGATGAGGTTAATAGTCTTAAAAAACGATTTGAGAAGCTTAATACGGAATTGATAAATAGAAAAGATTATACTGATAAGCAGTATATGAAAATAGCAGATGAGTTAGCTCGGATATCGCATCGTTTAGAAGTTTTGGAAGCTGATAGAATTGAGGAATTTACAAGGGAAGTATTATTAGGGTTAGGCTTTAAACCAGAGCAATTTCAGCTACCTACTGCTAATTTTAGTGGTGGCTGGCGTATGAGAATAGAAATTGCAAAATTGCTTCTTCGTAAGCCAGATGTTCTTTTACTTGATGAGCCTACAAATCATTTGGATATACAATCTATTATTTGGCTTGAAGAGTTTTTGAAAAATTACTCAGGCTCAATGGTTTTAATATCTCATGATAAACGTTTTTTAAATTCAGTGACAAATAGAACAGTGGAGTTGACCGAAAGTAAGATTTATGATTTTAAAGTTTCATATTTTGAATATGAAAAACTTAAAAAAAAGTTAATAGAGAATTTGCAGCAGGAATATAATAATCAAAAGAGAAAAATTAAGGAAACTCAGCGTTTTATTGAACGATTTAGATATAAAGCTACCAAAGCTTCTCAGGTTCAGTCGAGGATAAAGCAATTGAGTAAACTTCCGGATATAGAGGTGTATAAAGAAAGTAAAATGCCTCATATATTATTTCCAGCGGCGCCTCGCAGTGGTGATGTAGTAGTTGAGGCTGAGGGGATTTCTAAGAGTTTTGGTTCTAAAATAGTATTTCGGAACGTTAATCTTGTAATAAATCGTGGGGAAAAGGTGGCTTTTGTGGGTAGAAATGGAGAAGGCAAAACTACAATGGCGCGTATTATTGTTGGTGAACTTGATTATGAAGGTAAGTTGAAAATAGGGCATAATGTTAAAATAGGATATTATGCACAAAATCAAGAGCAATTATTAGACGAAAATAAAACTGTTTTGCAGACTTTGGAGGAAGTTGCACCTACGGATTATACAGAAGGCAAATTACGTTCTGTATTAGGCGCTTTTTTGTTTTCTGACGATGAAGTTTTAAAAAAGGTAAAAGTTCTATCAGGTGGAGAAAGAGCACGTTTAGCATTGGCTAAATTGGTTTTGCAACCATATAATTTTTTGCTTTTAGATGAGCCTACTAATCATTTGGATATTTATGCTAAGGATGTACTTAAACAGGCACTTAAACAGTTTTCTGGAACCCTTCTTATAATTTCTCACGATAGAGATTTTTTGACAGATTTAGCAGAAACTGTGTATGAATTTAATAATCAGGCTGTTAAACAATATAAAGGTGATATTAACTATTTTTTAGAAAAAAAGAAATCTGAGAGTTTTTATCATTTTGAGCGTTCTCAATTAACTGATAATAAAGTAGTTAAAAATAAAATTTCGTCTGAGAAAAAGCAGGAATATTTAAAACGAAAGAAACAACAAAGGCATAAAAATCGTTTAGAGCAAAAAATAAATCAACTGGAAGATGAAATAGAAAATTTGGAACAAGAAATTTACTCTTTGGAGAAAATTTTTTCAAATATAAATCAACAAATAGACGAAAAATTATTTTCTAAGTATGATGAATTAAAAAAACTTTTAACTGAAAAATTACAACTATGGGAACAATTAAATCAGGAATTGGAAAACTTGGATTTTTGAGCTTGTTTATACTTATACTGACAATTATTTCTTGCGATAGTAATAAAACCTTTGAAGGTATTCATAAAAGGGCAGTATGCAGACATATGAAAGTATATCAGAAAGGAATAGCAACATATTATGGAAAAGGCTTTGAATATAGACATACAGCAAGTGGACAAATATATAGAAAGGAATCTTTTACAGCCGCACATAGAACTTTACCCTTAGGTTCAATAATACGTGTAAAAAATTTAGAAAATAATCGTGAGGTAATTATTTTAGTAAATGATAGAGGTCCTGTAAAAAAGACATTAGCTATTGACCTATCCCAAGTGGCGGCTATACATCTGAATATGATACATAAAGGTTCTGCACCTGTTGAAATAGAGGTGCTTTCTTCTTCTCCAAATCCTATGAAAAAAATTTTTGATGTATATCGGAATTTACCATATTGCAGATAAAAATCAATTTAAATAAAAGAGATGCATAAAGCCGGTTTTGTAAATATAATCGGAAGTCCGAATGTGGGGAAATCTACATTGATGAATAAGCTTTTAGGAGAAAAGCTCTCGATAATGACTGAAAAACCACAAACTACACGGCATAGAATTAAAGGAATAATTAACGGCGAAGATTATCAAATTATTTTATCGGATACACCGGGCATACTTGAAAAACCAAAGTATAAATTGCACGAAGCAATGCTTAAATTTGTAGAGGAAGCACTTCAAGATGCAGATGTTATTATTTTTGTCACGGATCCGGTGGATTCTAAATCGCAAAATAAGCCTTATTTGGAAAAGATTAAGTCTCTTAATGTGCCTATAATTTTGGTAATCAATAAGATAGATACAGTAGATCAAGCCCACGTTCATTCCTTAATAGAATTATGGAAAAATATTTTTCCGAATTCGCCAATAATTGCAGCTTCTGCAAAATACAATTTTAATCTTGATAGATTGAAGGCTGAGATAATTGAACGCTTGCCAGAAAATCCTCCCTTTTTTGATAAAGATATGCTTACAGACCGCCCAATTCGATTTTTTGTAGCTGAATTGATACGTGAAAAAATTTTTGAGTATTATAAGCAAGAGATACCATATTCAGTAGAGGTTGTTGTAGATGAATTTAAGGAATATCCGGATATTGTGAAAATATATGCGATTATATATGTCGCTCGGGATTCTCAAAAACCTATTTTAATAGGTAAAAACGGGAGGGCTCTTAAACATATTGGTATTGAGGCAAGAAAAGAATTAGAAAATTTTTTAGGGAAAAAGGTATATTTAAATCTATTTGTAAAAGTTGATAAAAATTGGCGAGATATAAGAGGTAAGCTTCGTAAATTTGGCTATGATTTGTAATTTAATGAGTTTACATTTTTGTTTTATGCTTTGTATCATTTTAAATACTGGGTTGTGTAAAAATGCCCCCTCCATTTGTAATTAGAGGGGGCGAAAAGGATTAAGAAATTGAAAATCAATATGTTATAGTACTATCATTTTTTTATTTTGGACAAACTCTGGAATTCTAATACGATTTTTCAAAATTTTATTTTGATTTTTGCTAATACTTCTCTTGCTGTTCCCGGATGATATGCATTGCCATCATAGTCAGGTTCGGTAAATGCTATATATTTTACATTTGTTATGTTTCTGGCTGCTAATGCTATTTGGACATTTAGTTTTTTTAATTCAAAGTTGTATGAAATTGAGGCATTATATAGATTATATCCGGGTTGGATATTTCTGTATATTTTTGGGTCTAAATCACCTTTGTATATTCTGCGGTCTGTATATATTACCCAATCGGAGGTATAAATAGTTGCAATATTGAAGTTCCAATGTTTGAGTTCATAGTTTAGTTCTGCATAAAGTCTATGTTTTGGTGAATTAGGGAGGTATTGTCCTGCTGCGGGTGGATATGTTAAGATGTAAGTTGTATCTATGTATATGGGATCGATACTGGCAGATGTATATCGGAAATCTGAGAAAGTATATGCAGTTTGCACAGTAAGATTTTTTGTAATATCTATATTTGTAAATAGTTCAATACCAAGTCGTTTACTATTTCCGGCATTTCCATAGAAAACTTCTTGATTGCCGCGATTATGTTGTTTAAATCTAAAAAAATCGTTTTTAGTATTCATTAAAAAGGCTGTTAAGTCGTAAAATATTCTATTTAATAGATTTCCTCGCATACCTATCTCATATGAGTTAGCATAGGCTGGTTTTAGGTTTGTATTAAAACCGGAATAACCGAAAGGATTAGCAGCTAATTCCTCAGTTGTAGGAGGCATAAAACCTTGACTAAAATTAGTATAAAGTGTTAATCGAATAGGGGTGTAGTAGCTTGCTCCTAATCTATATGAAACATTTGAAAAGTAGATTGAAGTAAGAGGGTTTTCTATTTTATTTTTTTCTATTAAGCCATTAAATCTTTTGTCATAGCTGCAGTTGGCGACGAGAGTAAAGTTATTCAGTTGCATTGTATATGCCATATAAATTACGTTGGATTTTTGTAAAATATTTTCGTTGGCTAATAAAGTATCGCTTTCAAGATTTTCGTCATTTAATTTATCAATTCTATTTTTTATAGGTAAACTTTTGAATTTATGGATTTTTATTGTTTGTGCTGCAAAGTCTGCTCCAATTGATAGAATGTGTTGTATATTACCAGTATATAGGTTTAGATTATATTGTAGTCCAAATCCGTTGTTTATATGATAGGCATATTCTGCATATTTATTGCTTGTTTCTTTATAATTAAATAGGCGATAGAAGCCGTATATATTTAGGTTTTGTCTTTTATTCAATTGAGTATTTATGTTCATTCCTATTGTTGTACGGTTTGTTTTTTGATATTCATTAAATGGTACGGCGTCAGGATTGGCAGCTTTTGGATTTGAGAGTTGATTTAGATTAAGACCTTCTGGATTTTGTTGGAAGTATTCTGTATGTGAAAATATTTGGCTTATATTAAGTTTTTGTAATGGTTTGAAGGATATTTTTTCGTATTATACCATTTTCGGTCAAAATGCCTTGTCCTCTGATATAAATATGCATTTTTTCAGAATTATGCTGATTATCAATCATTAGCCCGGGAACAAGACGTAGGGCTTCGTCTGCACCTATTGTTTTTATGTTTTTTTGTAGGAATGTAGAATTAATTATGGATATACTTGCAGGGACATTTTTTATTTTTAAAGGAGTTTTATCGCTTACGATGGTGATTTCTGTGAGTTTTATTGTATCTTGTTTTTGTCCGTAGAGGACAATATGCAATAAAATAAATATTATGATTGCTATTTTTTTCATAATGTAAGTTTTTGGGTTTATAAATTTGTGTTTGAAAATTTTAAAGTATTTTTTTGATGGGAATGATAACAAAATTGATTACCAATAGCGGAAGTTATATTTTTTTATTAGCATTCGGGGGGAGGAGTTTTTTTATTTAAGAATAAAAAGTTATAGAAATTGAAGTAATACTGGTGAATTTCCAGAAATGCAAAGTTGATATTAAAAGCAAAAGTTTGAGGTGTTTTTTTATCAAAAAATATAAGGAATATTTTTTTATTTTTTGCGATTAAATTTTTGAAAAAGTAATCAATTAAATTTTGTTCTTTTTCATCTTGAATGCAGTAATAAATAGTGTTATTTTTTTCACGTTTTATGATAAAAATATCATATAAAATGCCGTTGTAGAGTATTTCATTGTTTCGTCTCCACTGGATTTGTTTAGGATTATTTATTATTAAATGTTGAAGTCCATTTATAAATTGAGAGCTAAATGAGCTTTGTATCTGATTTCTAATATTTTTTTGGAGGATTTTAAAACGTATGAAAAATAAATCGCCGGAAAAAAGCAAAATAATGAAAAATATTACGATAATTATGTGATGTATTTTCTGATGCACAGAAATGGCTTTTGCTCAGATAAAGATAGAAAACATTGTTTAAAAAAATCAAGTATTTTATTATATTTAGGTTTTGTTGATTTATAATAAGCAATTAGATTATAGAAGTTTTTTCTATTTTTGTCAAAACTTTTGATATGACAGAGAAGTTGATATTGGAAAAATTAGAAGGTCTATTAGGGCGATTTAGGGAGTTAGAACAACTTTTATCTCAAAATGATGTAATAAATGATACAAAGCGCTATATTAAATTAAGTAAAGAATATAAAGATATTAAGCCGATAGTAGAGGCTTATGATGAATATAAAAAAATATTGAAGGAGATTGAGACCGATAAAAGAATTTTAATAGAAGAGAAGGATGATGATTTGAAGGCGATGGCAAAGGAGGAATTGGAACAATTAGAGAAGGATAAAGCTGAATTAGAGGAAAAAATAAAGGTTTTGCTTTTGCCTAAGGATCCTGAGGACGATAAAAATGCGATAGTTGAAATACGAGCTGGAACCGGGGGAGATGAGGCAGGTATATTTGCAGGCGATTTATTTCGTATGTATTCACGTTATTGTGAATCAAAAGGTTGGAAAGTTGAAGTTACGAGTTTTACAGAGTCTCCTGCTGGTGGATATAAAGAAATAATTTTTAAGGTGGAAGGGGAAGGCGTTTATGGTATTTTAAAATATGAGTCGGGAGTGCATAGGGTTCAGAGAGTTCCGAAGACAGAATCTCAGGGGCGTATCCACACGTCGGCAGCAACTGTGGCTGTTTTACCAGAAGCAGAAGATTTTGAAATAGAAATAAAGCCTGAAGATATTCGTAAAGATACGTATTGTTCCTCTGGACCTGGCGGGCAGTCTGTAAATACTACATATTCTGCTGTAAGATTAACTCACATACCAACAGGTATTGTCGTTACTTGTCAGAATGAAAAATCACAAATACAGAATTATAAGACTGCACTTAAAGAATTAAAAACCAGATTGTATAATATTGAATATCAAAAGAGAATGGAGGAGAGGGCAAAAAAAAGGCGTACAATGGTCTCGACGGGAGATAGGTCTGCAAAAATACGAACTTATAATTTCCCACAAGGCCGAGTTACAGATCATAGAATAAATTTAACTTTGTACAATTTACCAGAAATCTTAGACGGAAAGCTTGATGAAATTATCGAAAAATTACAGATTGCTGAAAATGCAGAAAAACTTAAAGAAACTATTGAAAATCAATAAAATATGCGTTTTAATATATCAAAGCAAAATTTACGTATCTGGACTTATTATGTGATTTCCTCTTTGAGTATAATCTTGGTATTGTTCGTATTAGGAATTATTTTGGTTTTGGTTATAAATACAAAAGATATTGCACGCCAAACTAAGGAGAATTTAGTTATTACGTTAATACTTAAAGACGCTTCTAAACAGAAGATAAATAAGTTTTTAGCATACCTTTCAAAACAGCCTTATGTAAAAAATATAAAGTATATTTCTAAGGAAGAAGCTTTTGATGAAATAAAAAATGAATTAGGTCGAGATATAGACCAATTGCTTGATTATAACCCATTGCCTGCCACCATTGATTTGAACTTAAAGGAGCAATATGCAAATTCGGATAGTATATACTTGATACGCAATAAATTACTTAATATTGATATAGTAAACGATGTTTATTACAATCGTGAGATAGTTAAACAATTGGATAAAAATATAGAACGTATATCATTGATATTGAGTACATTAGGTGTTATTCTTGTGCTTATTTCTATTATTTTAATAAATAACACAGTTCGGCTTGCTGTATATAATAAGCGTTTTGAGATAAAGACTATGCAAATGATAGGAGCTCATTGGTGGTTTATTCTTAAACCTTTTGTAAAAAGTTCCTTATTGCATGGTTTACTTAGTTCTCTGTTTGCTGTAGCTTTTATAGTAGTTCTGCTGAATTATTTTCAAGCTAATACAGAGAATTTATTAAGATTATATCATTTGCCGGAAGTTTTTTTAATAATTGTAATTTTGGGCACTTTTATGACTTTTCTATCAACAGTTATCTCAGTATTTATATTTATTAGCAAACCTATTGAAAGATTATATTTTTAAGTTTTTAAGTAAGCTTTAGATTAAAAATTTAAATTATGACCTATCAGGAGACGATAGAATATTTGTATTCGCAATTACCTATGTATCAAAGAGTTGGCAAAGCAGCATATAAAGCAGATTTGGCAACTACTGAGGCTTTGGATAAGTATTTTTCTTCTCCACATAAATCTTATCCAATTATACATATAGCTGGGACTAATGGGAAAGGATCAGTTGCACATAGTATAGCTTCTATTTTGCAAGAAGCAGGCTTAAAAACAGGACTTTATACCTCTCCACATTTATTAGATTTTAGGGAGAGAATTAAAGTTAATGGTAAACCTATACCCAAGGAGTATGTCGTAGAATTTGTAGCTAAGCATAGAGATATTTTTCAGAAGTTGAGACCTTCCTTTTTCGAGATGACAGTAGCAATGGCTTTTGAATATTTTAAATATGCAAAGGTAGATGTTGCGGTAATAGAGGTAGGTATGGGAGGAAGGCTCGATTCTACTAATATTGTAGAACCGGTTTTATCGGTGATTACAAATATTTCTTATGATCATACCCAATTTTTAGGTGATACATTAACTCGTATTGCACAGGAAAAAGCTGGGATTATAAAAGAGAATGTTCCGGTTGTGGTCGGAGAGCGCAAGCCTTTTGTGAATTCGGTTTTTATAGACAAGGCACAACAGATGCATTCACCAATTTATTTTGCTAATTATATCTTTTCGATAGGAAATTATTTTATTACATCAGATAATAAATTGAGTTTCAGTGTATTTAAGGCAGGAAAAAAATATTTAGATTCTTTACTTTTTGGGTTAATAGGTAATTATCAAATAATGAATTTGCCTGTGATTATTCAGTCTTATGAAATATTGAAAAATAATTTTCCACTTACGGAAAAGCATTTACGCGAAGGGCTTAGGAATGTTATAGAGAATACTGGGATTATGGGTAGATGGCAAATAGTTAAAGATAAACCGAAAGTTATCTTAGATGCTGCCCATAATTCAGCAGGTATTTTTGAGGCTTTTAGTGCTTTTAATGGTAAGAAAGAAAATTTAATAGTAGTTTTTTCTATGGTTAAAGATAAGGAAATACAAAAAGTATTGCAGCTATTGCCTACGGAGAGTTTTTATATTTTTACTAAATCAAGTGTTGAGCGTTCTGAGGATGCTTTTAAGATAAAATCGTTTGCTGATAGATATGGTTTGAATTCCGTAGCTATTAATGATTTAAATGAGGCTTTAAATTATGCTTTTGATAGAGCTAATACTCACGATATTATTTTTATAGGTGGAAGTGCTTTTTTAGTTGCTGATGCATTACGATATTTTGGTTATAAAATTGATGATTAGCGCTTTGTTTATTTTTGATTTGAGCGTGCTGTTTTTTTTATATACTCCCATTTGTTTTCAATAAGTCTTTTAATTTTTTCTATTGCTTTGGGGTCTTTGCTTTTATTTTGGCAGTATTGTTCCAGGCTGTTTAAAATTTTGTTATCCATAGATTGCAGTTTATAGTCGTCTTTTTTGTATACTTTAAGAGCTTTATTAAAAGTTTGTTTATCGAAGTCTTTTTTGTCGGGGTATTTATACCATAGATATGTAGCATCTTTGTGTGTTTTGTTGTATAGGAGGAAATATAGCCAAAATAGGGTTTCAGGTTCAAATCCGGCACAAAGGCTATAATAAGCCATAGAGATAGGCTTTTTTTCATAGGTATGCATTATTCTGTCGTAATGTAGGGCAAATATTAAAGCTACAATCATAAGCAGAAATAGAATTATTTGGACGTAAAAATTTTTATTTATAATTATTGCACCGAATGCAAATAATGCACTGAAAATTAAGTATCTAACTTTAAGTTTTGCTACATAATCTTCCATAAATTTTTCTTGTTCCAAAAGTTGTAAGAATTGTTTTTTGTCCATTATTTATTTGTTTTTGAATTTTATAACAGTAATACCTGCGCCACCTTGTCTGACATCAGCATCACCAAAGTATTCAATAAAGTCTAATTTAGCCAGATATGAGCGAATAGTTTTTCTGAGAATTCCATCACCGGTGCCGTGCAGTATGCGTATTTCTTGGGTTTCCGAAATTAATGCATTATCAATGAATTTTGCAACTTTTTTTAGAGCGTCTTCTGCTCTTAAACCTCTTACGTCTATATTTAAGAATGGTGAGTTTGGTTTTTCTGATATATTAACATTTACTTTTACTTTTTCGTGTTGTTTATCTTTTTGCGTTAATTCTAATTTTTCAAGTGGGACGTATAATCTAAGACTACCTGCTTCTATCATTGCAGTATTGTCTTTTATTTGAATTACTTCACCTTTGATTTGTTGATTTTTTATTTTTACGTAATCGCCTTCTTTTATTGTTTTGCGTTGTGTTTTTTTCTTTTTATTAGGTATTTTTTGTATTTGTTGTATAACTTTGTTCTGTGTTTTTTCTAATTTTTCTTTTATTTTTTGCTTTTGTTCAGTGAAGTTTTTTCGTATTTTTTTAGTAATTTCTTTTTCAGCTTTATGGGTTTTTATTTCTCTGATGGTGTTTTCAATTAGTTTATTTGCGTCATTGAGTATTTTTTCAGCTTCTTGCTGTGTTTGTGTAATTATTGCTTTTTTTTCTTTTAGAATTTTTTCATATTCTTGGCGATAGGCAATAACTTTTTCTTTAAGTTCTTTCTTTATTTTTGCGAGTTGTTCGCGTTCTTTTTGTATTTGTCTGCGTTCTTGTTGGATTTTTGCTATAATTGTTTCAAAATCAATTTGTTGTTGTCCAACTATTTTTTTAGCATTTTCAATTATTTGCTTATCCAGTCCAATATTTTGTGCTATTTCAAAGGTATAAGAGCTACCGGGTTGCCCAATATTGAGTTCATATAGTGGTTTAAGATTGATATTATCGAATAACATAGCTGCGTTTTCCACGCCTTCTGTTTCCGCTGCAAAATATTTAAGATTGGAGTAATGTGTTGTTATTACGGCTTTAAAATTGCGTTTTTTAAATTCTTGGAGGATAGCTTGTGCTATTGCAGAGCCAAGTGTAGGATCTGTTCCTGTACCGAATTCATCAATGAGAATTAGAGATTTTTCTGTTGCGTGTTCCAATATATTTTTTTGATTTATTAGATGAGAGCTATATGTACTCAGGTCATTTTCAATGGATTGATCGTCTCCGATATCAACGAATATATTATCAAAGATGCCGAATATAGATTTAGCAGAGGCGCTGACCATAAAGCCTGTTTGTATCATAGTTTGAAGTAGACCAATAGTTTTAAGCGCCACAGATTTCCCGCCTGCATTAGGACCTGAGATTAGTAGTATTGGCTGTTTTTCAGAGATTTCCATACTTAGCGGGACTACTTTTTTGTTTTGCTTTTTGTAATTTATTAACAGTAATGGATGTCGTGCATTTATTAGTTTTATGTATGGTTGGTTTTCGATTATAGGCTCTTGTGCATTTAATTCTATTGCCAGCAGAGCTTTTGATTTTATAAAATCTAATGAGTTTAAGAAGTTTTGATATTGAATTATTTCAGGGAAATATTCACGTAAATCTTGGGTTAAATCAAAGAGAATTTTGCGTATTTCTTTTTTTTCTTCGTATCGTAGGTCATCAATAATATTTTGTATTTCAACAGTTTTGTATGGTTCAATATATAGGGTTTTACCAGTTTCGGAGCGGTCAACTATGATTCCTCGTATTTTATTTTTGTATTGAGCTATAATGGGGATTAAAAGGCGTCCATTGCGTATGACAATTTGGTTATTTTCTTCCACATAGCCATTTTTTTTTGCATATTGAAATACGCTTTTTACTATTGAAAGAGCCTCTTGTGTTTTTATATCTATTTGTAGTCGTATTTCTTTTAGCTTTTTTGATGCGGTATCTTTTATTTCTCCACGGTTGTCTATTATTCGTTTAATTCGTTCAGTTATATATGGATAAATTTTGATGTTTTTTGTTATTACTTTTAAATGCGGGATTTTTTCGGAGTAGTCTGTATTTTTTAAAAAAGATATTACTTCTTTTGTTTTTTGTATGAGTATCAGGATATTAAAGAATTCTTCGGCTTCAAGATATATATTTGTTTTTGTTGCTTGTAATAATCTTTCTTTGATGTTTTTTATGTTTAAATCTGGGAAATTATAGTTTTCTATAAGGTATTTACATTCAGCTACTTTTTTTATTTCTGTTTTTATTATTTCTGGGTCTTTATAGAATGTGATATTTTCATATAGGAGTTTTGCTTCATTTGTAGAGCAATAGTTTTTTGCTTTTTCTATGATTTTGTCAAATTCAAGTTTTTTTAAATTTTTATCCATCAATTGTTTTCTTTGAAAGTTTTATGTTTTTTATTTTTCCATTTTTTATATATATCGGCGAAGGCTTCTTGTAAGTTTTCCTCTGGTGTTGGGGCAGGATTTAGTGCGAGTGTTCCGTCAGGATAAATAAGATAATATGTAGGGTAAGTTTTTATGTTATACTTTTTTAATAGTTTATAGTCTTTATTCCAGAATAAAAATACCCATTTATATTTTTTGTTGGAGATAAATTTTTTCATTTTTTCTATTGTATCAGCCACAAAAATAGTGATAATTTCTAAGTTTTTAGGTTTTGTTTTATAATATTTTTTTAGCAGAGGCATTTGTTTTTGACAGGCATAGCTTGCTGGATTACAAAATTGAAGATAAATAAATTTTTTTTGAAAATCTGCGAGAGATTTTAGTTTGTGCTTTTTATTTGGGAGTGAAAATTCTGGTGCAGGATAGTCAACTTTGAGGGTGGTGAAGTGTTGATATAAGAGTTGCGCATATTTACGAATTTGTGTATATGACGAAGTTTCGGATAGAAGGGCAATCATTTTGATTATGTCATTTTGTGCTGGTGGTAAATCGTAATATAAATCGTATAGACCTTTACAAATTACCAGTTCTATCAGTTCCGGGTTATCACCGAAAAGCTCTGTTTCTTTTACAGTATTTTTTAGAAGTTCTAAATTGTTGGTTTTAAGGGCGTGATATACATTTTTGATGTTTACATATGAATTATCTTTTGAAAAGATATTTTCTATCACAGAATTAAAGAATGAAATATATGCTGGGTTATTGTAATAAATTGGTTGATTGGCAAGATAATTTTTTATGAGTTTTTTATTTTTTTCTGGCAAAATGTAATATTTAAATAATGCAATTTTGTATTTTTTATACGTATTAAAAAATGTGTCTTTTAGTGGATTAAATTGTTTTAGGCGATAGAGAGCAGAATCATAGTAATTTTTGTTTTTAAGAGTAATTTTTAACTCCTCGCTGTATAATTTTGAGAAGTCTGCAATGGCATTATTTAGATTATTGTTTGGTTTTTTTACAATAACTGGTAAGATTATAGGCATAAAAAATGGACTAATTTTCTGCTCTAATGTAGTTTTTTTTCTTTTTGGGAGAATAATAGTGTAATTGGTATTTGGTCTAAGATAGAAGTAGCATTGATAATAATCCAAGTCCAATAAAAGATAAGTAGTTTTTGGAACATTTAGTGTAAAGGTGAAAAATCCAGAAGTATCTGGTTTAATTTTTTTTATAACAATAGTATCGTCGTAGAAAGGATTTGACTGTTTGAAAATATTTATAGAGACGTTCTTATAAGATGGAGCGAAGCCATTTATTGTATCATTTTGAGCTTTTAAGGTATTAGAAAAAGCCAGAAGTATAAAAATTTTTATTGCAAGCATTTTTTTCTGAAAACGATATTTTGGGCTAAATGTTATTATTCGTCGGGAAAACTTATAAATACTCCCGAAAGCCATTTTTCTAATTTTTTTCTCATATCATCGGAAATTGGATTTGTACCAGAAAGGTCAATGAATGTAATATTTGAGAGGTGTTTGAAGCTTTCTGGTATCTCCGAAATATTATTATTTTGCAGTTGCAGCTCTATTAAATTTTTGAGCTCACCCATTTCTTGTGGAAGGCTGCTTATTTTATTATTTGCAAGATTTAGTTCCTCTAAGTTTTTAAGATTTTTTATTGCTGGTGGTATGTTTGTAATCTTGTTATTGTCAAGATAAAGAACCCTTAACTTTTTCAGATTAAATAAAGAGGCAGGCAGATTAGTGATTTGGTTATTTGATAGTTTTAGTTCCTCTAAGTTTTGCAAATTGCCTATACTTTCGGGTAAAGTAGTAAGTTTATTGTTGGAAAGGTCTAAAACGCGTAGTTTTTTGAGATTCCCGATTTCCTCCGGCAGAGAGTTTAATTGATTGTTGCTTAATGAAAGCACTTCTAAGTTTACTAAGTTTCCTATTTCAGGCGGAAGTTTTTTTAATCTGTTTTTATTTACAGTGAGTATTCGTAAATTATTTAGTTTTCCAATTTCTGGGGGCAATGTAGTTAATGCATTTCTATCCAAATATAACTCTTGTAGATATTCAAGAGAACCTATTTCCGGTGGTAGGGAGACAAAATTATTTTCGTATAAATATAATCTTTGAAGATTTGTAAATTTTTTAATAGTTGGAGGTAAAGATTTTAATCCACTATTGAGTAAATCCAGCACATATACTTGTTCCGGATTTTTTAAAGCTTCATTTATAGTTTGATATCTATATGCATTATCTAATTCTTCTTTTGTAAGTAGTCGTTGAGCATAGAGGGATAAGGTAATGCTTAATATCATAAGTAAGGTATAAATTTTTTTCATTTTTTTGATTTTTGGATTATGAAAACTTCCTCATTCGCTTTATGAAAATAATATTTTTCTCTGGCAAATCTTTCAATGGAAGCAGTATCTTTAAGCATTTGTATATAAATTGAATCCTGGATAATTTGTTCTGTAATTTTTGCCTTTTGTTTTTTTAATCTCTCTATTTTCAATGAATATTTAATTTGATTGACTATGCTATTTTGGTCAATAAAACTTATCCAAATTATAAAAATGACGCTTATTATTAACGTTTTGCGTTTAATTATTTTTTTTATGTATTTTTGAACGACAGTATTCAAGCAATTGATTTTTGTATAACAAAAGTAATTTTTTTTTATGAAAAATAAAATAAAAGTGGAAAAATTTTACGTTTTGCTTGTCCAATACGACGTATTTTGGAAAGATATTAATAAAAACACTGATTTTGTGCTTAGAATTATTGAGAAGGCAGAGGGAATAGATTTAATTTTGCTTCCGGAAGCGTTTTTAAGTGGTTTAGAGGTTAAAAATCCTGAGGCAGTAGCTGTTGATAATAGCAATAGAGCAATAGTACAATTGCAACAAGCAGCTATGACTAAGAATGTTGCTATTGGCGGCAGTGTTATATTTAAAGAGGCTGGGAAAATATTTAACAGATTTTTGTTTTTATATCCAGATGGTCGTATTTCTTTTTATAATAAACGTCATTTATTTAGTTTGATGGGTGAGAATTTGCGATATACACCTGGAAGTGAGAGAGTTAGTATAGAATACAGAGGGATAAAAATACGACTTGCGGTTTGCTATGATCTGCGTTTTCCTGTTTGGGTACGTAATGATGATGATTATGATTTATTGATATATTCTGCTAATTGGCCTTTGAGTAGAATTGATCAGTGGCGAAAATTGTTGATGGCTCGTGCCATTGAGAATCAAGCTTTTGTTATTGGAGTAAACAGAGTGGGTGAGGATGGAAATGGTTTTATTTATGGCGGTAATTCTTTGATTGTTAATTATAAAGGTCAAATTCTAATGGAGTATGATAATGCAAGTGTAAAATATGATGCTTTTGCTTTAAATTTTAATGAATTAAAGGAAGCGAGGCGTAAATTTCCTGTTTTAAGGGATAGAGATATTTTCAATATAGAAAAATGAAAATGGTGGGCAGCTGCTGATAATTTACAAATTGCCCACCACTTAAAACTTTTTGATTGATTTAATTTTTGATTAGCTTAAACTTTTTGATTTTATTTCCTTTCCTTAATTGTAGGTAGAATAATCCTGAGCTTACATTTTTCAAATTTAATTCAGATTTATTGCTGTAAAATATCCCTTGTCTGATTATTTTCCCCTGAGCATCAACTAAGTAATAGTTCCAGTTCTGTGCGTTTTCAATAAATACAAAATTCTGCGCAGGATTAGGATATACGCGAATCTCATTTTTGAAATTACTAAATGCTGTTTCTGTATAAAAAGTTAAGGTATCACCTTCAAAGCTTTGATCTTGATAATTTTCTACTACATCTGCTGGAATATATAAGTTTATTGTAGCACCAGATGGTAAACCATTCGTTGGAATTATAGTAAATTGGGTTTTATTGTCATTGACTTGTACTGTGAAGTTAATATCTTGGTTATCAGATGTTTTAAGCGTAAAGATACTTGCAGCATTATCATTTGTAATTTCAGTATCATTTGTAAATCGCATAGGAGTATTAAATGTAGCGATAATAAAGGTATCTGGATTTACCTGAGTATTTTGAGCTATATTATAAGTCACTTTGGGAATTGGGAAGGAATTTTGAGCCCAACAAGATTGAAGGACATCTTTATTATTTTCGTATTGTAGGAATACTACAACGGATAAATCGCTGTATTCTTCTACATTTGTGCCGCTCATATCCTGAGTGAAATAAAAGAATTGTTCTACGCTATCTTGGAGTGATATAGGAGTACCATAGGCGTCTGGTACCATTTTCATCATTACGTGGTAGAATTCTGTTTCGCCATTGGTTCCCACATTTCCAGTTGTAGTATCTTCTACCACAGCTATTCGTAAGCTCACATTGTCTAAGTTTATATATGGCATTATATCTACCCATACGTTAACAAAAGGACTATCTACGTAGTAATGAGCTTGCAGATTTATAAAAGAAGGCTTTGAAGTAAGATCTATATAAGATTGATTGACGCCAGAGGCGCTATTGTCGTATTGTTTTCCACCAGCTTCAAGCCAAGGAACATAACTTACTCCGTAATACATACGTCTAATTCCTCCTTCCTCTGTGTAATATGGATCTCCATTCCCAGGCCAATTCATTTGATATTTTATACAAGTGACATCAGGATGAGAGGCTAAGAAAGGATTAAAGATATTTCCGTTGAAATTAGCACAAGGACTGCAAGTTGAACTTGTAAATTCCTCATATAATGGTACATTCGGTACAGACTTAGAAGCTCCTGAAAATGAAATATTCATTGTATCATTGGCAGAGATAGAGTCTGCGCCACCATTAATGTTAGATATATAAAATGTTAAATTGTTTTCTCCTACTAATATGTGATACGGTTGGCTGAATGTGTATGTATAAGATTGCATAGGTTGAAGGTTAATGTTTGTAATATTTTCAGTGACTGTCTGATTTCCTCCTTCAAAGCTTATGTCAAAAGAGTTTATGGTGTCCTGTCCTTTATTTGTGAGGATGAGTGAAAAGTTAGTATTTGTATCTCCCTGTATATAAGGCTGATAAAGTACTTTTGTAATTTCTAAATCCAAAGGTGTAGAGTTAAAAACTTCAATATTGTCAATATACCAATAGTTTATGTTATAAGAATTTCCTTCAAAAACGAGTGCAAATTGTACACTTGTAGAGTCTTGTAAAGCAGGCATTTGAGCGAATATTGTTTGTGCAGGAATACTACCATTTACGTTTTTAGTCCATATAGTTTGCCAATCATCAACATTTGATTTTACTTCTGCTTTTAATGTATAACCTCCACTGTAATCATCAACGCTATAATTGAATTTAAAGTAAATTATACCATTATAGTTTGACAAATCCAAAGGGGGTGTAATTAGTCTTGTACTACCGTTAAATTGAGGAGCCCAAGAAAGTTTGGCTTCTGGAATATCACCACCTGCTATATTTGAAAGATTTATAGACCAGTTGGTAGAGTGACTGCTTATTTGCCAGCCATTTGGTGGCATTTGGTTTTCAGAAAAATCCTCAAAAAGAAGTGTTTGACCATTCACAAGGAAAAATGCCAATAGATAGCTTAAAGTAATAACTAATGTTTTCATAATAGACTTTTTTTATGTTATACAAAAAGACTAAATGTTTTTCAAAATTGCAAAATTTGTTGATTGAAGTCAGTATAAAATTATTTTGCAGTTCCTTGATATTAGCAATGTAAATTAAATTTTTACGTTAAAAATATTTTTTATCAATAGCTGAATTTAATAATTTATTTATTAGGAAGATGTAATAACTGTGGTCAAAATTTTTAATTTTACTTTTTTCTAAAAATTATTTACTTTTGGAAAAATTGCACGGATTTTGCCATACTTTAAAAAAATACGCTTATGATTGAGCAAATAAATACAGAACTGCTTAAATTGCAGAAGGAACTTATTACTTTGGATCAGGCTGTTGAAAAGATAAATCGCTCCGGGGAGCTAACTAAGGAAGTTATTGACGCTGCTAAGAAAATGAACGAGGATTTCAGAGAACAATTGAATAAGATTCAGGCTTTGTTTTCTGAATATATGAATAAAACATATAAGCATACCGAAGAGAATATCAATAAGATTTTTTTGAGTTTTATGGACAGAATGAAAGAAGAGGAGGAAATTTTGAACAAATTTGCTGAGCTTTCTATGCAAAGTGAAACTTTAACTCAGGAGTTTATAAAAAAGATAACCGAAGATTACGATAAAAAAATAAATACCCTTATACAACATACTGAGGAAAATTTAGGCGAAATAAAAAATTATTTTCAGTCTCAAATAGATTTATTAGAAAAAAAGATTAACCAACTTATTGATAATCATAACAATAGATTGGATAAGGAACAACAAATTTTAGATAATTATCTTGATTTAGCACAATCAACAGCCCAACTTTCCCAATATCTTAAAGGTGTTGATTTCCCTAAAAGATTAGATGAATTAAACAAAAAACTTCAAGAATTAAAAAAGGAGAATGAAGCTCTATATAAACAAAACAAAGAATTAGAAAAAAAGCAACAGGATATTATTTCTCTATTAAATCAGCTTATTGAGGATCCTACTAATAAAAATATTTTAGAAAAGGTAATTCATCTAGTAAATGATCCTACTGATAAGCAAACCTTAGAAATTGTTAAGAAAATAAAGGCTGATACTACAGCTTTGGATATTTTACGTATAGTTAATAAAATTAGGCGTAAAAGTAGCTCTACAAATGTATTAGTTATAATTTTATTTGTCTTAGTTGTTTTATTTATTGCCGGATTTTTGGGTGTGTTTTTTTATTTCTTTCCTGACTTTTTCTCTACTGTTTTTGGATAGGATTTTGTGGCTAAATAGGAATAGTGTTTTATAAGATTTTGAAAATCAGAATATTGTAATAATAAAAAGGGTGTGTCCAAAAAGTAATGATGTTAAAATAAAAAAGGGGAGCCTTTTTAGATGCCCCCCTGTATTTTTTAGACTGTTGAGTTAATTTTCCTCTTGTGTTTGTTCTTGTTGTTCTTGTGCTTCTTGTTGAGCTTTTTCTGCATATTTTTCAGCAAGAAGTTTTTCTCTTTTTTCTCGTATTTTTGCTTCTTGTTCAAGTAATTGTTGTTTTTGTTTTTCTTTTTGTTGTTTAATTTTTTGAATTTTAGCTTGGATTTTAGCTTCTTTTTCTTTTTTCCATTGTTCGAATTTTTCTTTTGCTTGTTCTTCTGTCAAAGCTCCTTTTTTTACGCCCTTTAATAGGTGGTTCATAAGAAGCACCCCTTTATATGATAGTATTGAGCGTGCTGTATCGGTAGGTATTGCACCGACTTGTAGCCAATAAAGAGCTCTGTCAAAATTTAGTTCAATAGTAGCAGGATTTGTAGTAGGGTCGTAATAACCCAACTTTTCAATAAACTTGCCATCTCGTGGCGCTCTGCTGTCCGCAACTACTATTGCGTAGAACGGACGATGCCTTCTCCCCCTTCTTTGTAATCTTATTTTTACTGCCATGATATATTTTTATTTTGTTTATTAAGGCTCGGCAAAGGTATAACTTTTTTTTTAATAATCAAATAATTATCTATATTTTCTTTTTTGTTGTTCTCTTGCCATTTGTTCTAAGCGTTGTTGCCATTTAGATTTTTTAATCGTTTTATTCTTTTTTACATTTACTTTTAATTGTGCCAATAATTTTTCTTCGTTGATAAAGAATTTTCTTATCAAAACAGTTTGAAGTATTCCTATTAAAGTTGACAAGAAAAAGTAATAACTAAGTGCTGCGGAATAGTTATTGAACCAAATAATCATCAGTATTGGCATTAGGTATATAAACATAAACCTCATTAGCTTAGTTTGCTGATTATTAGAATCCATTGAGGTGTTTGTTACCAATGAATTGATAACCAGAGTAATAGCCATTAAAAGGGTAAATAGGCTTAGATGATCTCCAAGAATAGGGATATGTGTATGCCAATGGAAAAAGGCGTCATAAGTAGATAGGTCATCTGCCCATAAAAAGCTTTTTTGGCGTAGTTCTATTGAAGCCGGGAAAAACCGGTACATAGCAATCAGAATAGGTAATTGCAGGAGCATTGGTAAGCATCCTCCCAGAGGGCTTACTCCTGCTTTACGGTATAGTTCCATAGTTTTTTGTTGCCGTTCTAATTGTTTGTCCTCCGGTATCTTAGCGAGTATTTTATCTATTTCTGGTTTTAGTACTCTCATTTTTGCCATTGATACGTATGAGCGATATGTCAATGGGAATAATATTAGTTTTATGATTAGGGTCATTATTAGAATTAACAGTCCATAGTTATGTATGAATTTGCCTAAGAAATTGAATAGTTTTATGATAATCCATTTGTTTATCCAAGCTAAAAGTGCGCCTCCCAGTGGTATTACTTTTTCCATTCGTAATTTTTCGCCGTTAATTTTTATTTTTTTCAATATGCTGTATTTATTTGGGCCGAAGTAATATAATAATGGTATATTAACATTTTTCCCGTGATTAAATGGGACTTGTATTTCTGAGGTCATTTTTTTCAGTAGGATTGTATCATTGAGTTTTTCGAATTTCATATAGGCTTCATTGAAAAACTGTTTAGCTATTAGGAAGGTTGAAAAGAATTGTTGTTTATAGTCTATCCAACGTACTTTTGTAGTTATTCCGACGCTGTCAAAATCTTTTCTTCCATTGAGGTTTTCTACTGCGTCTTTATATCCTTTGTAAAATATAGTGGTATAGTATTGCTCTTGTTTAATGCTTTTTTCTAATGAAGGCAGATATTGTTGCCAGAATATGTCTAAAAATGTAGTTCTTTGGTCTATTTGTTTGTCAAGATTTACAAAGTTGATATTAAAGTCTACGAGATAGCTTCCGGGTTTTACAGTATATGCAAATTCTACATATTGATTATCATTGGAACCTTTAAGACGAAGATGTAAAGTTTTTTCTTTTTTTGAAGCGTCAATGATACTGTCTGTTTCAATGGGTTCAAAGTAGAAATTTTGTGTTTGAATAAGTTTATTTTTAGCGAAGAAACGTAAATCAAAGATGTTTTTATCGCCGGAGAATAAGATGAGTGGTTTTTTATTATATGTTTTGTATTTAAGTAAATTAACGGAATAAACGCGTCCGCCTTTTGTAGAAATTCGGATTTTCATCAAATCGTTTTGTATAGTTATAAAACGTCTTTCGCCCTGTGCAGCATTTGCAAATATTCCATATTTTTTTGTCAGTTGTTTTATTTTTAAACTGTCGTTAGAAATTTGGGAAGTATCTACATTCTTGGTTGTAGTAATAGCAGTTGTATCTGTAATTTGTGCTTTTTTTACTTTTTCAAGAGAATCTAAGTAATGTTGTCTTTTTTCCAGTTCTTCTTTTGAAGGGCTGATCCATATTGCATAAGCTATCAGTATTAAACCAATGAGAAAAAGTCCTATTAATTGATTTCTGTCCATAAATTAGTTTTTTTTTGATTTTTTATACTTTAAAGCTGCTTTTATAAAATCTATGAAAAGAGGGTGTGGATTTAGTACTCTACTTTTATATTCAGGGTGAAATTGGACACCTATAAACCAAGGGTGATTTTTAAGTTCCATAATTTCCACGAGGTTGCTTTCGGGGTTTATACCGACGGCTTTCATACCGTATTCGGAGAATTTCTCTAAATATTCATTATTGAATTCATATCTATGGCGGTGTCTTTCGTATATTACTTCCTGTTTATATATTTTTGCGGTGATAGAGTTTTTGTCAATAATTTTGCAGGGGTATGCTCCGAGCCTCATTGTACCGCCTAATGCGACAATATTTTTTTGTTCTTCCATCAGATCAATGACTGGGTATGGGGTTTTGGGGTCCATTTCCGTTGAATGGGCGTTTTTTAATTTCAGAACATTACGTGCGAATTCAATTACTGCGCATTGCATACCTAAGCAGATACCAAAGAAAGGTATTTTATTTTCTCTTGCGTATTTTACTGCTTGTATTTTACCTTCAATACCGCGGTGTCCGAAACCGGGTGCTATAAGAATTCCGTCAAAGTCTTTAAGAATTTTGTGGGCATTTTGTTCGGTAATTTTTTCCGAAGCAATCCATTGTATATTGGCTTTAATATTATTTTTTGCAGATGCATGGACGAATGCTTCGTTTATAGATTTATAGGCATCTTGTAGTTCTACGTATTTACCTATTGCTCCGATTTTTACTTCATCGTTGTATTTTTCCAGGTTATCGAGGAATTTTATCCATTCTTTTAGATTTATTTCTTGTTTTGGATGGATATTTAGTTTTTGCAAAACGATTTTATCTAAACCTTCTTGATGCATTTTAAGGGGCACTTTATAGATAGTGTTTACGTCGATAGCTTCTATTACGGAGTTTGTTTCTACGTTGCAGAATAAAGATACTTTTTGTTTTATTTGTTTTGTAAGTGGTTTTTCGGTTCTGAGAATTATGATATCTGGCTGGATACCGTTTTCCAGCAGCATTTTTACTGAATGTTGTGTAGGTTTTGTTTTTAGTTCGTTAGCAGCAGATAGATAAGGTACTAATGTCAGATGTATTGTTATGCTATTATTTTTGCCCAGTTCCCATTTCAATTGTCTAATTGCTTCTATAAAAGGAAGGGATTCTATATCTCCTACGGTACCTCCTACTTCGGTAATTACGAAATCTGGTTGATATTTTTTTGCGACAAGTTTTATTCTTTTTTTTATTTCGTTAGTAATATGAGGAATTATTTGGACTGTTTTTCCCAAATAGTCACCTTTTCTTTCTTTATTTATAACTGTTTGGTATATTTGACCTGTTGTAACATTGTTTATTTTAGAGAGGTTTATGTTTAAAAATCTTTCGTAGTGTCCTATATCTAAATCTGTTTCAGCTCCGTCTTCTGTGACAAAGCATTCTCCGTGTTCGTATGGGTTTAGAGTTCCTGGGTCAATATTTAGATATGGGTCTATTTTCAGTATAGAAACTTTAAAACCTCTGGAAAGTAATAGCCTTCCGAGTGAAGCGGTTATAATCCCTTTTCCTAAGGAAGATGTCACACCTCCTGTTATAAATATGTATTTTACAGGCATTGTATTATTTTTCCTCTATGCTCTTATATGCTTTAATCATATTTTTAAGACGGTTATGCAAAACTTGTAGTTTAGATTTCTGATGTTTAATTTTTTCTCTAAAATTTTGTAATATAGATTCAGCATTTTTGGATTTTTCAAAGAAAGCGAGGTTATTTTCAAGTTGAATCATATCTCTTTCCAGTTTAGATATTTTATTGCGAGTATGTTCTATTTCGCGTCTAAGAGCAGCTTTGGGATTAGGAGATTTAAGTAAGCGTTGGATAAATTGTTCATCTTCGTTATCTACATTTTTAATATTCAGAGCTATCATTTTTTCTCTAACGACATTATTATATTCTCGTTGTATTCTGGCTTTTTCTTTCAGTGGAACAAAGCCTATTTTTGTCCATTCTTTTTCAAGTTCTTGGAGTTCTTTTAGTGCTTTTTCACTATCTTTTGTGTCTATTGCTTTTATTTTTTCGATTATAGCTTGTTTTTTCTTAAGGTTTTCTTCTTCTTGTTCTCTAAGTTTTTTAAAGTATTCCCGTTTTCTTTCAAAAAAGTAATTACAAGCGTTTATAAAGCGCTCCCATACTTCGTCTTTTTTATCTTTTGGCACAGGTCCTATTTCTTTCCATTTCTTTTGTAGCTCTATGCATATTTCTGTGGTTTTTTTCCATTCTGTGCTTTCTTTAAGGCTTTCGGCTTGGGCTATTAAATCCATTTTTATTTGGAGATTTTTCTCCATTAGTTCGGAATATTTATTAAAGAATTCTCTTTTTTTCTCAAAAAATTTATCGCAAGCTTTTCTAAATCGTTGATATATAGCATTATTATATTTTTTAGGAGCAAAACCTATTAGACGCCATATTTTTTGAAGTTCAATTATTTCGTTTGTTTTATCTTGCCATTCTTTGGCTGATTTATAATCTCCATTTGCGATTTTTTCTGCTTCTTCGCATAGGAGGGTTTTTGCTTTTAAGTTTCCTTCTTGTTCTTTCTTTAAGTTTTGGAAATATTCGTAATGTCTTTTGTTAATTATTGTTGAGGCTTTTTTAAATCTTTCCCAGATTTCGTCTCGTTTATCTTTTGGTACAGGTCCTATTTCTTTCCATTGTTGATGGAGTTTTTGTAATTCTTTATATGCTTTTACTATACGCGGTTCTAAGAGTAAGTTTTCTGCCTTTTCGCATAGTTCCAGTTTTCTTTCTAAGTTCTTTTTGAAATCTAAATCGCGCATTTCTTTATTGAGCTTAACCCAGTCATAGAATTTTTCTACTATGAAAATATATTTTTCTTGGATTTTTTTAGCCTCATGTTGTGGAACTGGACCTGTATTTCGCCATTCCTCTTGGAGAGCTTTAAACTCTTCGAATGTTTTATTTAATTTTTCTTGTTTAGTTGTTAGTTCTTCTATGCGTTTTATTATATCTTTTTTCTTTTCAAGGTTCCTTTGTCTTTCTATTTCTTGTTGTTCTCTGTATTCTTCTTTTACTCGTTTATATCGCTCTATTAGTTCTTTTATTTTTTTGTCAAGTTCTTCTTGTTCATATTTAAAATTGGTGTCATCTCCTCCTTCTTTTAGCCATTGTTCTCTTTTTTCTTCTTTTTCTTTGTTAAAAATTTTGTAGTAATTATTTTTTTATTTTTCAAATTTATCTTTTATAGTTTCATTAAATTCTCGGTTCAATAATTCTAACATTTTATCGTATATCTCTTGTTTATTGAGTTTTTGTATTTCATTTTCTTCTTGTTGTATTTTGGTTTTTTGTGATATTTCTTTTCGTAAGTCTTGGTATTTTTCTTCTGTCATATTGCCTTCCTGTATTTTTCTTTGAATAATGTCTGATATTTGTTCATTATTTTGTTCTTGTGATGAATTTTGTATTTGCTGAGAAGTATTGAGTTGATTGTCCATATTGTTATTTAAGGTTTCCATAGCACGTTTTTTTCTATGTTTTTCAAAAAAGACTTTTGAGATTAAAAGTCTTGCAAAAATAATATTTTGCTTTTTTAAATCAAATTTTTTATTTGAAATTTTGTATTTTTCTTAAATATTATGTTGTTATGCTGGTAGTGCTTCGCGGTTTGCAGATTGTGATCGTGGCTTAATTTTGCGCTATCCTTGGGGGATCTTTATGGGCTAATGCTCGTGTCCCACGAATAATTCTGTAGGCTATGTTGTGTCGTCCTCTTCCTTCCCGCAAGTCTTTTTTACATATGCGATAAAAACTGGGCAGACTTCCGTCTGTCTGAACCTGCGCCGTCCTGACGGACTGGATTTATGGATCTTGCTACAATCCAAAGATATTAGATTTTCAACCTTATACAAACCATAAGAAAAATTCTTGCTTTTTCGGTTAGAAATTACTATGCCCACAAATACAGCAAAAGACGAAGCCAAATCCGAAAGCGGATAAATACCATCTGCAAAAAGTGCATACTATGAAATGCCTCCTAATAATCTTTATTTATGCTTAAAACGATAAATGCTCTCTTTATCCATTCACTTTTTTGTAAATAATTAGTATTTATCAAAGAAAAAATTTTAAAAACAACTTGCTACACGTGAATTTATTGATTAGTGAAAAATTCATTAGCAAAAATCTTATACATTTTATCCAAAATTACATACATTCTTTGTTTTGAATAGTTCTATCTTGCGGGTAGAAACTTTTAAATCTTTCAGCCATGAAAAAAACACTTATAGTTTTGTTAAC
>CAZWVR010000019.1:0-34435 GCA_964637235.1 uncultured Bacteroidales bacterium | reverse complement strand
CGATATGAGTGAATATATGGAAAAACATGCCGTATCAAGACTTATAGGTTCACCCCCCGGATATGTGGGTTTTGAACAGGGTGGACAGTTAACGGAAGCAATCAATAAAAATCCTCATACCGTTCTTTTGTTCGACGAAATAGAAAAAGCTCACAATGATATTTATAACATTCTTTTGCAAATAATGGATTACGGCACTTTAACCGATAATATAGGCAAAAAAATAGATTTTAGAAATGTTATCTTGATTATTACATCAAACACGGGTGCAACGGAACTTGCAAGCCAGAATATAGGTTTTCTTGATATGGATCTCGGTAAAAATAAAAAAGCCGTTGAAAAAGAGTTCCCTCCCGAATTTAGAAACAGATTGGATGGAATTATAGAATTTACCTATTTATCAAAAGATAATATTGTTAATGTTGTTGATAAATTCCTAAACGAAATCAATAAAAAACTCTTAAAGAAAAAAATTATTTTAAAATTAACAGATAAAGCAAAAGAATATATTGCATCAAAAGGTTACAATAAATACTTCGGAGCAAGACCGATGACAAGAGTTATTCAGGAAGAAATAAGCGATAAAATAGCCTTAGAAGTTATGGAAAGACTGGCAAAAGAAGCACCAGAAGATATCCTGGGACAAATGAACGATAATATTCACTGGATACGAGAAGCAGGTAAAAATAATCTCGTAATAGGTTCACAAGCTCGGATATTATACGCAAACGCCGAAGGACGCATCCAAATAGCAAAAGAATTTAACCGTGCAATACGAGAAGGTACTATCTCCGCTCCAATAGTTTTAGGACGAGATCATCACGATGTTTCCGGTACAGATTCTCCATTCAGAGAAACCTCTAATATATACGACGGCTCTAAATTTACAGCAGATATGGCTGTGCATAATGTTATTGGTGATGCATTTCGTGGTGCTACCTGGGTATCGCTACATAATGGCGGTGGCGTAGGATGGGGAGAAGTAATAAATGGCGGCTTTGGTCTTGTTTTGGATGGCTCCAAAGAAGCTGACCGTCGCCTTGAAATGATGCTTTTCTGGGACGTCAATAACGGTATTACCCGACGCGCTTGGGCTCGCAATAAAGGCGCAATGAACACTATAAAACGAACTATGGAAAAATATCCAAACTTGAAAATTACATTCCCAAATATACCCGATGACGATATTATAAACGAATTAGAATTTTAAAAACTGCTAAATAAAAAGGCGAGCTGGCAGCTATTCACTCACAAAAACAATTTAAAAATGTCTTTTGCATAAAAAATCAGCTGCCTCTCGCCTATTTTTGCCTCTCCAACTTTAATCTATCATCATATTGATTTCTGCTTTGGCTTAACAAAAAACAATGCTAAATACGATAATATCCCAAAGGTTATTAACATTAAAATCTGCGTCTCATGCGCCGCAAATGCAAAAATCTTTCCTGCATCTTTATTTATTCCATAAATAAAAAGCGTTTCTATAACCATAAAATGCCAAGTCCCAATTCCGCCCGGAGATGGTGCTACCATTCCCAAACTCGCCATTACAAAAACCATTAGCCCCGACAATAAATCCAATGACGAAGTAAAATCAAAGGCTTTAAACGAAACATAAATCATTACAAAATACATCATCCAAATAAAAAGAGAATGCAAGATAAATGCCCATTTTTTCTGCAAGCTCAATATACTTTTTATACCACTAATAAATTGATTTATAATCTTTTCAAAACGTTTATAAAAGGATGTTTTCTTTATTTTATCCCTTTTTATATACAAAAAAATAAAACTAAATAATAACACCACCAAGCCCACCAGTATAAAAGGCGTAGAATGTAAAAGAGAACTAATTTTTGCCTGCATCTGAGGATGTTTATCTAAAAACTCTATAAAAACCTTAAACTGCGAAATAAAAGCAATGATAATCAACACCAATAAAATAATAATGTCAATAATACGCTCAGTAAAAACAGTCCCCAATAATGTTGAAAATGGTATCTTTTCATATTTAGAAGTTATGCTACAACGAACAAACTCTCCCGAACGAGGAACTGCAAGGTTCGTAAAATACATTATCATAACAGAAAAAAATAAAATCGGAAGACGCGGCTTATAACCCAAAGGTTCAAGTAATAAACGCCAACGTATAGAACGACTTATATGACTTAATAACCCTAATAAAGCAGAAAATATTAACCATTGATATTTACTTCTTATAATAGCGCTGAATGTAGTTTTCCAATCTTGCGTGCGATAAATAAGCCAAAAAATACCTACGCCAATACCAAAAAATACCAAAATACGAATTATACTTCTTATTTTTGACCTCATCATTCTTGTTTAAATAATTCAAAAGAATAAGTCTCTACCACTGGATTTATAAGAATTTTACGACATATTTCATCGGTAAGTTTACGAGCCAATTTTATATTATCTGCTTCTAATTCCATTACTATATGCTTTCCAATTCTTACATTTTCAATGCTCTTATAACCAAGATTATCCAAAGTATTTTTAACAGCTTTACCCTGAGGATCAAGCAAGTTCTTTAATGGCATAATTGTAATCTGTGCTGTATATTTCATATCCTAAATTTTGAGCAAAAATAAAGTAGTTTTATTTCAATGTAAAATTTTTTCAAAAACTCACAAGTAAAAAAAATATTGATTATTTATATTGACATTTTGCAATAATTTACATATTTTAGGCCCAAAAATATGAACAAAATAGCCTTGATACTTTTTTCCGGTGGCATAGATTCTCAAATAGCAAAATTACTAATAGCAGAACAAAATATACCATACGAACTTATCACCTTCTACCACGGATTTAACGATAAAGACTTCAACAATGTAAAAAAATATTTCAAAGACGAACCTATTACCTTTTTAGATATTACCGAGCGCTTTGTTCGCGAAAGACTTTTTACTCCAAAATATAACTACGGGAAAGGCTTTAACCCTTGTAGAGACTGCCATCAGTTAATGACAGAAATTGCTTGGGAATACGGATTAAAAAAATACGGAGAAGGCAACTTCTTTTTAGTAACCGGCGAGGTAGTAGGTCAGCGTCCAAATTCACAGCGTTTTGATACTCTGAGACATAAAAATCCCTCTTTAATGGAACAATATACATTACGACCTCTCTCTGCAAAAGTATTACCAGAAACAATCCCCGAAAAAAAAGGTTGGGTAAATAGAGACAAACTCTTAGGAATTGTCGGAAAAAGTAGAAAAATACAAATGGATTACATAAAAAAATATCAATTATATAATCTTACAAGTCCTGGCTGCTGGCTGGCACAAAAAGACATAAAAAAACGTATGATCAATATAAAAAATATCTTTGGCTCAGAATTTGACGCTCAGGATGTCATTGCTATGCGTTATGGACGACACTTCAAACTATCAGAAAAAGACCTCCTTGTAGTTAGCAGAAATGAAAGCGAAACAAACAAACTACTTAATTATAAAGGCAATAAATTTATCCTTCTCAACAATATAGTAATTGGACCAGTGGGTTTACTCTCCTCTCATAGCATATCAGACGATAATATCGTAAAAAAAGCTTTTGAAATTATTCTGGCTTATTCAAAAGCGGAAGATAATGCAATATACGAATATATCTTAAATGGGAAAAATTATAGTGTAAAGAAAAAAGATAAGAAAGAATTTGCCGATATGCTTCTATAAAGGTCGTAAAAAGAACTCCATAAAAAAAGGACAGTCTAAAAAATCAAGCATATTGTAAATTTATATGACATTTATAAAAAATTTTTTGTGGTAAAAATTTAAGAAAAACCAAGAAAAATAAAAAAGGAGGCGAATTTTTAGACGCCTCCTTCCTTCAACAATAGCAAAATTTCACTTCAAAATAAGCTCTATTGAATTAACTGGGATGTTCTACAAGTTCAAATTCTACTTTTATAATTTCGGAATACTCCTCGCCGAGATCTTTCATATCCTCGTCTATATCTTTATAATGCCAGCGTATTTTAACCTTGCTTTTCTTATTCAATTTTTCTAAAAATAGCAAAATTTGAATTAACTGTTTAGAAGAAGCTGTATTAAAATATTCAAGGTTAAAATCAAATACAGTCTCAGGATTTGGATTTTCTGCATATTCCTCTAACCAAGCGATAACTGGTCGATAAAACTCTAAGGCATCTTCTGGCAAAGATAGACCAGAAATTTCAAAATGCCCTTTATCTGGATCGAAATATATTTTCGGAGTATCCGCCGTTGGTTCAATTTTTAAAGGTCTCATATTATTTAATTTTGCCATTGTTGGTTAATGTAATTTGTAAAAAATATATTGCATAATTATCATCAATGTCTATAAAATCATACTTTAAAGGATGTCCGGAACGCCTTCTAATGTCAATATATCCTAATCCTGTCTTTTTCGCCGTTACTTCATTTTCCATATCCAATAAAGTATTTCTATACAATTCCGCAAGCTCTTGTTTACTTAAATAATTTATTTTATCTATTTTTCGTTGAATAACGGGAATTTTTTCCTTTTTAATATAATTTGCTGCTGTTAAATAATACAAATTATCTTTCATATTTATTGTAAAAATCCCGGGCTTCCAGTCTTTAATTTCATTTAAGTTATCAGCGTGTTTTTCAATATTTTGAAGCACTTCTATAAGTATATTTTTCAATTTAATAGTAAAATTCGTTTCTGGTAATTGTTTACGCAGTATATCAAACAAAGCTAAAATATTATCCTGATGAAAATCACCTTTAAAAACTATGTATATATTTTGCTCGTCTAAATAATTATGAAATTCCTCAATATATTTTATGTATTGATTTTCATAATCACGCAGATGGAAATCTTTTTCCAATTTATCAGTTAAAATAACAGCACTAAAATAAAAATAACAAAATTCTTCATTTATAGGTCTAAAAGAATATTTAATCTTATTACCACTACGTTTAGCAATTTCTACTAAACCTAAATTTGCTCCACCTTTTGGGGAAATATCAAAATTTTTCCGAATATATCTTGCTAATTCTTTTAATTCTGTAATGCTCATCTGATTTATAGTACTAAGCTTATCTTCGAGTTCTTTCCTTCGCTCTGCTCTAATGATGTTTCCAGTAGTAATAGTATATTGATATTGCTGTTTACTTATTACAATAATATTCTGATACTTATCATCTCCCGGAATAATTTCTTGATGACGAGTTATATTTTGCAAGCCCTCCCCTAAAATAAAATAAATACGAGATTTTACAGGTTGAACTGCATTATCTAATTCTAAATTTAATTTAGCTAAATCTAAAATATTAGCAATTACTACACTATTAACAGATCCACGATAAATATATTCTAAATCTCCCTTTTGAATGTTCTTAAAAAATTCTGCAACAAATTCTTTATATTGATTTGATAAAAAATGGGTGACCATTAAAAATTCCTTTTACCAAGTTTTTACAAAAATAAAAAAATTTTTTTTTCTAACAAATTCTAACAAAAAATATTCCACAAAATTTACTCAATTTTTAAAATAGTTATTACAATTGGGCGTCTGCTGCGAGGTCCATCAAACTCACAAAAAAAGATATTTTGCCAAGTAGAAAGTCCCAGTTTCCCGTCTATTATAGGTATTGTTTCTGAAGGACCAATCAAACCGGACTTCAAATGAGCATCTCCATTATTATCTTGCTTATCATGTTCCCATACTCCTGCTGGCACTAATTCCGACAAAAGACGAACTACATCATTTTGAACAGAATTATCCCAATTCTCTTGTATCATTATAGCAGCGGTTGCTCCCTGTGCATATATATTAACTAACCCTGTACGCACTTTACTTTCCCGAACTATCTTTTCTACTTCCGCTGTTATATCATATAAACCATTATGCTTATCTGTACTTATAAAGATAGTTCTTTGCATAAAAATATTTCTAAAAAACTGGTCTAATTTAGCAAAAATTTCAAACAAAAAAAATTAAACTTAAAACTTCTTACTCTAAAATAAATTTTTAGCTTTGTAAAAATAAATAAAATTCAAACAAAATGTACAAATCAATAATCTCATTGATCATTATTGCAATAACAATCAATAATCTTAAAGCTCAGACAATAGTCAGTGGTGAACAAAGCGGGATATGGACTGCCGAAAATTCTCCTTATATAGTAGAAGATACTATAACTGTACCCAACGGCCAAATATTGGAAATTCAACCCGGAGTAAAAATAATTTTTCAAGGGCATTATAAATTTTACATAAATGGCACATTAAAAGCACTCGGAGAGGAAGGAGATAGTATTATATTTACAGCACAGGACACTTCCCAAGGCTGGTATGGAATTCATATAAAATACAACAATAATCTTAGCATTTTCAAATACTGCCGTTTTGAATACGGAATAACGACAGCAGGTAGCTATCCAGACCAACACGGAGGGGCTATCGTTTTAATAAATTCAGATGCCATATTTGAACACTGCGTATTTGAAAATAATAAAGCCTTTGGCGACGATAATGGTATGGGAGGTGCTATATATTGCCTAAATACGGAAAATAGCCGTTTTAGCAACTGCATATTTCGTAATAATAGTGCTTATGGAGAAGGCGGTGCCATAAAATTCAGTGGAGATAATGGATCTGAAATAGATAGCTGTATATTTATAAATAACAGCGTTTTTTATGGAGGTGGAGCTATTTGCCTATACGGCTGCTATGGCACTCGTTTTTTCAGAGACTTATTCTATAACAATAAAACTATATACTCTGCCGGGGGAGCTGCTTTAATAGAAGAATACAGCTCTCAGATATCATTTGTAAACTGTACCATATATGATAACAAAGCGCAAAATGGCGATGGAGGAGGAATAAATATAACTTTTTCTGACGCAAATTTTACTAATTCCATCATATATAACAATCCCGGATTATATAGCAATGATATACATCTCGACTACGGCAATGCAGAAATCAATTATTGCGATGTATTACCACCTGATGAAGCTACCGGAGAAAATAATATATACGTAAACCCTCTATTTACTGATCCTCAAAATGAGAATTTTACACTTTCAGAAAATTCTCTTTGCATAGACAAAGGCATAGATACTCTTACTATAACAGACGCCTCAAATAATGAAATCACTGTAATTGAACTTGATAGCTCGCAATACTACGGAAATATGCCTGATATAGGCTGTTTTGAATTCATCCCTACTCCTACCTACTCGCAACAAATTACCTATATATCTGTAAAAAACCTCCATAACCTCTTGATTATAAAAAATGCAAATGGATATAATGCTACTCTATACAATTTATATGCACAAATAATCTACAAAAAAAATATCTGCGAAAATTACCAAACTATGGACGTCTCTAATCTGCCTCAGGGTGTGTATTTACTTTATCTATCAAAGGGCAAATATTTCCACACTTATAAATTCATCAAACAATAAAAAAGTTTATCAATTTTTCAACCTTAATTAAATATATTAACTTTGCCCAAAATCTCCGATATGAGACGCTATATCATACTTTTCGTTTTGCTTATATTTTTTGCAAATCTGAATGCACAAAAATACTTTCAACAACGCACTGACTACAAAATTCGCGTAAGATTAGATACAGCGAAAAAAACGCTCTCGGCATACGAAATCATACAATATACAAATAACTCGCCGGATACTCTGCATTACATATACTTTCATCTGTGGCCTAATGGATATAAGTCAAAGCATACTGCCCTTGCCAAACAAATGGCTGGATCAATACGAAATTCAGAGTTTTACTTTCAAAATAAAAAATATAGAGGCTGGATAGATTCATTAGATTTTAAAATTAACGGTAAAAAAATAACTGTGGAATACGATAAAAAAAATCCGGATATCTGTAAACTCATCTTAAAAGAACCTTTATTACCCGGCGAAAAAATAACTATAACTACTCCATTTAGAGTTCATATACCCCGTTTAACATCTCGCTTAGGTTATACAGATAGAGACTATGAAATAACACAATGGTATCCAAAACCTGCTGTTTATGATAGATACGGCTGGCATGCATTCCCTTACCTAAATCAAGGAGAATTTTATTCAGAATTTGGAAGTTATGATGTGCAAATTACTTTACCATCAAATTATGTGGTAGCCGCCACAGGTCGCATGTTAAGCCCTACTGAATTAAAATGGCAACAAAAATTAGAACTCACTAATTCACGCGGATTTGAACTGGACTACCCCACTGGCAAGCCTTTCAAAACCGTACATTTTTATCAAGATAGTGTCCACGATTTTGCTTGGTTTGCATCTCCATACTATTATGTAAACACTGATACATTACACTTATCTCATCGTATTGTTAAAACTAAGGCTTATTATTTCGGTGAAAACATACAATGGAGACACGCACCAGAATATGTAAAAGAGGCTGTAAAATTCTATTCCTCACACGTAGGAGAATATGCATACGACGTTTGTACCGCCGTAGAAGGATATCTAAAAGCTGGCGGTGGTATGGAATATCCAACAATTACAGTCGTATCCTCCAAAGACATTGAAGCAGTAATAATTCACGAAGTCGGTCATAATTGGTTCTATGGTATGCTCGGATTTAACGAAAGGGAATACCCTTTTTTAGATGAAGGTATAAATTCATACTATGACCACCGTTGGGCAGAAGAAACTGGTAAAGGTGAAAATTATTACTCAGAAATCCTTAAAATGTTTTTATCTGAAAATCTACCTGAAAAAATTTATAGACAATGGATACAATTCTTAATATATCAACTTGGTACAGACTTCGTATATCCTCAACCTATGAACTTGAACGCTACTAAATATAATGCTGCCAACTATTTTTTAGATATATATCAAAAAACTGCATTGGCTTTCAGGTATTTAAATCATTATTTAGGTGAAAAAGAATTCGACACCATAATGCATAAATTCTTTGAAAAATGGAAATTCAAACATCCCTATCCAGTAGACATTGCCCAGTGCTTTAAAAATAACGCCTCAAAAAATGTAAACTGGTTCTTTGATACACTGATAACCTCAAATAATCAAATAGACTACACAATAAAATATAGAAACGGCAAAATTATACTGAAAAATAAAAACAAATTAAATGTGCCTGTGCCGATAGTATTCTTTAAAAATGATTCGATAATTATGAAAAAATGGGTTTCCACCCCTGAAAAAATAAAAATCCAAGCTCCGAAAAATTTTGATAAAGCTATAATTGACCCATTTTTTGAAACATTAGAATTCTATCGCTATAATAATTTCGTAGCTAAACGCTTACTAATCAAAAAAAGAGAAACTATTAGACCAAAATTAGAATTTACAATCGGAAAATATTATCAAGGTATTCTCTGGATTACTCCTCTGCTTTATATTGATATGTTAAAAAATTGGAAAGCTGGATTATGGCTAACTAATATGCGTTTACCAAATAAAAGATTTACCTATACATTTATGCCTATGTATGATTTTGGACAAAAAAAATTTTTTGGTTCAATAAGCCTAAAATTCACAAAAAACGGATATAACGGCTTTCCCACACAAACATTTCTCCTACACGCAGATAGATACACATATTACGATAGCGATACTTCCGGATATTTGCCTCTGCCTCTGCGAAAATTGTCTTTTAATTATATCTTGACTTTACATAATAAAGACGGTAGCGAAAAATTTTTAAAACAAATAAATTTAGGTCTAACTCTAATTAGTCCCACCAGATTGCCCATATTCTCTATAACATACATAATGAAAAAGAAAAGCCTTTTCCGTCCAATGACTTATCGTGTCAATGCCGATTTTATAAATAATGACTACATATTCTGGACAGACTTCACATATAAATTGCACTATGATAAATTGAGCAGAGGACTAAAATTTAGATTATTCTTGGGCTCTAATGTATCCCCTACCGGAATAATTTATTCCAACGATTACAAACTCCAATACTTCTATATTACTCCACTTGTAGATCCTTCATATATGTATAAAGGAGGTTTTTTCAGACATCAAGTAATAGACGAAGAAGGTGGACTAATAAGCCTATATCCCTATAAACGTTATCCAATAGTCTTTTCTTCCAGCATAAAAAGTAATATCCCCAAAATACCTATCTTAGGTATATTTGCAAACATTGCATATTTCGGCTCACTACAAAATGGTAGATGGCTCAATATATTTAAATTTCAGAAACCTCTTTGGGAAACAGGAGTGATGTTAAATATTATTCCTGAATTTTTCGAAATATATTTACCTCTTTATACTGCCAAACCAATAGCTGATTATAATAACTCACTAAATAAAAACATTTTAAGCCATTATCGTTTTGTTATTCACTTAAATAAAATAAACAAAATCCTAAACTTTTAAGATATGATCACAATAAAAGAAGTAAAAACAAAAGCCGATATCAAAAAATTCGTCAATCTGCAATACAAGCTTTATAAAGGTAATAAAAATTGGGTACCACCAATAAAAAAAGACGAAATCAAAGCACTTACAGATGAAAATCCTGCACTATCTTTCTGCGACGCTAAATTTTTCCTCGCCTATGATGACAACGGAAAAATAGTAGGTCGGGTCGGAGCTATCATAAATCATAAGTATAACGAAAAAACAGGTAAAAAATACGTACGTATCTATAAACCAGAATTTTACGATAATCCCGAAGTTTTCGATGCTTTAATACAAGCTGTTGAGGATTTCGGCAAACAGAATGGCATGGAACTTATTCATGGTCCTTTGGGTTTTACAAATTTAGATACACAAGGTCTGCTAATAGAAGGTTTTGAATATATTCAATCAATAGCCTCGGTTTATCATCTACCTTATTATAAAGATCATTTTGACAGATTAGGCTTCCGTAAAGAAAACGACTGGATTGAATTCCGAATAACTCTTACTGAAGAGCCTATTAAAAAAGCGATGCGAGGGGTGGCAATACTAAAAAAAAGATATGGTTTTACCGTTAAAAATTTTAACTCTCGCAAAGAACTCGCAAAATATGCAAATGAAGTATTTAATATCCTAAATGATGCATTTTCAGAACTACCTTATGTTGCTCCTTTTGACGATAAAACGCGAGACTATTACATAAACAAATATTTTTCAATATTAAATCCGAACTTCGTAAAAATAGTCCTTAAAGGTGAGGAATTAGTAGGTTTCATAATTGGATTGCCATCTCTATCAGAAGCTATGCAAAAAGCTAATGGAAGCCTATATCCATTTGGCATTTTCCCTATAATAAAAGCACTAAAACACCCTAAGGTAGTAGATCTCCTACTGACAGGGGTAAAACATAAATATCAAAATACAGGAGCAGCAGTACTACTATGGGCAGAACTACAAAATTACTTGTGGGAGCGCAAAATATACACATTGGAAACAACTGGCATATTTGAAACAAATCATAATGTCATTGCCAATTGGAAAAACTTTAAAAATATTCAGCACAAACGCCGTCGCTGCTACGTTAAAGAAATATCTTAAACAATAAATTTTGCCCATAACCTTTAAGCCAAAATTATGTTCAATTATAATATCTTAATATGAAAAAAATTGCAATAGGCTGGTTGGGCATACAAAAAGATTTTATCAATAACTCTTTAAAAGTAAATGACGGAGGCCCAACAGCCAATTTTTTACGATATCATTATTCGGAATATAGCAAGTACATTCTACTTTTTACAGAGGAATATATAGAAAAAGCTCGGTCTTTTGAAAAATTTGTAAAACAATACTTACCATATGTAAAATTACAATTACAAATAGTAAAATTAAGAAATGTCCACCAAGATATACCAATGATAAAAAGCAGCATTGAAGAGATTATCCTACGTGAAAAAGATAAAGAAATTGATATATTTTTATCCACAGGTAGTGGCACAATGAAAATAGTGTGGTATATTGTACATACTACACTCGGCTTAAACACCAGATTAGTACAAATCTTACCCATTGAAGAAAGTTCAGGACATATACCAGAGTTAATTATAGTAAAAGTAGAGGGTTATTCTAATATACCAGTCTCTGCCATAATTCGCGAACAGATACAAGAAAACCGCTATAAGCCTTTTCTGACAAAATCATTAAAAAATATTTACGACAAAGCCCTCAAAATAGCACAAACAGCTTCAGTTCCTGTTTTGATAATTGGAAATACCGGCACAGGAAAAGAATTATTAGCACGCTTCATACATATAAATTCTCCCAGAAAAAGAAAACCATATAAAACAGTCAATACAGCTGCAATGTCCGATCAATTATTGGAAAGCAGATTATTTGGCTATAAAAAAGGATGTTTCACCGGCGCTCATAAAGATTTTAAAGGCATTTTTGAACAGGCTAATGGCGGAACTGTTTTTTTAGACGAAATAGGAGATATTAGCCCATATATGCAGCAAGCTCTTCTGAGATTACTACAAGAAGGCGAAATTCAACCACTATGCGGAGATACTAAAAAAGTTGATGTCAGAATTATTGCTGCTACAAACAAATCCTTAAAATCAATGGTAAAAAAAGGAGAGTTCAGAAGTGATCTATTTTATCGCCTCGGTATTATGTTAAAATTGCCAGATTTTAAAGATTATCCTTACCAAGAAAAATTAGAATTCATAAATTATCTAATTACCAAAAAACAAGAAATATACGAAAAAAATATAAAACTGAGCAAAAAAGTTATCAATTTTTTATTAAACTATGATTATCCGGGAAATATCCGAGAATTAGACAATATTTTGGATTACTTATTTATACTCTCTGAGGATACAATTGCAGGCTTAGAAGCTCTACCTCCTTATATTGAAAATACAGAAAGTTCTCTATCACTTAAAGATATGGAACGCATTCATATTCAGAAAGTTTTAGAAATATATAATTATAATAAAACAAGAGCAGCAAAAGCTCTCGGTATAGCTATCAATACACTGAAAAATAAAATGAAACTTTATGGAATAAAAGATAATACTTCCACTAATAAGTAAAATAAAAATTCCCACAAGCGAATCACTTGTGGGAATTAAGTTAATACACCTCAAAACAACGCAAAGGACAAAACCTCAATTACATATAAAGATTAGTTAACCACCTCCTTGTTTCTTTCCTTTTGAATTAGGATTCTGGTCATCTTGTTGCGTTCCGTGTGTTTTACCTTTTGAATTAGAACCATTTCCACCATTATTAGAAGAATTATTATCCACCTGAACAATTTGATTTAAAAACACCAAAAGGGCATCACATCCAGTAGAAAATAACGAAACAGAAAAAAACATCAGAACTGCCAAAAATAAAGTTTTAAAGCGTTTCATTAGTGATATTTTATTTTGGGTTTAGTACCATTTGCTATGTATTCAAGAATTTTATCTTTAAGCCTTCCCGAATGTAAATCATTCAAAAGCATTTGTTTAATTTCCTGTGGAGTATATGCATTTTTATTTTTCTCAGTTACAACAGTTTCCATGTCAGCGTCTTGATTTTTGACAGGAGGTATATTCTTAATCACTACGCGCTTAGTAGGCGGATTTTGAATGACTCCATTTACAATATGCAGAGGGCTACCATCCGGCATAGCAAAATATGTAATATTATTCGATTCATCGGATTCACTATAAGTATCAAAACCGTCAGCCAGAATAACTAAATAATAATCACCAGTGACATCAGGCATTCTATATGTCCATGAAAAAGGCTCATCACTATCTCCATATACAGCATAAGAGACGCTTTGCGCAGGAGCTACATCTACATGATTATACCAATATCCTTGCGCTGTAATGCCGGGATATCCATCTAAGGCACCATTATCTCCCGGATTTCCATAATCGTCTGTATAATAGTCAAATAGAATAATTTGATAATCATTGCCATTATATGCATTATAAAGCAAATATACTATACACCAATCATCCGAAGCATATAAAGTATTCTCACCGGCATTATATACATTATAGATAGCAGTTCTCCATCTTGGGTCGTCACTATCAGGGTCATTAGGGTCATCGTAATCTACATCATTAAGTTCCCAAGCAATAAGATCATAACCAGAGGTTGGGTCATCCACATTACCATCACCATTAGGATCCGGATTAGACTCAGGTTCTGCTGCCACAAAAGCTGCAAAACAAAATTCGTTTACAAAGAAATCCTCATCTACCCATATATATCCATTATCTCCCCAATCTGTTCCCCATGAATTAACAACTCTAAAAGCTCCATTCGGACCTTTATTATCATCATAACCGCAAAGAATCATAGCATGATATGCATGCATACCTACATCCCCATAAGTTTGGTAATCTAAAACTCCATCTCCTGTCCACGACATAAATTCATCTCCAAGTTTAGCACCAAAAACAACTGCCCTACCATTTGCCAAATAATATTTTATAGTCTCTTTATCAACCTGTATCTCACGATAGTTTTGAATTTTATGATTTGCAGCTTCATTAGTCCATACTTGATCAGGACTTTGAGAACAATCCCCCAAATCTTCATAAGGCACTGTTGCCCATGTAGCTATACCACGGTTAAGAATAACATCCAAAGCTGATTCAAAATTAGTTCCATTACAATTACTACCTTTCTTATCATTAGGGATAGCCCAAAACAGATCCTTAGGACTAAAAATCTTAGAAGGGTCTGAGTAATTAGTATAACCATATTTCTTTGCTTCCAAAAAACTTTTTAGATTATAACCACAAGCCCAAGCTACACATGTTCCATACATTCCTTGATCTCCTATTGGAGGGAAATATTCACTTAAATCCACCGAAGAGGGTAAATTTCCACTACCAAGCATAGCTCCTAAGGTAACATCGTCCTCTATTTCAGCGGTATTTTCATTTTCTGCTAACCACCCCAAACCGTAGTTATTTTCTTTATTGAAAAGATCACACGAAAATAAAAACACAGAAATTACCAAGGTAAATAAAAGCAATTTTTTCATATTCATATTATTTTATAGTTTATTGCTTGGGAGTTGCCAGATTGTATCTCCGTAAAAACGTAAATTGTTAACAAAAATTTTTCCTTTTATTTTAGGCTTAACTAATTTTGTTCTACCATAAAAATATGAGTCAGAAAATTTGAAAACTGTATCAGAACTGAACTTAATAAACTCAGTTCTTGTCATAAAATAACAGTTTTTCAGTATTGCTTCACCATGAACTTTGACATAATTGAAAAAAAAGTCATTAGCTCTAATATCGTACAAAGAAAGATATTTTTCAAACTTGCAAGCGGAAAAATTGACTAAATCGTTAAATACTGTTTTTGAAAAAAAAGCTTGATAAAACTCTGAACGCATAAAATTAACTTCTCCCAAAAATTTTGCTCCTGAAAAAGAAGCTTTCTGTTTAAAAGAACTTTCGCTAAAATTATTCTTTGTAGCTAAGAAACCTGCTCCTTCATAATTCGCAAAAGAATAAAATGTATCCTCTTTAAATTTCGTCTGCCTATAAAACTGACTTTGTTTAAAAATCACTGGCTTATGAAATTTACATTTATAAAAAACAACATTTCCATAAAATTCTGTATAAATTGCTTTATTCTTTGTAGTTCTAAAAGCAATAATGCTATCTGTAAAAGTACAATTATAAAATACAATATCAGGATAAACCTTCACAATTGACAAAGAAGGAGAAACAGGAATTTGTTTCAATTGAGTAAAATCTATTTTACCAATAGTTTTATCTTTAATAATCAGAGCCTTATGTGAATGCATTCGTTTTAAGATATCACCATTGCATCCAGCCATAAAGAAAAAAATAGTTAAAGTAAAAAATATAATTCTGCCCATTATTTTTTAATTTGAAATTGAAATTCTAAAAAAGTAATAGAAAATACAAGTAGATAAATGAATTTATGGCAAAAACATGTGAATTTATATCAAATAAATTTATTTTTCTGTTAAATTAAGCTTAATTTTATTCAAAAAAACAATAATTTTTCCGGCAAATATAATTATTCTAATGAACCAACCTCTTTTTCCACCGCCTCCAATATTTCACCGGATTTAACTAATTCTTTCATAGTATTATGGTCTTTATATAGAGGTCTATCAACATCTAAAAAGTCCACATATTTACGGATAGTTTTATGGGCAATAGTAGTCCCTTTTCCAAATTTATAATCTCTGAAATCGAGAGCTTGTGCAGCAGCCATAAATTCAATTCCAAGAATTCCATAAGCATTATCTAATATTTGAAAATTTTTAAGCGCGGTATTCATACCCATTGATACGAAATCTTCCTGGTCGGCAGCAGCAGGAATAGATAATACCGAAGCAGGCGCAGATAATATTCTTTGTTCAGTGATTTGCATATCAGCAGTGTATTGACTTAACATCAAACCTGAGAACATACCAGCACCCTTAGAGAGGAAGGGAGGTAGTCCATTACTCAAAGCCGGATTATTTAATCTATTCATTCTACGTTCAGAAAGCACCGACACCATAGTAATAGCAGCACTTACCATATCCATAGGAAGAGCAATAGGGGTCCCCTGAAAATTAGCACCTGAAAGTTGTAGATCTTCATCAGGGAAAAAAACAGGATTATCCCCTACTCCATTAAGTTCAATTTCTATTTGAGAGCGAGCATAGGCTAAGGCATCGTGTGCTGCACCTATTACCTGAGGAGTAGAACGAATTGAATAAGCATCTTGAACTCTTGTTTTTAATTTAAAATTTGCTAAATCACCACCTTGAACAACCTTTCTAATGGCTCTGGCACTTCTTATTGCACCTTTAAAACCTCGTGCTTTATGTATTCTCTCGTCCATAGCTTTAAAATTAGCCTTTAAAGCTTCCATACTCATAGCTGCTGCTATTTCTGCTTGTTTTAACCATCTATTCATATCATAAATCTGCAAAGCGCTCATTGCTGTAATAAAATTAGAACCATTAATAGTACCCAGTCCATCTCTTGCTTCCAAACCCGGTATTTTAATACCTGCTTTCTCCATAGCTTCTTTACCCGGGAGTAATTCTCCTTTGTAATAAGCCATACCTTCGCCCAAAAGAACTAATGCTATTTGAGACATAGGGGCTAAATCCCCCGAAGCCCCAACTGAGCCTTTTTTACATACATAAGGCGTCACACCACGATTAAGCATTTCAACTAAGGTAAGTGTTATTTCTGGCCTTACTCCTGAATTACCATGCGCATGTACATTTATACGACTTAACATAGCTGCTCTTACCCATTCAATAGGCATTGGCTCCCCTATCCCAGCAGAATGATTATAAATAAGATATTTCTGAAATTGCCGCACTTGTTCATCTGTAAGTACTATTTCCGAAAATTCGCCTATTCCTGTATTTACACCATACATTATTTCCTTAGCTTTTATCTTTTTTTCTAACATTGCCCTACATTTACGAATCCGCTCCAATGCATCAGGATGGAGTGCTATTTTTTCATTAAAACGTGCAACACGCACTACATCTTCAATTTTTAAATCATAACCTGTTATAGTAATCATGGCTTTATATTTTTGTCCAAATTTATCAATGAATTAGTGTAAAAAAAATTTTATTTAAAATAACACAAAACTTTAATAATCACATTATGTTATAAGCTTAATTATCAGTATATTATACAATTTAATTGAAAACTTTATTATTTATAAAAAAACTCTCTATGCAAAAGAGTAAAGCAAAAAATATTTTGATTAAAAAAAAGTAATTTTTTATCTTTGTGTTTACGAAAAAACAGAGTAATAGATTAACACAAAAAATTTAGGCATATGTCAGAAAGCTATTTAGTAACAAAAGAAGGATTAGAAAAACTAAAAAAAGAACTGGAATACCTTACAACAGTTGAACGTAAAAAAATTTCGGAACAAATTGCAGAAGCCAGAGATAAAGGTGATTTATCAGAAAATGCGGAATACGATGCAGCTAAGGAAGCCCAAGGGATGCTTGAAATGAAAATTGCAGAACTACAAAGGAAAATCCGCAATGCTCGTATAATAGATAAAAGTATGTTAGAAAAAGGAGAAGTCACGATAATGAGCACAGTAAAAATAAAAAATCTGCAAAACAATATGGTGGTTAGTTATACAATAGTCCCCGAAGGAGAAGCAGACGTATCAGCTGGAAAAATATCTTTTAAAACTCCTATTGCTCAGGGACTTATGGGCAAAAAAGTAGGAGACAAAGTTAAAATAAAAGTTCCAGCCGGTATATTAGAATTTGAAATTTTGGAAATAAAATTATAAAACACATAACTATGGCATCAGTATTTACAAAAATTGTAAACGGCGAATTGCCGGCATATAAAATAGCCGAAAATGACAAATTTTTGGCATTTTTAGACATCAATCCATTAGCTGAGGGGCATACGTTGGTAATACCCAAAAAAGAGATAGACTATTTATTTGACATAGAGGATGATATGCTTGCAGAAATGACAATCTTTGCCAAAAAAATTGCAAAAGCATTGGATAAAGCAATTGAATGTAAACGTGTAGGTGTATTAGTAGTAGGAACAGAAGTTCCGCATGCTCATATTCATTTAATACCATTTAAAAATGAACCGCAAGTATGTATTACAGCGCCTAAGATGAAACTTTCCGATAAAGAAATGCAAGAAATAGCAGAACGTATAAAAAAATACGTAGAACTATAAATCTGAACGTTGTTCTTTCAAATACTAAAAATGCATTTGGTTTCCTACGGGAATTAAAAGGGAAGTCCGGTGAAATTCCGGCGCTGTCCCCGCAGCTGTGATCACCTAAGGCTTCAAGCAATAAGCCACTGACCATCAATAGGTTGGGAAGGCGCTTGAAGCTCGGTGTAAGCCAGAAGACCTGCCAAATGCATTTTTATCCTTACGCTTTCGGGAGTTAAGGCGAAGGATAAGAAGTCTATCCCTTCTTATTCCTTGCCTTGCTTCCCCACATTTGAAATCTATAAACCCCAAAAATTATAAACTATGAAGCGTTTTTTTACTTTTATTTTTGTCTTAATGTGGGGAGCAAGCTTAATTGCTCAAACACAAACTTTCACCCTTGATGATCTAATTCTCCCTGATACCGGCTATTGGAATGGCGCGGATACTACAAATTACAACGGTGGTTTCGGTAATCAAGATTTATTTTTCATAAATCACTACACAGAAAGTAATTGGGGAGGATATTGGGATGGTTTTGCATTCTCTAATTGGACAGATACTACAACAGAGGGTTATACCAATCAATGGAGTGTTTATGCAGGTGAAGCACATAGCGGTGATATATTCGGCATCGGTTATGTGCCATCAGATTTGAATACATACCAACTAATTCCAATTACTGTTAACTTCCAAACCCCGCAATACCCCGTTAGTATCTGGATAACAAACTCTACATACACCGCCCTCGCAATTAAAAATGGAACAAGTTTCTCTGAACCTTTCTCAGACGGAGACTATTATTACGTAAAAATACTCGGATTTAAAGACGGAAATATAACTGACTCTGTAATACATTATTTAGCCGATTACAGAAACAATGGACATTTCGTCCAAAAAGACTGGCAAGAAGTTGATTTAACCCCATTAGGTCAAGTAGATTCTTTGAAATTTACAGTCTTTTCCACAGATGTAGGACAATACGGAACAAACACACCTACATATTTCTGCTTTGACGATTTGAGCTATTCAAGCACAGAACCTACTATTGTAAACACTAAGGATATAAAACTTACTGTATATCCCAATCCCGCAACAGAATGGATACATATAAACAGCAATAAAAAAATAGAAAATTCGGCAATATATGATTTAAACGGTAAATTACTAACCTCTACGCACAAGACCACAATAAACGTCAAAAATATTCCTGCTGGTATTTATATTTTGGAAGTGAAAACAGATGAAGGCGTTTATAGAGCTAAATTTGTTAAGAACTAAATTTATACTTCTATTGCTGTTATTTACGGCATTACAAGGCAAATCTCAAAGTTTTGCACCACAAGTAGGGCTAAAAGGCTCAACAGCTATATACAAGGACAGCTCAGTTTTTATAGACTGGGCTGTCTCTTGTCAAATACATCGTGGCTATATTGATATATCAAACTCAACGGAAACAGATACAGTTAGCTTTGGAATAGCAAAAAATGCCTTAGGAGCTCCCGGTGGAACTATGGACGTAGTAAGCCTCGGCGATGGTGGCTATGCCATTTTAAGCTTCCACTACCCTATTGTAGATGGACCAGGACCAGATTTTGCCGTATTTGAAAACGGTTTCCTGAAAAATAACAATCCTTATAACGCTTTTGTTGAACTCGCCTTTGTAGAAGTAAGCGAAGATGGAGAAAATTACTACCGCTTCCCCGCAATATCAGAACTCCCAACAGACAAACAAATTGGAACTTTTGACGGAATAGACGCCAGATATATCCATAACCTTGCAGGTAAATACATCGCGAACTACGGAACCCCCTTTGACCTCACAGAACTAAAAAAAATATATCCCAACCTAAATATTAACAACATAAATTACGTCAAAATTGTTGATGTAATAGGTGCTATAAATTCACCTTTTACTACTTATGATTACTACGGAAATCCCATAAATGACCCATATCCTACCCCTTTTGCTTCTGGCGGCTTCGATTTAGATGCAGTGGGAGTTATCCATAACTCACTCACAACGCAAAAAAATAACTTTGTAATATTCCCCAACCCAGTACAAAAGTTTTTAACAATTATTCCACTAAAAAAACAAAAATTTAATCTTCAAATTATCACATTAGATGGTAGAATAATATACCAAATCCAGTCTAATAGAAGCATAAAACTACCTATCAATCAAAATTTTAAACCCTGTTTTATTATTAGAATAACTACTGATAAAATTTGTATAATAAAAAAAATTATTGCAATTTAGACCCCCTAAAATGCATAATTTTTGTAGAATTTACACAAAAATACACTTGTGAGTGCAAAATATAAATTTATAATCACTATTTTTACTGTCTTAATTTTTTTTAATGCTTGCGAAGATAATAATACCATTTCAGAAGGTGAATTGATATATTCCATAACCTATCCCCAAGGAGATAAAAACCAGCCTATAATTGCATTATTACCCAAACAAATGTCTATCTACTTCAAAGACAATAAAACAGTAGGTTATATCTCAGGCTTCTGGGGAACATTTGAAATACGATTTCTCAACGATTATGACAATGGAAAAACATATACCATAGTCAGAATAGTTAATAAAAAATATATATATCAAGCCGATACAGGTGATTTACCTCCCGGATATGGAGAAATGGCAAATATAAAACTTGTTAATACAGAAAAAGATACCTTAATATCAAATTTACATTGTAAAGAAGCCATAATGTACGCCCCAATATATCAAAAACCAGAAAAAATATATTATACTTATGACATTGCAATAGATAATCCTAACGCAAACAATCCTTTCAAAGCAATAAAAGGAGTACTTGTAAAATTCAAAGTCAGGCTTTTAGGCATTGATATGATATTTAATCTGAAACAAATAAAAAGATATCCTATTGACGATCAAAAATTTGAAATTCCCAAAGACTATAAACCTATAAATAAACAAGACTTAGAAAACTTCCTAAAAAGTTTCACGGAATAATGAAACCCTTAGCAGAACGTTTACGCCCACAAACTTTAAAAGATTTTATAAATCAAGAACATTTAACTGCACCCGGTGCACCTATATACAATATGCTCAAAAATAAAGCTCTATCATCAATGATATTATGGGGACCTCCGGGTTCAGGAAAAACAACATTAGCATATATAATAGGTAAAGAAAGCCAAAAACCTTTTTATAAACTAAGTGCCACAGACAGTGGTAAAAAGGAAGTTAAAGAAATATTACAAAAAGTAAAAAATCGCACTCTATTCAATAAAGAAACTCCAATACTTTTTATTGACGAAATACATCGCTTTAATAAACTTCAACAAGATGCGCTACTGGAAGCCGTAGAAAAAGGTGAAATAATCCTTATAGGATCAACAACAGAAAATCCTTCTTTTGAAGTAATATCTCCCCTGCTATCCAGATGTCAGGTTTTTATTCTTAAACCATTAGAAAAAAAACATCTACAAACTTTACTCAATAAAGCAATAGAAAAAGACGAAATATTAAAACAAAAAAATATAACCTTAAAAGAAACCGAAACTTTAATAAATTTCAGCAACGGAGATGCCCGTAAATTGCTAAATATATTAGAACTCATTGTTAATACAAATTCGGACAAAAAAGAAATCATAATTGATAACCAATTAGTTATAGATATACTAAAAAATACGCCCCTTTCCTACGATAAACACGGAGAATGGCACTATGATATAATAAGTGCCTTTATAAAATCTATTCGTGGAAGCGATCCAGACGCAGCTGTTTATTGGTTAGCACGAATGCTTGAAGCTGGTGAAGATATACGTTTCATAGCCCGAAGGATGATAATCTCAGCAGCAGAAGATATAGGACTTGCAAATCCCAATGCATTATTATTAGCCACTGAAACATTTAAAGCAGTGGACTATGTAGGAATGCCAGAAGCCAGAATAATTTTAGCAAATACAGCAATATATTTAGCTCTATCACCTAAAAGCAACTCTGCATACAAAGCAATAAATAAAGCACAAGAAATTGTAAAACAGACAGGAAATCTACCTGTCCCATTACACCTGAGAAATGCTCCAACTGATTTTATGAAAAAATTGGGATATGGTGCTCAATACAAATATCCTCACGATTATCCCAATAACTACGTAATTCAGCAATATTTACCAGAGGAAATAAAAAATTTAAAGTTCTATATACCTTCACAGCAGATGGGAGAACAAAAACTAATTCAAAGATTAAATCAGATAAAAAAACAAAAATAAAATTACAAGGAAGGACAAATATTACGTATTTTGCCAAGAATATCAGGATTTATTTGTAAAGCCTTTTTAAAATACCATATAGCTTTATCTTTCTGATTTTTCTTTATAAACAAATAGCCTAAATAATAAAATAGATTAAAATCGTCTTTAATATAGATAAGAGCAGTACGAAGTAGTTTTATAGCCTGATCTATTTCACCGTTTTTAATAAGTAATTTTGTATGCTCTTGCCAATATTCAGAATTATATGGATTATTATTGATAATTTTTCTAAAAATACGGTTTATTCGCCTTAAATCCAAAGAGCCATATAAATTTTGCGCCAAAGCCCAATACTTATAATTTGTATTATCTATAGAAAGGGCTTTTTTCAAGAACTTACGGGAAATATCATATTTTTTTATAGCAAAAAATAATCTTGATAGAGAATACCAAACATCGGCAAAATTAGGCTCTTTTTTAATCATTTCTTTTAAAAAAGATAAAGCTTTATTATAAAGGCGTTTTTTAAGATAAATTTGACTTATAAAATATTGAACAGTAATATTTTCCGGTTCTTTTTCAAGAATTTTAGAAAATAATTCCAATGCATGATAATACTTATGTGTTTCGTATAAAAGCATAGCTTTATTAAATAAAGTAGGGACAAAATCCGGATCTATGGCAAGAGCAAAATCAAAAGCTTCAATAGCTTTTTTAAACTGTCCTTGTTTATTATAAACCAGTCCGATATTATGCCAAGCAAGTTTTGAAAAAGGATTATATTTCAGATACTTATTATAAAATTCAATACTTTTCTCCGGTTCATTGTTTTTGTCATAACAATAGGCAAGATCTAATATAACCTTTAAATTTTTACTATCCAGATTGTAAGCTTGAGAAAGATATTGCTGTGCAATATCAAAACGTCCAATTTTGATAAATGTTTGTGCTATTTCATATAAAAAGACAGGTTTCTGAGGTTCAGGAATTTGTTCTAATAGAGAATCAAAAATTTCAGTAGCTTCGTAAACTATTCCAAGTTTTGCCAAAGTAATTCCCAAAAGTGAGCTTACTCTTAAATCATCCGGATAGGATATCATAAGATAACGCAGGCGCCGTTCTGCTGCTCTATAATAACCTAACTCTATCAATATCTGACTTTCCGTAATTAAAAGCTCCTCAGCTGTCGGATATATCTCCTTAGCTGTTAATATGACTTCTAATGCTTTTTTAAGTTCCCCTTTTTTAAGATAATATGAAGCAACTGCCTGAAAATCTGCTACATCTAAATAATTCCTCTTTATCCTATAATTTTCGTATAGACTAACTAATTTAGCAATATTCGGCTCAGAATCCATTTTATTGTTTTTTACAAAATTAAATTTTTTTCGCATAAAAAACAAGTTTACTGCACTTTTTTTAATTCCAGAGTAGTTATAATCTGCGTATTAGTTTGCTTATCAACTGTCAGAATCACAAGTTTCAACGAATTATTAGTAAGTTCTTTAATATTCAATTGATCTTTACTTTTAGCATTCGGAGGCCATACGTATAAAATTTTATTTTGAGGATCTACTTCCCAATAGCCTTCCTCCCCGCCCGGTTTAAATCCATATCTTTTAAATGTATGGTCAGAATTCAATATCAAAAGAAAATTTTTTTTCAACTGTTCTATTTGTGTTTTAACATAAGCGAGTTGTTTAGGCGTATATACCTGATTATCATAATAATTTACTAATTTCCATTTACCAATCAGAAATTTCTCAAAAAGCTCATCTTTTTTCGGTAATATTTGAGATTTGGTCAAATCAATATTAGTATCAACAGAGCTGATAGTAGGGTTCTTTACAGAGTTCTGTGGCATTTGCATATAAATAAAAATACCAATTAGTATAGCAAACAAGGCAATTAGACCATAAATAACTGCTTTTTTAGTTGTAAAATTAGATTTTTGTATGGATTTTTCAGATTTTTCAGGAGCTCTGCCAGCCTTCTCAGTTAAAAGTTCCTTTATAAGCATTTTAAGAGAATCAAGCGCTTCTTTGCTACTAACATTATAAGCATCAATCCAATAATTAGAATCCAAAAAATTTTTCATTGAAAGCGAATATTCTAAATCGGTGATAACATATAAAATAATAGGATGTTGCAAGTCTATAAGTTTATCGTATAATTCAATCAATTCAGAGGAATAATTGACCTTCTGAGAAAATACTATAATAGAAATATCAATATTTTGCAATTGATTTTCAAGATTTTGCTCATTCTTAAAATATATAACTTTATAGCTATTTTTTTTCAGAAAATTATAAATATTTTTGCCAATAGTTTTATGGGCATTTTCAGCATATAAAAAAATATTAGCCATATTTTTAAATTTTAACCTATAAATCAATAAACAAATATGAAAAAAAATTTTATCACATACAACAGCATTTTACAAGAAATAAGCACATTATCAATCTCAGAAAAAAAATTGGCACATTATATATTGGAAACTGGGAAATATATGTATATAGATCAGCAATTTACATTTAATATAAAAAATGAAATAGAAAATTTTATAAGTCTTAATTTTAAAACATTCAGAAATAAAAATACAGAAAAAATCACAATTACTGAAATAGAAAATGGTAATATTATTTTAGCATATTTTCAAATAAAAAATCTTTTATTTTATAAATTTCTATCACAAAAAGAACTAAATACACTTAAAACAAATTTTTTATTTCGCATACCTCTGATAAAAAACTACACAAAAGACTTAGAAAAATTTCTAACGGAAATAATATTAGAACGGATAAAAGAGAAAAAATTCTACGTCTGTAAAGATAACATCTTTATAAACAAAATTTCGGAACAACTGCGTCTATTTTTATACACTCATATAGAAGAAGAGGAAATAGTACTGGCATTGCTGCGAATAAAGCCTAAAAATTTCGGAGAGGGAAATAAAAAAGGAAAATGGTTTTATATTTTAACAACAAAAGAACAAGCAATTTTATTTATTGATAAATTTCATTACTATCATACTGAGTTATATCAAAATCCACGTATAGACCGGAAAATACCTCCTGTTGTGAATATCGGCGATAAACAATTTAATACCGGTTATGCCAACATAAATCTTTTTAAAGAATTGCAAGAGATAGCTTTACTACCTCCCCAAGAAAAGCTAACTGAAATAGCAAGAATAAACAGCCTTCTGAATAAAAAATACTCTTTTGAATATCTACGATTTTTATTACAAAAAGCAAAAAAAGATATAAACGAGCTTTCAATTTTACTACTGCAATATAGAAAAGATGGTGAGGATATAAAAAACTCATATACCAATGAACAAATTACAAAAATAGCACAACAAATCATTGATATAGAAAACATCGGAGAGGAAATACAAAATTGGTTTCAGAAATGGAAACCTTCCCAAAAAGAAATAATGTTCCTTTTATTTGTGATGAATAAAAGTATAAAAAAAGAAAAACTCTGTCGCATTCTCCCTCTATACAAAGAAATTGAGCAAAAATTCTTTTCAGATGAAAAAAAATACACATTTGATAAAAACGTCTTTGAAGTTATTTTTGCAGAGTTCCTAATATCTTGTGGTTATAAACAAAAAGCCAAAAAATTATTAAAAGCCAGCATAGAGCGACTTCCAGATATAAATACCGAGGATCTCCTACCCTCAGAAAACTACACTGAAAATTATCATTCTCTACGAATAAAAATAATAGAACTACTAATGCAAATAGAAGATAACGAAAAACAGAAAACGCATCTTATTGAAACCCTCGCTAAATTACAGCCGCTAAATATAAAAAATATAGAACTTCTACGTCAATCTAAATCCTTGATAAAATTCAAAGCAGAAAACATATTACAAATATTACAACCAGGAGACTTTATAGCCAATCCTGCTGTATCCACCGAACAATACCTTGAATTTAAGAAGCAATACAAAGAACTACTATTTAAAGGCAAAGAAAGCAAAGAACTTTTACAAAAAATTATCAAATGGGTAAACGATCTAAAACAGCTACCAATAAAAGAAATTCAAAACTTTATAAAACCCCTGACCCGCGAAAAATACCCTTTAACCTATGAAATAATAAGTGACATAGCCCATAGCCTACAAATAAATAATTTATACGCTTATATCACAGAAGGAGAACGCAGTAAAATATTCCGTTCTTACAGCTATAACGGAAAAAATTATATACTAATAGGAAGCGAATATATACAAGGCAACTCACCACGATATTTAACAGCATTAGAACTCAAATTTGCCGTAGCAATGGAATTAACTTTCCTAAAATTTGACTTTGTAAAAATAACCTCATCAGACTTATGGAGAAACTTAATTGGCAAAGGAGCAGATATCTTAGATAACTTTTTCAGCATAGTTCCTTTTGTTGGCATAGGTGGTAAAATTTTACACAAAATCCTCCCATACAAAAATGCCGGCTATAAACTCTACAAAATATCCGAAATATTAAGAGATTCAGAAAATATTCTTTCTGCTGCTCTCAATAGCATAAAATATTTTACTACAAAAAACAAAAATGAACAAAAACAAGAACTTATTGCAATATCTTTTACAATGCAAGAAATTGCAGATAGAAACGGACTAATTTACTGTGGTGATATTGTAAGCGCCATCCGAAGTTTAATCTTTACTAATGAATATATACCAACAGAATATGTGAAAGAAATATCTCAAAAAGGCTTAATAGAAACTATAAATGCCCACAAACAAGAAAAAGCCTTTATAAACACAGCTATTAGAATAAATGCACTTCTAAGATTCTACCTCTCCCCTGAATACGAAAAACTCCGCAGAAAAATAATCAAATATTAAGTATAAAAAACTTGCAGACTATCAAGAACTTATAAATCTACTAAGCAACTCCATAATTCCTTTTATTTATAATCAAAACCATAAAAAAAGACTATGAACGAAAAAATTTTAAATCCCAAACAGACATTCCGTTTCAGACGCTTTGAAAACAAAGGTTTCTCTATTTTCCGCACTCTTGGAAAACTAATAACAATAGCATTTCTACCTATTGCTTATTTGCAATTTTGGAGTGTAAATCTATATGCACAGGATACTGTAAAACTTAAACAAGTTATCATAAATTCATATAGAAAACCTCTATCAGAACTACACAATTTTAGATTTATTAAAATTATTTCACAAGACAATATCAAAGCCATACCAACAGAAAACATTGCAAATATTCTATCCGCTGCCGGTATTACCATAAAAAAACGCGGCTGGGATAATATTCAAACAGATATTAGTATAAACGGTGCAAAACCAAATCAAGTTCTGATATTATTGAACGGCTTCCCCATAAATGACCCTCAAACAGGACATTTTAATACAAACTTACCCATAAGCCCTGAGGATATTGCACAAGTGGAAATTCTAAATGGCGATGATGCCTCTATATACGGTATAAATGCAATGGGTGGAGCTATAAACTTTAAAACTTACGAAGATTCTACAAATAGCTTATATCTGAAAACTGCTCTCGGAAACTTTAACTATCAAAAATATCACGCTGCCATTACAATAAAAAATCCCAAAAACTCCCACTATCTCTCTTTTACCCATAAAAATGCCTCCGGATACCTCCCAGATACTGACTTCGACATCTACAAGGCATTCTACTCTCTTAAAAAAAATACAAAAAAAATAATGTTCCTATTACAAACAGGCATATTATGGAAAAACTTCGGAGCCTATAAATTCTATACACCTAAATTCCCATATCAATATGAACATAATAATACTGAAATATCTTCAGCAAGTTTATTTTTTAAACCTATAAACCTTCGTATCTCCCTATCTTACCGCCGAAATCAAGACAAATTTGAACTATTTAGAGAAGGTAATATGTGGTATCAATATACAAATGGCTTTTTTATAAAAGACAACGATACTGCTTGGATAGTGCCTCATAAAATACCATACGCTAATCATAATTACCACGCTTCACATACTATTTATGCAGATATTACTGAAAATTTTAAAACTCCATTGGGTAAAACCTATATTTCATTTGATTATCAATACCTTACAATTTTTAGCACTATATTAGGTATTGATTTACAAAAACAAAAACCTATACCTTTTGAAAACAATAAATACTTCTCAAAATACGCTTTTTCTCATTATCTATCGGCTAATCTAACACATACAATAACACTGCTATCAAATTATGAAACTTCTTTCTACATAAACTCCCTATATTACAATAAACTTTACTTAAACGGTGGCTTAAACAATGCCTTAACTTTGGGAAAAATAAAATTACTTTTGAATCTAAATACTGCTTCAAGAATGCCTTCTTTTACAGAAATGTACTATTCTGACCCTGTACATAAAGGAAATCCAAACTTAAGGCCAGAAAAAAGCATTCAAACAGAACTCGGCATAAAATTATTTTCCAAAAAAATCAATCTCCAATTATTTGCATTTTATAGAATTATCAACGATTTAATCGACTGGCAAGCAATAAATCAAATATATTTCGCTCAAAATATCCCACAGGTAAAAATTAAAGGCATAAACGCAGATTTTTATCTAATTTCACACTTAAATAAAAAAATTCATAACACTTTTCTTATAAATACAAACCTTTTACAATACGATGCTAACAATAAACAAGGTTATTACCTCTCCTCTGTACCTAAAATATACATATCAATAAACGACTTCATCAGATTTAAAGCTTTGGAACTTAGCACTAATATCACAAGTTTTATGTATGATTATAGCTCAATAAATAGCAGCAATAGCCATACACTCGTAAACCTAAAAATCGAGTATCAGAAAAAAAACTTCTGTCTATACTTTACACTGGAAAATGCTTTAAATACTCATTATCAATACTATTATACCCCTATGCCCGGACGAAGTTTTAAAATAGGTATAAGTAAAAAAATAAACCTCTAACATCCTGAATTATAACACATAATAAGCAACATTGAACATAAGGATTTTTTAACTAAGTTTGCAAAAAAAAAGAAATGGAAAATAAAAAATTTACACTTCTTGAAGAAATTGGAGAATTTGGCCTAATAGAAGCACTTACATCAAAAAACAAAATACGACAATCCAATACAATAAAAAGTGTAGGAGACGATGCTGCTGTAATAGCCTATAATAAAGGCACTTTCACATTAGTTTCCACAGATATGCTTGTAGAAGGGATACATTTCAATTTAGAATATACACCATTAAAATATTTAGGTTTTAAAGCCGTAAGCGTCAATGTCTCTGATATATACGCAATGAATGGTACACCTGAACATATCACTGTGTCCTTAGCTGTCTCCAGTCGATTTACCCTGGAAGCCCTCCAAGAATTATACAAAGGAATATATGAAGCATGCGATTTTTATAACATAGACCTAATTGGAGGAGACACTACTACAATAAAACGTGGTATGGTTTTAAGTATCACAGTATTAGGAAAGGCTACAAAAGAAAAGATAACATATCGCAATGGAGCAAAAGAAGGCGATTTAATATGTGTAAGCGGAGACTTGGGGGCTGCATATATGGGACTAAAACTTTTAGAACGAGAACGACATGTATACAAAAATATGCCAGAAAAAACACCTGATTGGACAGGATGGGAATATATCCTCGAAAGACAATTAAAACCTGTTGCCCGTAGAGATATAACAAAATTTTTTGACAAAAAAAACATTGTTCCAACTTCCATGATAGACATCTCTGACGGTCTATCATCAGAAATACTCCATATTTGTAATCAATCAAATGTCGGTGCTGAAATATACGAAGAAAGATTACCTATTGAAGCGCAAACAAAAGCTATGGCTCAACAAATGAACTTACACCCCACCATTGCTGCTATGCATGGTGGGGAAGACTATGAACTTTTATTTACCATTCCTATTGCCGAATTCCCAAAAATAAAAGACAATCAAGCTATTAGTGTAATAGGTAAAATAACTGCAAAACCGGGAAATGTCAATCTAATTACAACTGACGGCACTGCTGTGCCTATTATTGCACAAGGTTGGAATGCTTTTGAAAAAAGAAATATTGATGAATAATTCTTTATAAAAAAAATTAAGCTTATTTAAAACACATATTTGTTTTTATTAAAAAAAAAATAATTTTTTGTATCTAATTCTTTTTTTTCTTAACTTTATAACAAAAAAAATGCAAGTATTTAATTCTCATATGTTCACCATAGACTACGATAAAGACACAGAGATAATGAAAGTCATACGGCATGATCTTAATTCAAATGAAGAATACACGGAAAGCGTGTATATATTAGCAGGGCAAATAGAAAAATATAAGCCTAAGAAAATTATAGTCAATACAAAAGAATTCAAATTCCCGATTCCTCCGGATATACAAGAATGGTCAAGAGATCTTCTTACGCGTTTAGTAATACGGCTGGGAGTAAAAAAAGTAGCTTATGTTATGACAGAAGACTTTATTGCCCGAGTGGCATTGGAAGAAATACTCGAAAATGCTAAAAAAATGGGACTAAACCTCCTTTATACTCCATCTAAGGAAGAAGCAGAACAATGGATATCAAAAGATTAAAGCTATGGAAGTGTATTCTTCTCACATATTAAAAATTGACTATAACCCCCAGAAACAACTCTTAACTATTAAAAGATACGATTTAAAAAACAATGAAGAATATAAAGAAAGCGTTTTACTAATAGCTGGAAAAATAGAAAAATATAAACCTAAAAAAATACTAGTAGATTTAAAAGACTTTTCTTTTCCTATACATCCGGAAATACAAAATTGGAGTACTGAGATATTTACTAAACTTGCTATTAAAATTGGTGTAGAAAAAACTGCATATTTAATGACTGAAGACTTCGCTACACGTATTGCTTTGGAAAATATGATAGAAGAAGCTAAAAAATCAGGCGTAAATATATTATATACAACTTCAAAAGAAGAAGCCCAAAAATGGCTTGATATCTAAAATCTCAATTTATAATCTCAGCTAATAAGCTTGTTTGTGTAAAATCATATACTTTAACATTTACTTCCTTACCTATCAATTGCTTTTGACCTTTAAATATTACAACTTTATTTTGGCAATTTCGTCCATATAGATATTCATCACTACGGCGTGAGGTTCCTTCTACGAGCACTTTATATATTCTACCTACATCTTTTTTATTACTTTCTTTTGATAACTTACTTTGTAATTCAATAATTTCGTTTAATCTACGTAGTTTAACCTCCTCGGGCACATCATCTTTATAAAAGCGTGCTGCATAAGTATTTGGTCTTTCAGAATATTTAAACATATAAGCATAATCAAAGCGCACTTGTTGCATCAATTCCAAAGTTTGACGGTGATCTTCCTCTGTTTCAGAACAGAAGCCAGCAATTATATCCGTAGTAATAGCTGCATCCGGGAGAACTTCTCGTATTTTTTTTATTCTATCTAAATACCACTGCTTAGTATATCCTCGTTTCATTTTTTCTAAAATTCTATCACTACCCGACTGCACAGGCAAATGAATATAATTACAAACATTCGGATACTTAGCTATTGTATAAATAACCTCATCGGAAAAATCTTTTGGATAAGAAGTTGCGAATCTTATACGCATATCAGGGAAAGCTTCTGCAACCATAGAAAGCAAATCAGCAAAAGAGACTTTATTGTTCCAATTATATTTATCTACATTTTGCCCCAAAAGAGTTATTTCCTTATATCCCTTGGAATGTAAATCTGCTATTTCCTTCAAAATACTTTCTGGATTTCTGCTACGCTCTCTACCTCGTGTAAAGGGAACTATACAGAAAGTACACATATTATCACACCCGCGAGATATAGATACAAAAGCTGTGATATGAGATTTATCTGTTCTATATGGCAATATCTCATCGTAGGTCTCTGTGGTTGATAGCTTCACATCTACAACTCGTTCTTTAAAGCTCCTTTCAATAATTTGCGGCAAGCGTTTATATGTATCCGGGCCTGCTACAAAATCTATTATTGCCTCTTTTTCAAGAAGTTGATGTTTCATCCTCTGTGCCATACACCCTAAAATACCTACTTTTATCTCCGGACGTGATTTTTTTAAATGTTTAAAAACACTCAATCGTCCAAATATACGTTCTTCTGGCTTTGCTCGTACTGTACAAGTATTAAGCATTATAAAATCGGCTTCCTCGTAATTTTCTGTATATTCATAACCATTTGCAATAAGTACTGCCTTAACTACTTCAGAATCAGCCACATTCATCTGACAACCATAAGTTTCTATGTAAAATTTTTTACCCATCCAAAATAATTTTAGCTGCAAATATCGAAAATTATTTTTATTTTGAACAATTAAAAAAAACTAATTTTATAAACTCTCCATAAAAATTAAAATTCTAAAATCTTTGTTTTTTACCAAGATGTAAACGATAACCTATTCCAAAACGTATATTTTGAGCATTAAACCAACGGGTTTTCAGAGTTAACATAAGCATAAAACCCCGATATACTTCCATACGCAAACCGTAAACTTGATAAATAAATTCTCGTGGGATTATATCTGGGGACACATTTTTTAATATAACAGCTTGCTTAAAAATGAACTCCACAGAACCGAAAACTGCTGCATAAGCTGCAAAAGGAGCTATTTTAAGAGCTTTGAACGAACTATCACCATTAAATTCCACACGTTTATTATACGTAAAATCTATGCCTGAAATGATTTTAGATTTAGGAGAATATAAAAAACCTGCTTCGGCTGTAATATTATAAACATCAAACTGTGGTTCCACAACCATATGTTGCTGTTTGCCCCAGGAACCAAAAACTGTTATATCGCTCTTTATCCTATAACGCTTATGACTATATTTGCTTTTCCTTTGTGTATAATGTAAAAAATAATTAGCTTGAAAAGCCAGTCCGAAAACATTAAGACCTAAATTAGGTGCTTTGGTGCCTCCGTTAGAAAAATGTGTCCAATCTAAACCAACGGCAACAGAAACATTATTAAAATTAAATCTATTGAGAAAACCTAAATCGGCAAAGATATTATAATGTGAACCTATGGCAAAATTTAAACTCCCATCTACGCCCCACGGTTTAGACAGATACGCACAACCCAATGAATAATCCATTAAAAAAGTATAATTTTTATAACGCTTTATGGGCAAATTTATATATCCATATAAAGCCGTAGAAGAGCCTAAAAATTTACCCAAATAAGTATGATAAAATCCTACTCCCAAATCAGGGTAATTCCATTGAAATTGCCACTGCTTATTCCCGGAGGTTTGCACTCCAAGCCTCAAATCATAACTGTGAATATGTCTATCTATCAAATATCGAATTTCACTATGATGGGGAACTATAAAACCATATTTAGTCCTAAACCCAAAAAAAATAGGACTTTGGGAATAAAGAGAAAAAAAGCCTAAGACTAAAAAAAATAATATTCGTAATTTCATTTTTTCTGCAAAAGTAAATATTTTTTATATCAAATTGGCTGTTTTGTTTACATCATCCGTCCTTTGAAAATGAGAAAAAACAAAGTTTTAAAGGAATTGAC
>CAZWVR010000018.1:0-34659 GCA_964637235.1 uncultured Bacteroidales bacterium | reverse complement strand
TCGGCGGTATTTACATATATGCAGGTCTTGGAGTATCGGTATTATTCATAATTTTTTCTCTATTTGTAAGCTTAATAGAACTCTTAGTAGCTTTTATTCAAGCTTATGTATTTACATTTCTTTCAGCATTATATTTCGGAATGGCAATTGAAGAAGAACACTAAATAACAAAACTATGGAAATTCTAACATTATTATTCGTATTACTTGAAGCAGCTGCAAACGTAGCAATAGCAAAAATGGGAGCTGCACTGGGTGCAGGCTTAGCAGTAATAGGTGCTGGTATTGGTATCGGTCGTATTGGTGCCAACGCAATGGATGCAATAGCCAGACAACCCTCTGCCGTAGCAGATATCCGTGCAAACATGATTCTTTCAGCTGCTTTGGTTGAAGGTATTGCTTTCTTTGCACTGATTATTTCTCTATTGGCACTATTTTAAAAAAAAAGGGGCTGTCTTATAAAACATAATAATTAAACAAAGACAGCCCTAAGTTAAAAAACAAAAAAACAATATATGGGCTTAATAATTCCTGATACTGGCTTGCTAATATGGATGTTAATTGTATTTTTCTTTCTATTATTGATACTCAAAAAATTTGCATGGAAACCAATTATGCAAAGTCTTAAAGAGCGAGAACAAGAAATCGAAGATGCTCTACAACAAGCTCAAAAAGCGCGTGAAGAAATAAAAAAATTAGAAGCTGAAAATAAAAAACTAATCCAAAAAGCGCGTGAAGAAAGACAAAAAATGCTTGCAGAAGCAAAAGAAACATATCAACAAATAATAAAACAAGCACAAGAAGAGGCTAAACTAAAAGCAGATAAAATAATTGAGGAAGCTCGCGAAACAATAGAAGCTGAAAGGCATAAAGCAATAGAGCAAATTAAAGAAACAGTAGCTGACTTATCCATTCAAATAGCAGAAAAAATCATTATGAGCGAAATCTCCGATAAAAACAAACACAAAGAATTTATTAACAAACTTATAAATCAAATAAATAAAAACTAATGAACGAAAGTAAAATTTCCGTAAGATACGCAAAAGCATTTTTTGAACTGGGAATCGAAAAAAATAAAATCGATATTTTTAAACAAGATTTAGAAGTAATAGGCCAAGCTCTGCAAATAAAAGAATTCGTTCAAGTTATATATAGCCCAATTATAATGCCATCAGAAAAAAAAGCTGTTATAAATTCAATTTTTACAAATAAAATAGACCCTCTTAGCATATCTTTTTTAAATTTACTTATTGAAAATCAGAGAGAAACATTTTTACCTATCATAATAAAAAACTATCTAAAACTATACAGAGAATATCACGGCATAAAAGAAGTAGAAATTACCTCTGCCATAGAAATTGATAAAGAAGAAACAGAAAAAATTAAAGCTATTATCAGTAAAACGCTCAACAGCCAAATTGAATTAACTAAGCAGACAAAACCTGAAATATTAGGCGGTATAATAATACGTATAGAAGATAAGATGCTGGATATGAGCGTCTCTACACAACTAAAAAATATCAAAAAACAACTTTTACAATAGTATAACCACGAAAAATAAAAAAATATGTTAGGCATAAAACCATCAGAAGTTTCAGATATTATCAAACAGAAAATTGCAGGAATAAAATCACAAGCAGAATTTGAAGAAATTGGTATCGTACTGCAAGTAGGAGACGGTACTGCTCGTATATACGGACTTACAGAAGTGACAGCTAATGAAATGATAGAATTTGAAAGCGGAATAAAAGGAATAGTGCTTAACCTTGAAGAGGACAACGTAGGAGCTATGCTTCTGGGACCATCAGAAGAAGTCAGAGAAGGAGATACAGTAAAAAGACTTAAAAGAACAGCCTCCATTATGGTAGGCGAAGGTCTAATAGGACGAGTAATAAATACTATTGGAGAACCATTAGATGGTAAAGGACCCATACAAGGAGATTTGTACGAAATGCCTTTTGAAAGAAAAGCCCCCGGAGTTATTTTCCGTCAACCTGTAAAAGAACCTCTACAAACAGGTATCAAGGCAATAGACGCAATGATTCCAATAGGACGAGGACAAAGAGAATTGATAATCGGAGATAGACAAACAGGAAAAACTACAATAGCAATAGATACAATAATAAACCAAAAGCGCTATTACCAAGAAGGCAAACCAGTCTATTGTATATACGTAGCCGTAGGACAAAAAGCATCAAGTATAGCACAAATAGCAAAAACACTGGAACGCTTCGGTGCAATGGACTATACAGTAATAGTTGCTGCACCAGCTTCTACACCAGCGGCATTACAGTTCTATGCACCATACGCAGGAGCCGCTATTGGGGAGTTCTTCCGCGATACAGGAAGACACGCCCTAATAATTTATGACGACCTATCAAAACAAGCTGTATCATATCGCGAAGTATCACTATTACTACGCCGTCCACCCGGACGTGAAGCATATCCCGGCGATATATTCTATTTACATTCAAGACTGCTGGAACGCGCCGCAAAAATTATTGAAGACGACAACGTAGCAAGACAAATGAACGATATACCCCCTTCTATTAAACATATGGTAAAAGGTGGTGGCTCATTGACTGCTCTTCCTATAATTGAAACCCAAGCAGGCGACGTATCTGCATATATCCCCACAAACGTAATATCTATAACAGACGGACAAATTTACCTCGAATCAGACCTATTCAACGCAGGAATAAGACCAGCTATAAATGTAGGTATATCTGTATCACGTGTAGGAGGTAGCGCCCAAATTAAAGCTATGAAAAAAGTCGCCGGAAGACTTAAAATAGACCAAGCAAGATATAGAGAACTGGAAGCATTCGCAAAATTCGGCTCAGATTTAGACGCCGTAACTTTAAATATTCTTGAAAAAGGTCGTAGAAACGTAGAAATTCTAAAACAAAATCAATATACCCCATACCCCGTTGAACATCAAATAGCAATAATATACGCCGGAACCAATAACCTCCTTAAAGAGGTGCCAGTAAATAAAGTAAAAGACTTTGAACAAGAATATCTTGACTATTTAGAAAAACACCATAGAAAAGACGTATTGGATATTCTGGCAAAAGGTACTATAAACGAAGAAATTGAAAAAATTCTTACAGAAGTTGCACACAAAATTGCTCAAAATTACAAAAAAGACTAAAAAAAATGCCGAACCTAAAAGCAATAAGAAAAAGAATAGCATCGGTTAAATCCACAAAACAAGTAACAGCGGCAATGAAAATGGTTGCCGCTGCAAAACTCCGTAAAGTCCAAAACAAAGTTATAGCTCTACGACCATACGTAAGAAAAATGGAGCAACTCGTGCCAGAAATTATCGCAGGATATTACGACGACTTCCAAAGCCCATTTTTCAAGGAAAATAATAGCGATAAAATACTGCTAATTGTTATAAGCTCAAATAGAGGCTTATGCGGCGCTTTTAATATAAACGTGGTAAAAGAAACTGTAAAATCAGTAGAAAAATTCGTCAACAACGGATTTAAAAAAGATAATATTGAAATATTTGCTTTTGGTAAAAAAGCCGCTCAAATACTAAAATACCGACAATATAATGTCATTGATGAAGAACAAAAAATTTTCGATAACCTTACTTATGAATATACCGAAAACTTCGCACAACGCTTTATAAAAGATTTTACTGATGGTAAATATCGCAGCATTTATCTGATATATAATGAATTCAAAAGTGCAGGTTCACAAGTTTTAACAAATAAACAATATTTGCCATTTATTGTAAAAGAAAAACAAAAAATGCCAGGAGGCTATATCTTTGAGCCCGATTTTAACTATATTCTACAAAAGCTAATTCCTCAGGTTCTAAAAAGTACATTATTCGCTGCACTATTAGATTCTTTTGCAGCAGAACAAGCAGCAAGAATGACCGCAATGCATAAAGCTACGGATAACGCTACCGAAATGATAAGAAAACTCACTCTGGAATACAATAAAGCAAGACAAGCTGCTATAACAAAAGAAATTCTGGAAATTGTAGCAGGTGCAGAAGCTCTAAAACACAACTAATAACTTAGGCTGCCTTAAATAAAAATACACCACTAAACGTAAGGCAGCCTTCTCTTTGATAAAAATCATCCCGATGCTAACCTTATTTTTTAGAAAGCCTTCCGAAAATTTCCACAGCATTGAAAACCTATTCTTTTCATTAAAAAAATACATTGAAAAAGAAATCCCCTTAAAAACAATATTTCTGCCCTATCATAAAGGCATAAAACGAATTCTGAACTTACCTTACGTATGGCTCCATAGAGATAAAATAAATCACATTACAGGTGATGTTAACTATATAGCATTAGCTCTCCCTAAAAAAAATACAATTCTAACAATACACGATATCGGCTCAATATTAAATTCCAATCAAAACAAAATAAAAAAAGTAATAATAAAATTTTTGTGGCTTAAACTTCCTCTGAAACGGGTAAAAAAAATTACTGTAATCTCAGAATTCTCAAAAAACGAAGTACTTAAATACTTCAAAATACCACAAGAAAAAATTAAAATTATACCAAATTGCGTCTCCGATGATTTCAAATATACCCCCTTACCCATAAACAAAAAACCTATAATCCTTCATATTGGAACAAAGGTTAATAAAAATCTGGAAGGACTAATACTTGCTGCAAAAGATATAAATTGCAAATTACTCATTATAGGCAAACTAAACGATAAACAAAAACAACTTTTAGAAAAAAATAAATTAGACTACATAAATCGAGTAAATATCTCCACAGAAGAAATGATAAAAGCCTATCAACAAAGCGATATTTTGTTTTTTGCAAGTTTCTATGAAGGTTTCGGATTGCCCATATTAGAAGCACAAGCTATCGGACGTCCAATCATTACAAGTAATATATCGCCAATGAAAGAAGTCGCCGCGGATGGTGCTCTTTTAATAAATCCATATTCTGTACAAGAAATAAAAAATGCAATTATTGAGCTTATTACAAATAAAACCCTTGTTAACTCTCTAATAGATAAAGGCTTAAAAAACGTACAAAAATATAAAGCAAAAAATATTGCTCAGGAATATATTCAACTATACCGCGAATTTCTTTAATCAATAATCCTCTTCCTTGCGCGATAGCTTATCCTCTAAAATATGTACCAATTCAACAAGAAGAGTTTTCCTAAAATCCGAAAGTTTATCAATGTTATTTTTAAGCTTCTGTATTTCTCTTTCTATACGTTCCGCCGATATATCTCTTTCAAAATTTTCTATAACAGTCATAATTTCAATGGCTTTCGCATCATTATCTGAACTAATAAAAAGTTCAATAAGACGTTCAAAATAAGGTGTGAAATCTAACCGTGATTGCCAACCTATTGAAAGTAAATCCGGCGCTATGGCTGAAAAATCTTTATTATCAATATATTGCATAAAAATAGATACAGCCTCAGATTTTTTTATATCCGAAATAACCGAAAAAATTTTATTTCCTAAATCACTACCTTTATACTGAGCATAAAGTTCTATTAAATCCGGTAAAATAGTTATATTACCATCATTACGAATAATGCGCAAAACATCTTCAATAATTGCTTTTTGTCCTGTTGCAAGCGATTCTCGCCATATTTCCTCCTTCGTTTTCTTTTTAAATTTTGGTAAATTGTCTTTTTGAGACATTTTCATTAGTTTTGTTTACACAAAAATAAACAAAATATACAACAGATGAGTAAATACTTAGTGTTTTTTATAATAATCATAAACATTATTACATTCTCCTGCAAAAAAACATCAAAAGAAGAAAAAATAAATATTCAAGTAAACACACCAATAAAAAAAGTCGAATATTTTAATCTTCCTTCACCTTTTGAAATAAATGCCTCAATAGATTTCTCTGATATAGACACAACAAAACTAACAAAACTGAAAAACCCCCAACTATTTACTAACCAACAAGATATAGCAATAAAAACAGGTATGTATATGGCTGATTTAAGTTTTTTAGCCCGCACATCATATAATAATTTACTAAATCTATATGCAAATCAAATCTATAAAATGCTTATAATTCTGGAATTTCCTCATAAACAAATAGATAGCATATATGAATTCACTGAAAAAAATATATACAACTACGATACTATGAAATACTTCATTTCCAATTTATTATACCAAGTAGATGCATATTTAAAAAATACTGGACAAATAAAAAATGCCTGTCAAATAACTTATGGCGTCTGGATAGAATCTAACTACATTATCTTAAACGCATTAAAAAATTATAAAGATACTAACAAAATCCATACACTGCTTGCAGATCAATATTTGGTCTTAAACAATGCTTTACAATATACAGATACTTCCGTTTTAGAAACATCAATGATCAATAATATGAAAGAACTTAAAAATATGTTCGGTGAACTTGTAAAATTTACAAAAATCAAAATTAAAGATACCCTCTGGGATACTATATATTACAAAACCCAAATGGAATACGATATTACAAAAGCAAAAATCTCCAAGATAAATAAAAAATTCACAACTATAAGAAACAATCTTATAAACAAATAAAAATGAAAAAAACTATTTTCTGGGTTATATTTCTATTTAACATTATAAATAGTTTTGCGCAATGTAAAGAATATATCCGATCAATTGCAGCCGAAAGTATAAAACCCTATATGCTCGATATGAACTTTTTTGCACCCGTAGTAACAGAAGGAGATAAAATAGTCTATACACGAGCTTTTATTAAAGGAAATAGATACATAATAAAAGTAATCGGACTGGAATTTTTAGAGAAAAAAATAAAAATAACAGATCAAGACGGGATACTCTTATTTGCAAATTATAATATAAGATGGAAAAAAATTAAAAATAAATATTTTACTGATTATCAGGGTAATAAAATAATGTGGTTAGAAAGTAATTATTATGAATTTATAGCTACAAAAACTGAAAATCTTAAAATTACTATTCGTATTGAAAAGAAAGCCAAAAGACGAAAAAACCGCCTTAAAGGTTGCTTAGGAATTATAATCGGATATATGCCTATAAAAAAATAATACAACTATGAAACCAATGAAACCATTTGAAGTAAAAATTAGAGTCAGATACGCAGAAACAGATAAAATGGGCTATGTATATTATGGAAACTATGCAACATATTACGAAGTAGCCCGTACTGAACTACTTCGCTCTCTCGGAATAACATATCGCCAACTGGAAGAAGATGGCTATATGCTACCTATCGCTTCTATGCAAATCAAATACATTAAACCGGCATTCTATGACGACCTACTCACTGTGAGGGTTCAACTTAAAGAACCACACCCAGTAAAAGTGGACTTTAAATACGAAATCTATAACGAAAAAGGAGAACTGCTAAATGAAGGTAGCACTCTATTGATATTTATAAACGAAAAAAACAGAAAACCTACAAAAGCTCCTGAATATTATATGAAAGCTGTAAAAAAACTTTTCTCCGATGAATAATAAAAATTACTTTTATGAACTTCAAAAACAAAATATTCTGCTATATAGGCTTTACAGTTGTAATATTCATAGCTGCATTATCCTTATGGATAATATTCTCTAACAACAAACCTCCACACAAAAACAAAACTGAACTCATTAGAAAAAATTACAAAATTTATGCGCCAGACCTACCGGAAACTCTCTACTTCGCAAATGAAAAAGTACCCTTGGAAAACTACGATACACGTCGAGGATTAGATTACGAAATCCTGAAAATTATGTACTGGCATTCCGAAACAATCCTTTATCTAAAAAGAGCAAATGAAATCTTTCCAATAGTGGAAAAAATATTAAAACAATATAAAATCCCTGATGATTTTAAATACCTCCTTGTAGCTGAAAGCGGTATGGTAAACACAACATCACCAGCAGGCGCAAAAGGATACTGGCAATTTATGAAAAATACTGCAAAAGAATACGGTCTGGAAATAAATGACGATGTGGACGAACGCTTAAACCTTGAAAAATCAACTATCGCCGCTTGTAAATATATAAAAGACGCATATAACCAATTTAATAGCTGGACTCTCGCAGCAGCAGCATACAATATCGGAAAAGACGCCCTAAAAAAACAACTCCAAAAACAAAAAGTTGACAATTTCTACGACCTTTTACTAAACCGCGAAACGTCAAGATATATATATCGCATTCTCGCTTATAAACTTATATTCTCAAACCCCCGTAATTACGGATTTGTATTAGACACTGCCGATATGTATAAACCTGTAAAAACAATTACCATATCAGTTGACACTTCAATAACAAATTTAATAGACTTCGCACAAAAACAAGGAACAAATTACAGAATGCTAAAAATCCTAAACCCCTGGCTCATCTCAAATAAACTTACAAATAAAAAACACAAAACCTATAAAATAAAAATCATAACTTTACAAAACAGAAAAACTTATCATTTCTAAGATCACAATTATGAAACTCATAGCAGACTTACACATCCATTCCCATTACTCACTGGCAACAAGCAAACAACTCACACCTCCTTATCTTGACTTCTGGGCAAAAATAAAAGGAGTAAATATAGTCGGAACCGGAGATTTTACACACCCTAAATGGCTAAACGAAATAAAAACTTATCTGGAACCAGCAGAAGACGGATTACTAAAACTAAAAAAAGAATATATAATCCCTAATAACCCTCAACAACAAAACCTTGTAAGATTTATACTCTCCGCAGAAATAAGCAACATATATAAAAAAAATGGAAAAGTACGAAAAATACACAATGTAATCTTAGCTCCCTCTATTGAAACTGTTGAAAAAATTCAGCAAAAACTAATAGAAAATAAATTCAACATATTCTCCGATGGACGCCCTATACTCGGTCTGGATGCAAGAGATTTACTTGAAATGCTTTTAGAAATAGACCCTAATATAATATTTATCCCAGCGCACATTTGGACACCTTGGTTCGCACTTTTAGGCTCAAAATCCGGCTTCGATAACCCACAAGAATGCTTCGGTGATATGACAAAGTATATAAAAGCCGTAGAAACTGGTCTATCCTCCGATTTACCTATGAACTGGCTTTGCTCATTCTTAGACGATTTCAATTTAATATCTAATTCCGACGCCCACTCTCCGGAAAAACTCGGACGAAACGCCAATATCTTTGATATAGAACTCTCCTACTTCGAAATAAAAAAAGCCATTGAAAATCAAGACAATAACAATTTCATCGGAACTATTGATCTATATCCCCAAGAAGGTAAATACCACTATGATGGACATCGTAAATGTGGCATACGATGGGATCCTGTCCAAACATTAGAACACAATGGCATATGCCCAGTTTGCGGAAAACCTGTCACCTTAGGTGTTGCTCATAGAGTAGCCTCACTTGCAGATAGAGCAGATGTAAATTTGAGACCTATAAGAAAAAAATTTAAATATCTTATCCCACTTAAAGAAATTATCTCTGAAATATTATCTGTAAGCCCAAACAGCAAAAGTGTTGATAATCAATATTTTTCTCTTATAAATAAATTAGGTTCAGAACTACAAATTCTTTTTGAGATAGATATTCAAACCATTGCACGAACAGGGGGAGAAATCCTTGCCGAAGCAATAAAAAGAATGCGCGAAAATAAAGTCTTTATAGAAGAAGGCTTTGATGGTCAATATGGTAAAATTAAACTCTTTGCAAAAAATGAACTTAAAAATAAAGGTTCTAATAAAAATCTTTTCGGACTAAAAATAACGCCACAACAAGAACCTCCAACACGAAAAATTCTAAACTTTGATGTGGAAAAATTTCTCCTTTTAAAACAAAAAAACAAACAACCTTCTAAAAATTTAACAAAAATAAAAACAAGCTCTCTTACGCAAGAACAACAGATGGCGGTAGAAAGCAAAGAAAAATTTATTTTCGTAGAAGCAGGACCCGGAACTGGTAAAACAAAAACCCTTACAGAAAAAATTGCATTCCTAATAAATCAACAAAAAATAGCACCTACCAACATATTAGCCGTAACATTCACCAATCAAGCCGCAGAAGAAATGAAAAAAAGGCTAAAAAATATACTAAAAGACACACCTCTGCCAGACATAAATACATTTCATAGCTACGCACTTAAAATCATAAAAAATAAAATTCAAAATCCTATAATTATTGACGACGAACAAAAATCTATAATACTACAAGAATTAGGGGTAGCAAAAAATAAAATTCAAAAACTAATTCAGTCTTTTTCATACCATAAAAATACTCTAAATGAATTCACCGACCAACAAGAAAAACAAATATTTCTAAAATATTCTGAATTTCTAAAAAAATACAGTCTATTCGATCTGGACGACCTCATTATCCAAGCAACTCAATTACTTAATAACGATAAACATATAAAAAAACAATTCACCAAAAATTACATACTAATAGACGAGTTCCAAGACATAAACAATGCTCAATACTTGTTCCTAAAAAGCCTTTTAAATGAAAATACCTCAATTTTTGCAATAGGCGACCCCAAACAAGCAATTTATGCGTTCAGAGGCTCTAATCCTTCAATTATTGATAGTTTTATTCAAGAATTCAACGCAAAAAAAATTACATTATCATATAGTTTCCGCTGTACAGATAATATTCTAAAAGCTTCTGCACAAATAGTCAAATCTGAACAAATTCTAAAAGGAAAAGAAAAAGGAGTAAAAATAAATATAGTACCACAGCAAACCCAAAAATCAGAAGCAGAATTTATAGCCAGAACAATTGAAAAACTTATCGGAGGTGTTAGATTCTTTTCAATAGATAGTAATATTACCCAAGGATACGAAAATACAGAATTTCAATCTCTATCAGAATTTGCTATTTTAACCAGAACAAAAAATCAACATACATATATTATAAAAGCTTTAAATGACCACGGTATTCCCTACCAAGTAATTGGAGAACAACCATTTTATAAACAAAAACCATTCTCAGATATATTAAATATTTTACAATTTATTAAATATCCTGATAATCAATTTATTAAATCAAGTGTAAAAAATTTTATTCCATATATAAAAAATTTAAAATCGGAAAAAGAACCTATAAAAATCATTTCCAGCTTATGGAATAATCTATTTGCAAAAGACTATAAAGAAAAAACTGATGAATATAAGCGCTTTATAAACATTATAAAAGATAAATCTCTCGATGAAATCATTGAATATATGAATTTAAGTATGCCAGCAGATGATTATTCAGCAGAAATAGAAAATGTAAAAATAATGACCCTACACGCCTCAAAAGGACTTGAATTCTCCTGTGTATTTATAGCTGGCTGTACAGAAGGTTTCATTCCTTATACACTATTTAAAAAAGATGTTGATATTCAAGAAGAGAGAAGACTGTTTTACGTAGCAACAACACGCGCAAAAAAACTCCTTTACTTAACATATCCCAAAGTCATCAATATACAAAATAAAAAATTCAAGCGTCAAGAAAGTAGATTTATAAAAGAAATTGAAAAAGAACTTACCCAACAAATAAAAAGCGAAGTTAAAAGCAAAAAAATAGATTATCCAAAACTATTTTAAAACCTCAGTTTTTCTTTTTATAACAATCAGATAAGAAAAAAGCAAATCAGTCTATTAAAATTTTAATCAAAAAAATATTGAAAAATAAAAAAGTTTTTCGTAATTTCAAAAGAAAAAATGAAAATCTACGAAGTAAAAAATGAATACCAAGCCGATTTCAAGGCACATAAAGTAAATGCTGAATTTCAGTCAGATTTAAAAGTTTACATAGTCAATAATGAATATCAAGCCACAAAAGAATTTCTATGGTATTTCGTACCGAATGAATATCAGGCAGATAAGAAAGTATATTTCGTACCAAATGAATATCAGGCAGATATAAATGTATATTTCGTAAATAACGAATATCAAGCAGGCTGGCGAAACTCATCAAAAAAAAGTGTTTTGCTTTAATTGACTTATCGGCTAATAAAAAATACGGAGAGCCTAAATTACAGCCCTCCGTATCAGATATTATTTTTTGCCTGCAACAACCACTGGCTTTTTAAATAAGGCACGATGTCCCTGATCATCAAAAATTTGTACTACTACTACATAAATGCCTATTTTGACCTTTCTATTTTGATTATCTAAACCATCCCATATCCATTCGCCTTCTTGTTCAATGAGTTCATCTTTTTTAAGATAACGCACCAGACGTCCCTGACTATCAAATATCATAACATTAGCAAAATAACCGGGTTTATCAAATTTGTAATGTATCGTTGTCCAATCATCAAATCCGTCATTATCCGGAGAAAAAGTAATTGGGTCAATGGTGATTTCTCCTATTACTGTTATACTATCCGAATGATATTGAGAGTTTTTAAGTCCGGGAGTTCCAAAACCTACACTTTGCGCAGCAGAATGCCAATTACTGCTATCTTGTGTAGGTCTATCATAATTTACTCGTTCCAAAGCTACACCCTCCGGATCAGAAATCAGTGCAAAATGCATTTTTTCAGAATAATGGAATTCGTCTATAATTGTATCATTTTTATCCAAAATAACAACATTTCCCTCATCATCTGGGAAAGCTGGCATATTTTTCATTTGAATAAACATTCCTCCATTATAAGGATATGTTTGTTTGACATTTGCGGTATCCGTAGTTAAAACTAAATAACTGTGAGGAGGAAACATTAAATTATTATCGGAAATCTTATATACAGAAACTATCGAATCATTGTCATCACGTTTGGCAATACGGATATTTAAAAGATTTATAGGATAAGGAGAACGATTATACAGCTCAACATAATCGGAACCACCGGGATATGGATTAAACAATATTTCATTGATTACTATATCATTAGGTTTAGCCATATAATAAACAAACTGAAGCTGAGCGTCTCGCATCGTATTACCATTAACATCTTTTAAACCACTTATACTTAAAGTATAAGTTTCTCCATCTTTAAACTGATTATCAAATTGTAAGTAAACTATTGAAGGATCCTGAGTGCTTCGTACAACATAATTAGGATTTCCGATAGAATTATCTACGTGATAATTATTAGGATCAATAGCCGAATTATAATCCACAGTTTCCGAAAATTTAACTTGTAATTGGTTAGCATTCAAAACCCATAAATACTCCGGATGAATTAAATAATAAACGAAAGAAACACTCGTATCTGTAAAATTATCACAATCATCATAAACATTACTTATTTGGAGTGTATAACTATGTGTATCCTCAAATTGCTTAGGAAATACTACAATTAAAGCTTTATAGCTTGTATCTGAAATACTCACTTGGCTTGAATATGAAAAATCCGAAATATAGAAATTTGAAGTATCCAAAGAAGTAAATGACACGTTCTTATTGAAAATCAATAACAAGCGGTTGGAAGCTAAAACTTTCAAATGCAGCAATTTTATGCCAACAGTATCAGGATTTGAAGCAAAAACAGAATTTTTACGTCCGGGAGTACCGCCACTAATATCCTCAGAGGCTGTCCAATTAAAGCCACTTTCGCAAAAATTAAACGGGTCTATCTTTTCCAATGACCATCCTCCATCATCTTTAACATCATCGTGATACCAAGCATCAGAATAACGAAGATGATAAATTAGGTTATCGTGATTATCATATATTAAAAGTTGTTTGCCTGCTTGAATTAAATCATTAGTGCCTAAAATTGGCACAGTTGTTCCATACTGTTTTATATCGGAATATCCTTCTTGTGTAGAGAGCAAAAGATAACCACCAGCAGGTATCTTTACATTTGGAAATATTCTTGGCTTTTGATTTTCAGCAATAAAATACCAATCTGTGAGCCAAATATCATAATCAGAAGTATTTAACAATTCAACATATTGCTGAGGAGGAAGTCCCTGTGGCTGAGGATTGACATCAATCATCATCTCATTGATAATAATATCAAAAGGCTGCGGTATATGATAAACAAAATCAACATATTTGGTATCCATCGGATTGCCATATATATCGGTCAAAGAAGAGATAGTAATAGTGCAATACTGGTCTTGTGGGAACTGAGAATTATTGAAAAACAAGTGTACAATAGACGAATCATTAGCATCTCTTAAAGCCACAGTAGGATTTCCCACACCATTATCTACAGTATAATTTAAAGGATTTTCAGCAGATGCTTTACCAACAGGTTCAGAAAAATATATTTTGAGTTGATTTGCTGACTTTGGCTCAACGTCCAAAACATAAATAGGACGATAGAAAAATGTCAATAGGCTATCATCCATTACATTAGAGCAATAATCTGCAATGTTTTTTATCAATAAAACATTATCTCCGGGCACGAAAGGTTCAAGAAAATGCAGAAATACTGTATTATCCTCAACATTAGCATATATAGGTGTAATTTGAGAATTCAGTATATAATTTAATATACTTCCTGCCTGCGAACTATCCACAGTTTCTGAAAAATTTAGCTTTAAATCCTGTGATGTAATAATCTGATAATCTATAAGATAAGGGCTATCATTATCTGGATTGCTTCCCATAACAGTATTACGACTGCCGGGAGTTCCTCCTGCATAATTTTCACTGGCGTGCCAATTATTATTTTGATTACAATGATTTGTAGGATCTATACGTTCCAAAGACCAACCACCATCATCGTGTTCATCGTCATTATACCAATCAGGAGAATATGTTATATCATCTATAATTTGTCCTTTATCATTACGAATAACAACACGCTTACCAGAGGTAGATGTAAGATATGAAGACACTAAAATTGGGGCAACTGTACCAAAAGGTGCAAAATCATTAGCAGCTTCTTGTGGACAAATTATCACATATCCCATACTATCAATATTCACAGAAGGAAATTCTAATAAATGATTATCGCCAATCTGTAATGTCCAGCCTGTCAAATCTATATTATATGGCGTTAAGTTATACAGTTCAATATATTTATAAGGAGGCAATGCAACAGGCTGTGGATTTACATCTATCATTAACTCATTTATTACGACATCATATTTACGAACCAAATAGAATAAAAAAGGATAATCAGTTGCTGCAATAGAATTACCATATCTATCTTGCACATTTTCAATATGTAAAATATAATTTTGTTCATATTGCATAGGATTTGAAAATACTAAATGTACCCAACTGCTGTCATTTGCATCAATAGTCGCAGATATCGGATTACCAATACCATTATCAATATAATAATTAGAAATATTCTGAGCTGTAATTGTATCAACAAGTTTTGAAAATTTTACGTCTAATGCTTGTTGAGAAACTAATCTTATCTTTTCTAAACGTATATTTTTCCATTGAAAATAATAGCGCAAAGTATCAGCAACATTACCTGCAATATCACGAATATTACTTACTTTTAGCAAATAATTTAAATTCTCTTGAAATGATGTAGAAAAACTAAGATCAACAATACGTTTATTCAAAACATTTTGAGTGGCAGAAATAGGCGAACCTATACCATTATCAACAAAGTAATTAGAAGTATTTTCCGCTGCATCGGTAGCGATATCCTCACTAAAAATCAAACGCAAATGATTATCTGATAAAACGTAAACAGTATCTAAGCTGGGTGGTTGTAAATCTGGAATAGGCTCTCCAAAGTAAATATCATCAAGTGTAAGTTTTCTATCCTGTGTTGAACTATAATTATATACAATTCCGAAATATGAAGTAGAAAAAACAGAATTATCATTTCCAGTACCATACACAAACAGGTCATCAAATCCTCCATTATCATCTATTTTAATCTCCCATTCACCTGTATTTTTTCTTAAAACCTCAAAACCTTTTGGCAAAGAAGCATCTGTATTATTCCAATCATAATTAGTAGAAACAACCTCAGATACAGAACCATTATTTATATGCCAAAGTTTTATTAAATCATCATTACCAATAAAATTAACTCCAAGTACAAAACCATTAATATTTCCCGAGCTATTCATCTGATCATAAGAAGCATCAGAAGCTAAAAAAACGTACCAATTATTAGAAGAGGAAGGCGAATTATTAGCATATAAAACTTGAAAACGCCATATTAAAGTATCTATATTCCAATCGACTTGTGGTAAAGGATGGCAAATGATATCTGTACCATAAGTACTTGCATCATATACCTGTTTAAGGGAATAATTACCATCAATAGGCTCTTGATCGGAAGCCATCCAGTGAGCAGACTGACTTTGTATCCAATCGGAGATTTCACCGTCCTCAAAATCATCATTAAGATAAAATAAATAATCAGAACATACAATAACAGGAGAAAGTGCTGATTGTAAACCAGAGGCAGAAGCAAGAAGAGTAAACTCTCCCAACTCACTATAAGTCAAATCATTCCATAAATATTCACCATTTATAAGATTCTGGGTTAAACCAGAACTTGAATTAAGCTCACCAGAACCTGTATTTAAACTCAATGAAACAGAAACAGAAGCGTCTAAGTCCTTATTACCATTAGCATCAGTAGCCTTAACACCCAAAGAAAAAGGCTCTCCGGGCAAAACAGAAGCAGGGATATTGAAAAAACTCAATTGTGTAGCGGAAATACTTATAGCCAAATTATTATCTCCACTTTCCACATCGCCTGAGCCAAAAAGGGAACCATTGAAATCTGTTAATATATCATTATAATTCAAACGTATCTCCAAATTATCGTTATCATTTATAGCGGATAAATCTCTTTTTAGCCAAATATAAAGTTTATAATGCTCAGTAGTTCCATCTTCTATCATAGCTAAGGTATCAGCCTGAAAAATTATCCTATCATTTAAGACAGTGCCCACTATACCATTCGGAATATCTGTACCAAATAATTTTGCACCAGCAATCACCTGTTGCCAGTTAGGGATATTATTATGGTCTCCCTGAGTAAAGGTAATAGACTTTATAATAGTTGGCAAACCGTCAGAAGTTCCAGCATCTTGAAATTGAACGTCAAAAACTTCTACTCCATCCGGACTATTTATCATAGAAGATATTGACGAGGGCTCAGTATCTGGGCCTGGTAATACCTGAGAATCAGTATCATAGTTCAAAGGTTCAAAAAGCATAACATCGTCTACCCATAGCTTCCTATCCTGTGCAGAAGTATATTTATAATATACACCCAGATATAAAGCCTGTGTATAAGTGGCATCAGTATAAGGGTCTCCATATTGGATTAAATTATCATAAGTCCCGTTAATATCAATATAAACTTTCCAGAGACCTATTGCGGAACGAGTTATAAAAAATCCTGCAATATCATTCAAAGAATTCCAGTTTAAATGCGTATTGATCAATGGCGTAAAACTTCCATTATCAATTCTGTATAAATACAAGGTATCATCATAAGAAGTCATATTTACGCCCAAAGCATATCCATTAATAGCGCTATCTGGCTGCATATAAGGAGCATCTGCATCTGCCATTAAGAAAAAAGCCCACTTATTAGAACTTGAAGGGTTATAAGTATATTTCACTTTAAAATACCAACGAGTAAGTCCTGTTGTAATATCAATAGAGGGTATAGATAAAGAAATTTGGTCATGAGAGGAACTGGAAGCATCATAAATATGGTGCAAAGAATATGAACCATTTATCGGCTCTATTGATGAAGCAGCCCAATGCCCAGAAGTACTTTCTGTCCAGCCATTAATATTTCCGTCCTCAAAATCTTCATTTATAATTTGAGCATATACAAAATAAGGGAAAAATAACAACAAAAATATAATTCGTTTCATCTTGATTTATTTTGTGTTTGCAAATTCAGTTTTCAATAATTTATAAAATTTATCAGAGCGTCTTACTCGCTCTTTTACAGGTATAGATACAATATCTCCTTTATATGCTTCTAAGACAGGCTTATCATCAATTCGTATTTCTTCTATTTTACCCTCCACAACTCCGGTTTTATTACCAATAATTAAAAATTCATCACCAACTGAAATTTTATCAGCCAAAATCTGTAATTCAATTACACCTATTTTAGAAAAATAATTAGTAATTTTCCCTATAAAAAATTTCTGTCTTGTTGCTTTGGAGCCATAGCTATCTGTCCATTCACCCAGCTTTCTACCCAAATAATATCCGTCCCAGAAACCTCTATTAAATACTCTTGCCAATCTTTGTGTCCATAATTGAATTTTTTCAGGGGTATAAGTGCCTTCTTTAATACTCAAAACTGCTTCTTTATATACTTCTGTGACAGTTTTAACATATTCAGGAGGTCTGGCTCGACCTTCAATTTTTAGAATAGAAACACCAGTAGCTAAAATTTTATCTAAAAAATTTATTGTGCTTAAATCCTTTGGAGACATAATATACTCATTATCAATTTCTAACTCATAACCTGTTTCCTTATCAATCACGATATAAGCACGTCTACAAGTTTGCTTACACGCCCCTCTATTAGCAGAGGAATTAAACTCATGTAAACTCAAATAACATTTACCAGAGATAGCCATACATAATGCTCCATGAACAAAAATTTCTATTTTAACGAGCTCGCCAGAAGGACCTTTTATTTGTTCTCTATTAACAGTATCAACTATATATTTTATCTGTGAAAGTGTTAATTCACGAGCTAAAACAACAACATCGCAAAAATTAGCAAAAAATTTTAGTGCTTCTGTATTACTTATATTTAATTGGGTAGAAGCATGAACAGGCACACCTCTACTACGAGCATAAGTCATAACTGCTATATCGGAAGCAATTATTGCGTCAACACCTGCTTCTTTGGCAGCATCAACTAATTTTCGCATTATTCGTAAATCATGATCGTAGATTATAGTATTAAGTGCCAAATAGGCTTTCATTCCATTTGTATGAGCAATATTAACAACTTCTGGTAAATCTGTAAGTTTAAAATTATTAGCAGATTTAGCCCGCATATTCAATTGCTCCACTCCAAAATATACTGAATCTGCTTTTGCCTGCACTGCTGCTGCCAGAGTCTCGAAATTCCCAACAGGTGCCATTACTTCTACATCGATTTCCTTCATTATACTTTTTTTGAACAAATATAAACTAAAATTACAACTTTTTTAATTTATAAAGAATTTTAATTTAAGTTGAACCCTAACTCTATACTTTTTAATAAGAAAAGTATTACAGATTGAAAATTAGAGACTTAGCATGCAATTCTTATTACCTAAAAATAAACAATAGAAAAGAGAGCAATCTTTATCAAAGATTTAAGGATTTCTTATTGTCTAAAATAGCGATGTTAGAAGTTAAATAAAACTCTTTCCCAAGAAAAAAGAGGCGCTCCAAAAATCAAGGATATTGTAAATATTTAGAGATTTAGATAATGTTTGACGGCAAGAGAAATTGTAAAGTAAAAAATTATAAGAAAATAAAAAAGAGGCGCCTTTTCAGACGCCCCTTACTAAATTTACAATTATAGCTTTTTTATTCTTCGTCATCATTTTCTCTATTAGCGACAAGTTTAAATCCACGAGAATGGATATTTATAATCTTTACATTAGGATCTGCTGACAAATATTTACGCAACTTTGTAATATATACGTCCATACTACGAGCATTGAAAATAGAATCATCTCCCCAAACTTGTTTTAATACATAGCTTCTTTCTACTAATTCATTGATATTCAACGCTAAAATATACAAAAGATTATTTTCTTTTGTAGTAAGATTTATTTTCTTATCACCAATTTTAAGTTCTTGTTTAACAGCATCAAAAGTGAAATTACCAATTTTAAATTTAGTCTGACGTTTAAATTGATTAGAAGTTCGTCTTAATACAGCATTTATACGAGCTACTAATTCCTCCATTTCAAAAGGCTTAGTAATATAATCATCAGCACCGACTTTAAATCCCTTAATAACATCTTCTTTCAAATTCTTAGCAGTCAAGAAAATAATTGGAATCTTATTATTTACTTGACGAATGTTTTTAGTAAGTGTATAGCCATCTTTTTCAGGCATCATAATATCCAAAATACACAAATCATAATCCCCTTCGAGGAAGCCTTCATAAGCAGCATTTCCATCTGTAAAAAGATCAACTTCAAAACCTTTGGCAATTAAGTATTGTTGTAGGACGTTTCCTAAATTTATATCGTCCTCTGCCAGTAATAATTTTGCTTTTTCCATAACTTTAATTTTTAAGATTTGTTTTTGCAAATTTAAGCAAAGAAATCCAATTTTTAAATTAAAAAAAGTTAAATATATCTCTAAAAAGAAATATTTTTTACGTTTTAAAAAAAATTGCAGAGAATATGTAGCAAAAACTGGTATATAATTATTTGGAGATACTCCTAAAATATTGCCCCAGCTCAAAAATTGTATCTTTTATATTCCTAAATTTGAAATTCGGTAATGCACCTAAAATTTTTTTATTTGAATAACTCTCTTGTAAAAAAAGATTCTCAATAACAGCAGGAGTTAACGGATTACGCATTATCCCCAAAAAGGACAAAAAAGAAAATAAATATGAGAAAGCTTTAACAGAAGTCGCTGAAAGTTCTTTAAAATTTATATCTTTACCTAACGCCTGAGCAGTCCATTGCAAAATATTCGTAAAAGAAATATCCTGAGCTGAGAGTATAAATCTCTCTCCAAAAATAGAGCGTTCCATCAATTCTACTGCAAGATATGCCACATCTCTAACATCAACAAAGCCCAATTTCCCAGAAGTAGAATATTTTAAACCTTTATTGACTAAATTAAAAAAAATGCACCCATTTCCTTTACAATTTGCTGAGACACCTATTATATATGAAGGATTAACTATAACTGCATTAAGACCTTCCTCTATACCTCTCCATACTTCCATCTCGCCATAATACTTGGTTTTAGAGTACAAAGATTTTTTTTCCTCAGGATTAGCATAGGTTTCCTCATTTACCACCCCTTGCGGAGAGCTTCCTAATGCAGCAATAGAGCTTATATAACAAAATTTTTCAATAGAATTATCTAATGCAGCATTAACAAGGACCTCGGTAGATTTTACATTAACATTCCAAAAACTTTGCTCATTACGAGAAAGCATAGATACCTTAGCAGCAGTATGATATACTTCTTTAACACCTTCAATTGAACGAAAAATATCTTGAAAATTAGTCAAATTACCTTCAAACCATTCTGTATTCCTTTCTACCTGCGAAAAATCAAAGCCATAAATACTACATAAAGCTTTAATTCTAACTATCTTTTTCTTATCTCTCAAAAAAGCCCTTACTTTTTTACCTCGTGATATCAATTCAAGTAATAAATGAGATCCTAAAAAACCAGTAGCACCCGTTAATAAGACCATCTACTCTTTTTTGGCAAAAGTAAAAAAAGCATATATGCTTTACCAATTTTTTTATACCTTTGTTTTTAAGGTAAGAAATTTTTATGAAAAGCAAAGATATTTACATAATAATCATACTTTTGATAATCGAAATTTTAATGAGTCAATGTGCACAAGAAGGACAACTTTCCGGTGGTCCCAGAGATACAATACCTCCACATATAATTTATACTATTCCAAAAAAATTCGATACAAATTACACTGCAAAGAAAATCACTATAAAATTTAACGAGTTCTTTCAACTTAAAAATATTAACAATCAATTTTTTAGCTCAATTCCATTATCTAAAAAACCAAAATTTAAAATCAAGGGCAAAAAGCTAATTATAATATTTCCAGATAAACTAAAAGATTCAACTACCTATTACCTATATTTTGGAAATTCAATAGCAGATTTTAATGAAGGAAATATACTGAAAAATTTCAGCTTTATTTTTTCAACATATAACAAAATAGACTCTTTAAAAATATCCGGTAAAGTTATTGATGCAAAAACTTTAAAACCTTTAAAAGACATTATCGTAGGAGCATATGAAGCTTCAAAGGGTATCCAGTATAATAAAATACCTGATTATTGTGCAAAAACAGATAGCGCAGGTAATTTTTCATTGCAATACCTGAAACCTCAAAAATACTATCTAATAGCCTTCAAAGACTTAAACGATAATTACACATATGATGGCTTCCCGGAAAATATAATAGGGTTCATAGATAGTACTATTACGCCTAAAATCAAAATAGATACAATCATTGACACACTCCCTGCCGGCTCAATAATAAAAATAAACGATACTCTATTAGACACTTTAAAACAAGATAGCATTACTATTACCCTAAAAACTCAATTTCTCCCTCAAAATATAGAAATCCGTACATTCCAACAACTACAAGATACCCAATATATAAAATCTTACGAAAGAATTCTAAAAGGACAACTAATAATAAACTTTGCCAAACCTATCAATAAAAATAGTCTTAATTTTACTTTGTTCCCAACAACAAAAAATATCATTAAAGAATTTTATCCTAAAAGCGATTCAGTAGTGCTATGGATAACAGATAGCACGGTATATAACTCCGATACAATTAAAGCCCTTGTCTCATATCCATATAAAGATAATAAAATAACCGATACCCTCATTTTTTATGACTATGACAAGCAAAAAGATACTTCTAACTTAGAGATTGAAATTCCAAAAAAACTTCTGCCAACAGATACCTTATCAATTACATTTTATAGCCTTATACAAAATATCGATACTAATAAAATAAAACTTTATCAAATAATTGACACTATCCCAATAGATTTAAAAAAACAAAAAGTTTTAGTTAAAAGAGTAAGCTATAACAAATTAATAATCAACTTTTCAAGGCCTATAATAAAAAATATAAAACTTGATTTTAAAAATATACAAAACGACAGCTTATACTACCGGCTAATAAAAAAGGACAATAAACATTTTGAGGTTAATTTATTAAATGACAGTTTAATACATAAAGACACATTAACCTTTACTTTACATTACGATAATCTTTATTTTTTTAATGAACTTCAAAAACTCTCAAAACAATTCAAAGTATTTGTAGAACGGCAAAAAATTTCTTTCAAACGGACTGAAAATAAACACCTTATTTTCACAGCCAAAAATCCTACAAATGAATTCTATATACAAATAAAAAACTTACCAGATAGCTTATATTCAATTCAAAAAACAGAAGATTCAATAATAGTAAATCTTAAAAAAAATTTTTACGATACAATAATTTGCCTAATCAAAGCATATGACTATACCCTCAACAATAAAAAATTTTATATAACCGACACAATAAAATCAATATATAAATACCAAGGCAATCCTCTTATAAAAGCTCTTAGATATCAAAAAAATAAAATAAAACTTATATTCAAAGATAACCTCCAAACCCTTCCGAAAATAAAAATTCTAAACTCTATAAAACATAGAAAAAAATGGTACAGACCAATATTTTTAAATAATCATAAAGATACTCTATTCCTTTTAATAACAGACAACAGAATAAAAAGACAAAAAAATTTAAAAATACTTCTAAAATGGTACGCAGTAAATGAAATGCAAGATACATTTTACCATCAAGACACTTTAAACTTAAAAGTAATCTCCTATAATATCTCTAAACAAGTAAAAACTAACACTATTACCTCATCAAAAGATACAAACAAAAAAATTACTCTGCTAAAACCTCTAAAATATCATATTGAAAAAATTAAAAAGCCAACACATAAAATACTTATTTTCAACAAGTTATACCCTAAAAACTCCTATAAAATAAAAATAGACTCTTGTGCATTTCAAGATATATTCTTACGAACTAATGATACTATCAGTTTCACTATAAAAATAACAGATACCAGCAATTTCATTAAACCCAAAATAATTGTAAAAAATATCGGTAAACTAACTAATTCCGCAGATACAAGTAAAATTAAAACTGGACAAATTATTATTTCCCTATATGACCTTAACGAAAAAAAACTATACTCAGTAAAAACAAAAAAAGATACTATATTCTATCTCCCCCCAATAGAGCCAAATAATTATAAAATTAAGATACTATTTGATAAAAATAACGACGAAAAATACACACCAGGAAATATTGAAACATTAACAGAACCTGAACCTATATGGTTCCTAAATGCACTTTTTAAAAATGAAGATACAATAACTATCAATTTTAAAACGCTTTTGAAAAAATAAATTTTATTCTCAATTTTGGAAAAAAGCAAAACTATGGAAAACTTATTTGCAGAATTTCCCCCTATAACAACAGAACAATGGATTGAAAGAATAAAAAAAGACCTTAAAACTGATAATCTAAATAAACTCATACGAACAACTATTGATGGTATAAAATTTCAACCTTTTTACAGAAAAGAAAATACTGAAAATCTATCTATTACAGATATATTACCAAAAGAAGCTCCCTATATAAGAGGCTATAAAAATAACAACGACTGGACTATAAGGCTCAATATATACTTTACTTCTCCAAACGAAACAAATAAAAAAATTATCAATTTAATAGCAAATGGAGTAGATAGTATCGGTATAGACTTCGGTGAAACAATAAATTTAGAATATGAAAACTTTGAAAAGCTAATAAACAACATAAATGTAGAAAAAAATCCCATTCATTTCATAGCTCTATACAATCCTGAAAAAATTATTCCTTTATTAACTGAATATGCAAACAGGCACAACATAAATATAAAAACTATTCAAGGCTCAATAAATTTTGACCCTTACACCAAAATAGCCTTCACTGGCATAGATAACGAAATATTAAATGATTTAGACTCAATATTACTATTGCTTAACTCTCCCTTAGAACACTTCAAAACTCTTTCTATCAATACAGAGAAATATGCTAATGCAGGAGCTTCCGCAGCACAACAAATCGCATTTGCTCTTGCTATTGCAGAAGAGTATATAAATTTTGCAACTGAACAAAACTTTAAAATACAAGATGTAATAAAAAAATTTATTTTCAACTTCGCAGTAAATAGTGAATATCTACTTGAAATTGCAAAATTCGCTGCTTTTAGATATTTATATGGAAAATTTATTGGTGCTTATGATAAAAACCTCGAAAAGCAAGCTATCCCTTTCATTCATGCTATAACAACAAGAAGGAACAAAACAATCTATGATCCATACGTAAATATGATACGCACTACTGTGGAAGGATTAGCCGCCGCAATCGCTGGAGCCGATATAATAACTGTTGAACCTTTCGATATCATATTTCGTAAACCTGATGAATTTTCAGAAAGAATAGCTAAAAATCAACAACTTATATTAAAACACGAAGCTTTCATAGATAAAGTTATAGATCCAACAGGTGGTTCCTTTTATATTGAAAATGTCAAATATAAATTAATTGAAAAGGCTTGGGAAATATTTTTACAAATCCAAAAACAAGGTGGTTTCCTAAAAGCTTTAAAAAATAACTTTATTTATCAAGAAGTTAAAAAAATCAACGATAAAGAAATTGAAGCCGTAAAAAAAGGCAAAATATCTATTCTGGGAACAAATAAATATCCCAATAAAAACGAAACACTAAAAGGAACTAAAATAGAAATACCTCCTGAATATCAGGAAAATCCTGATAAAAAATTCAATGCTTTAAAAACAAAACGGCTTGCAGAAATATTTGAACAAATCCGCATAAAAACAGAAAAAGCAAAGAAGATTCCACAAGTTTTCCTATTCCCGTACGGAAAAATAGCAATGCGCCGTGCCAGAGCAGACTTTGCGAGCAATTTCTTTGCTATTGCGGGTTTTCACATTGTTGACAATATAGGCTTCCAAACTATTGAAGAAGGTCTTAATCAATGGGAAACAAATCCATCTGAAATTACTGTATTATGTGCCAATGATGAACTATATCTTGAAATGGCAAATATAATCTATCCTAAGCTTAAAGACAAAACTATAATAGTTATTGCCGGCAATCCCCAAACAAGAGAGGATCTGGAAAAAATCGGTATTAAACACTTTATCCACAGAAATTCAAATATATACGATGAACTCATAAAATTCCAAAATTTAACGAATATATAAAATTTTGCAAAATACTTCTTGAATATCGTTCATTTGGTAATAATCAAGAAATATATTCAGAATAAACTTGTTCAATACCTTGCCTTAGAGGTATTTTAGCATGCCAACCGTAAGAATGTATTTTTGACACATCAAGCAATTTACGAGGAGTACCATCAGGTTTACTTGTATCCCAAACAATTTTACCATTAAAACCAACAATTTCTTTTACCATTTCTGCAAGATCTTTAATACTGATATCCTTACCAACTCCAATATTGATATGAGTATTTCTAACCTCAGATTTTGTATATGGAAACTCAGGATTTTCTATACCAAAATCTTGTTTCAAAATATCTTTAAAAGATAAATTCTCCATTAGAAAAACGCAAGCCTCAGCCAAATCATCTGCATGTAGAAATTCACGCAAAGGTTTTCCTGTTCCCCATAAAGACAGAACAACCTCCCCAGCATTATATCTTATGCCATACTTATGTAAAATATCCAATATAACATTTTCAGAAGCGCTACCATCAATACCTTCAACGGGGTTTTTATCAAAATCCTTTCTAATAGCATCAATATCTTGATTTTCCAATGATTTAGCTAAATGCATTTTACGAATCAAAGCCGGTAAAACATGTGATTTTTCTAAATCAAAATTATCATTTCTACCATATAAATTTGTAGGCATAACTGCCAAAAAATCTGTGCCATACTGTAAATTATAACTTTCAATCAATTTAATACCTGCTATTTTGGCAATGGCATAAGGTTCATTAGTATATTCTAATTCCGAGGTCAACAGATATTCCTCTTTTATAGGCTGGGGCGCAAACTTAGGATAAATACAAGAGGAACCCAAAAACAACAACTTTTTTACACCATATTTATATGCCGCATGAATTATATTTGCTTCAATCATCAAATTGTCATAAATAAACTCTGCTCTATATGTATTATTTGCAACAATACCTCCAACCTTAGCCGCAGCCAAGATAACATATTCAGGTTTATGCTGTTTAAAAAAACTCTCAACAACAGCCTGATTACGTAAATCATACTCACTATGAGGGGTGAAAAGAAAATTTTTATACCCTTTCTCTTGTAATTTGCGATATATAGCACTACCTACTAAGCCAGTATGACCTGCTATATATATTTTTGCTTCTTTATTCATTTTTTTGTTTCAATTATACAAAATGAAACATCTAAATCAAAATTTTTTGAGCAAATATCACAAAAAGGGACTGCTCTTTCGAACAGCCCCTCTATGTAATTATTCCCCATAAATATTTTTAAGAAACTCTTCTACGTTTATAATATAACGTCTATGCGAGCCGAAGCCTATTTTTCCTTCCTCATCATAAGCTTCAACCTCAAAAGTTAATTTTTTATCATCAATTTTGACAAGTTTTGCCACTGCATATACATTTTGCCCCATTGGGGTTGCTTTAATATGTTTTACATTCACTTCTAACCCAACAGTTGAATATCCTTCTTCTAAATAAGGCTGAATAAGATTCAATGCAGCTTGCTCCATTAGACCTATCATAGCAGGAGTAGCAAAAACTTTTACACCACCGGAGCCCAATGCCTCAGCAGTGTATTTATATTCCACAATACGTTCATATTTTCCTGTAATACCAATTTGTGGCAATTCCTTAAACATAGCAGTATATTTTTAACACTTGTCTAATGCTTGTGCTAAATCAGCTTTTAAATCTTCAATATCCTCAATTCCGACCGAAAATCGAACTAAATCATCAGTTATACCTGCCTTTAACTTCTCTTCACGAGGTACTGCTGCATGGGTCATAGAAGCTGGATGCTGAATCAAACTCTCCACACCTCCCAAAGAAACTGCTAATAATATCAATTTAACATTGTCCATCAAGCATTTACCAGCCTTTAGACCTCCTTTTAAACCAAAACTTATCATAGTTCCAGGACCTTTCATCTGCCGTTTTATTATATCATACTGCGGATGAGATTCTAATCCCGGATATTTCACCCATGCAACTTTCGGATGAGCTTCTAAAAAACGAGCTAATTCCATAGCATTTTGCTGAGCTTTTTCAACCCTCAAAGATAATGTCTTTACGCCTCGCAATACCATATACGCCTGATGTGGATCCATATTTACTCCTATATATGCCATAGTATGACGCAATCTGTTATAAATCTCTTTATCTTTGGCAACAAGAATGCCTCCAACTATATCAGCATGACCGTTAATAAATTTCGTCACTGAATGCAAAACCACATCTGCACCCAAAGTTAATGGCTTTTGAAGATACGGAGTAGAAAAAGTATTGTCAACAACCAAAGGTATGCCATGTTTTTTAGCAATCTCTGCAACCGCTGCTATATCCGTTACTTCCATTGTAGGATTTGCAGGTGTTTCAATATATATCAAAGCAGTTTCAGGTCGGATTGCCTCTTCTACTTGTTTTATATCAGAAGTATGAACAAAAGAAGCTTTCACACCAAAACGAGCAAAATCTTTTTCTAAAAGTCCACGCGAAGGTCCATATACCGAAGCAGAACTTACTACATGCTTACCAGCTCCTAAAAATGTCATATATACAGTGGCAACAGCACCCATTCCAGAACTGGTAGCAATACCATCATAGCCTTCCTCTAATGACGCAATATTTCTCTCCAATGCTCTTATTGTCGGATTACCTATTCGGGTATAAATATATCCTTCTTCCTCTCCTGCAAATAAACGCGCTCCATGATCTGCATTTTTAAACTTAAACGTAGAAGTTTGATAAATAGGTACTGTGGCACTCCCAAACTGATCATCAAACTCACCACTATGAATGAGTTTTGTGTCAAATTTCATTTTTTCCCTTTTCATAAACATTTATTTTAGAATTTATCCAAAACAAAAATAAAAAACTATTACTTTTGAACAACATATTTTACAATGCTTATTTTAACATTCATTGTATCAACCAAAAAAATTTCTTACCAAAGAAATAAAGGCATCTGGCTGTTCCACAAAAAGCCAATGTCCAGCAGAAGGAATTACTTCTACTTTTGCATTCGGAAAATTCTCTTTAATAAATCTAATATCCTGCTCATTTATATAATGAGACTTCTCGCCTTTGATAAATAAAATTGGCATTTTCAATTTAGAAGGTAAAAAATTTTCAAACCCTTTACCTATTATATGTAAATTTTCAGCTATCGCTTTTAAATTTATTCTCCATCTAAAAATTCCATTCTCCCGCACAATATTTTTCAATAAAAAGGAAACTAAACGCTCTGATAAACCATATATTGTTCTAAGAGCTTTTGCTATCATATAACGATTTTCAAACTCAGTTAAATTCAAAGAAAGTAAAGCTTTAATAATCCTTTGATGTTCAGCTTTATATAAAAATCCCTCATCCGTCAAATTCCGAGGCGGTATATCAACAATAACAGCCTTATTGACCAAATCAGGGTATTTATGAGCTATAAAAAGCACTATTCTTCCACCCAAAGAATGACCTATAAAATAAGCATTTTTAATTTTCAAAGAGTTTAAAAATAGTTTAACCTCCTGTACCAAAAAATCATAATCAAAACGTCTGTAATGAGGAGACCTCCCATGATTGGGTAAATCCGGTACAATAACTTTATATTCCTTAGCAAGTTCACGGGCTATCGAATGCCAATTATCTGAACTACCATACAATCCATGAATAATAACAATAATCTTATCAACATTACTTCCATATTCACGGAAAAATAACCTCATTTTAGTATTTTCTTTTTGGAAAAGAAACAAAATTTATTTAATTTGCGGTAAGTTTAATTAAAAATTTTACATTATGAAAAAATCTTTATTTGTAATTTTTGCTTTTATTTTAGCAATCTCCCTTTCTGGATGTCTTACTGTTGAAAAGAAAATCTATAAAATTAAATTAAAAAAAGATGGTAGTGGCACAATGGAGATACTCTATGTAAATATTTTCTCTCAAATTTCTGAAGATGATAGTGTGGATCAAGTAGTTTCAGACGACTTCTCCGAACTTTTAAGTGATTATGTGTTAGGTACCAAACTTGATGAAGACTTTCCTGATGCAGAAATCATTGAAAAAAAGCTATTCAAGAAAAATCATCAACTTTGGGGTAAAGTTGTCTATAAATTTGACAACTATAAAGATATCAAACTTTTCAAATACAACGAAAATTGCCCATATATGTTCAAATTCTCTGGCGATGAATCTTATGACCAAAGCAATGGAGAATACAACGAGGATATAAAATTAGTTATATGGAATGGGAAGAAAAAAACTTTAAAACTTATAACAAAGGTAAGTGAACCAGATTCCAATGACGTTAGCTTATTAGATTTATGGGAAAAATCGCAAGAATAAAATATCAATAAAAAGAATTTAGCTAAAAGGGGCTGCCTTTTGGATAGTCCCTTTTATATTTAACATCTTTTGTTATAGCCAGCAAGGGATTTAAAATATATCTTAGCCAAATAACGCTACAAAATTTAAAAGGCTGAGTTAACGATTAAGTTCCCCATTTTTATGGCAGAAGGAACTTTAAAAAATATTCTCGGCTGTTATTCCTTCAAAAACAAATTATCAATCAAGCGCACATTGCCACAATAGACTGCTGTAATAGCAATTATTTTTTTAGCTTGTTCAAAATCTTCAATGGGTTTCAAAGTCTGAGCATCTACTATATCAAAATATTCTACACGTAAATATTTATCCGCATTCAAAGCCTCTATTGCCATTTGTTTTATTTGATGAGGCGATTTTGCTTTTGCCATCTCTTTTGCTTTAAAAAGTACCTGAGAAATTTTAGCAGCACTTTTTCTCTGCTGAGGATCTAATAACATATTACGCGAACTCATAGCTAAACCATCTGCTTCACGAATTATTGGACAAGATATAATTTCAATTCCAGAATTAGGCATATATTTACGAACTAACTCTTTTACAATAAGTAATTGCTGATAATCCTTTTGCCCAAAATAAGCTCTATTGGGCTTTACAATATCAAATAGTTTACTTACAATCTGCGCAACACCGTTAAAATGACCGGGACGATACTTCCCTTCATATACCTTATCCAAATACCCGAAATCAAATACTCTGGTGTCAGGCTCTGGATACATTTCCTGCTCCGATGGAGCAAATAAGATATCGCAATCTACGGTTTGTAATTTACGTATATCCTCATCAAGCATGCGGGGATAGCGCTCCAAATCCTTAGGATCGTTAAATTGAGTAGGATTTACAAAAATGCTAACCACTATAATATCGTCTCTTTGCTTTGAACATCTGATCAAAGACAAATGTCCCTCATGCAGAGCCCCCATAGTGGGAACAAAGCCTATACTCTGCTTTTGAGAAGAATATTTATTCAAGGCATTTTGAAGGTCCTTTATTGTATAATATATCTCCATCTGTGTGATTTTTACATCAAAGTTAGAAAAGTTTTTTAATTTTGCCATACCAAAAATTAAGTTATGAGAAAGGAAAAACAGGATATGTTTGATAGACGATATTTACAAATGGCAGAAATTTGGGCTCAGAACTCATACTGCAAACGCCGAAAGGTGGGTGCCCTATTGGTAAAAGATAATGTAATTATATCCGATGGATATAACGGTACACCAGCTGGATTTGAAAACGTATGCGAAGACGAAGAAGGTAAAACTAAACCTTATGTTCTACATGCAGAAGCAAATGCAATCACAAAAGTAGCAAAAACGACAAACAGCAGCGAAGGCGCTACTCTATACGTCACAACTTCCCCTTGCTTAGAATGTTCTAAACTTATAATTCAGGCAGGAATTAAAAGAGTAGTATTCAAAGAATTATACAGAATAACTGATGGGCTGGAACTCCTAAAAAGAGCTGGCGTGGAAATTAAACATATACCTGATTTATGAAAAAAAATTCATTATTAACTTTCTTCTTGGGTATTATCATTGGGCTATCTGTTGGTGCAATTGTGTTCTTACCCCATAATCCTTTTTTTAAAAATCCAATGTTTGATAAAATTAAAAACTTAATAATCAGTGTAAATAAAAATTACATAAAACCTGTATCTGTTGACACTTTAATAGACCAATTTGCAGCCTTTTTAATGCAAGAATTAGATCCATATTCATATTACCTAAGCAAAGATGAATATCGCGAATATAAAAATGATATCTATGGCTATTACTATGGTTTTGGGTTTTCTTACTTTAAATTAAAAAATCAAATATACATCGGCAAAGTTTTTAAAAACTCCCCAGCTGACAAAAAAGGGCTATCTTTTGGATATAAAATACTAAAAATTAATAACATAAGTCCAGATAGTATTCCTCTGAAACGTTTAAAAAATTATTTAAAAGGAAAAAAACATATAAAACTTAGGATATCTAACTGCAAAAATGATACTATACAATGTTCACTAACAGCTGATACTATCTATCTATCAAACATTTTGTACACAATTTATGCAGATACCGTAGCTTATATAAAAATTAATTCTTTTACATCGGGTATCTCTCAAAAATTTCGTGACTATCTATCAAATATCAAAAGTAAAAAAATAAACAATTTAGTTATAGATTTACGAAATAACAGCGGAGGACTAATTAAAGAAGCATATTCAATTTTAGACGCTTTTTTCCCAAAAGGAATACTCTTATTTACCATAGAAAAAAATAACTCGCAAAAAAATAAATTTATTGCAACAGATTATTATACTGGAAAAGGTTTAAAACTTATAGTCTTAGTCAATAAAAATACTGCCTCCGCAGCTGAACTATTTGCAGGAGTAATCCAAGATTATGACAGAGGTATCATCATCGGAAGTAAAACATTCGGTAAAGCAGTGGTGCAAAATGATATTTTGCTCGAAAATGGTGGAGTATTACATATCACAACAAAAAGGGTTATTCTCCCTTCCGGAAGATGGATACAAAAAAATTCAGATTTATATGACAGAGAAAAAGATACAATTATTACATACAAAACTTTACATAACCGCCCAGTATTCTCAAATACAGGAATTATCCCTGATATAACAAAAAGTTCAGCAGAAATTTCATATCTTATTTATTTTCTAAATGACAACCGGGATACATTAGCATACTATATTGATACACTATGTTCTTTATACGCCCAAAATCCTCAACTTATGGTTGATTATCTATATAAACTAAATTCAGATTACAATATAATACGCTATTGGCTACTATCTTTTGGAATATCAGATGCTGATATTTATTTATTACCTTATGACGATATATTTAAAAGCTCCCTCCTTTACTTTTCCGAAAACAAGTATAGAAAAATCTTAAATCTCGATAAAAAAACATCTATTTAAAAATTCACTTTTTTTCATACCTAAAAAAATCGGAATAATCTACTACGCAGCTACTTTCTGTCAATTGTTTGATCTTTTGTACTGCTTGCTGGTGAGCCTGATGAAAGCGATATGTTTCCAAATCATTTTTATTATCAAAATAAGAAATTAAAGCCACATCATAAGCAGTTTGTCTATCGGAAATATTAATGCCTATTTCATAATACTTTATTTCGTCAATAATCGATGGCAGTTTTTTTAAAATATCAACGATTTGATTAGCAGCCTGTTTTTTTTGCTCTGAAGAAAAATCAGATTTAATTTTAAAAAATACAATATGTTTAACCATAGCTTATTTTTTTCAAAAATAATAAAAAAGCAGTAGGTCTATAAGCCGGGTTCTGTACCGAGATATAGGTTTCTGTCATTTATCTAAGCGGCCTACCCCCCGACGTCGGGCGACAAACCCTTACTTCTAACGAAGTGGTCGGTATACATGGCCTTGCATACTGCGGGTTGCACAGCCATAGGCATTGCTGCCTATGCTGGTGAGCTCTTACCTCACCTTTTCACCCTTACCGGCAATGCCGGCGGTTATTTTCTGTTGCATTGCCATAGCCTCACGGCTATCTGCCTTTCGGCAGCGCAGCTGTCTGCTATGCCCGGACTTTCCTCACCCACATATGTGAGCGCGACAGAACGACCTACTGCTTAACTTCACTAATTGTGGTATCCTGAGTATAAACTATTTCTATAACTGTATCTTTATCCTTAACATTCCTCCGTTTATGGATAGATAAAAAATGCTCTTTTCTATTATCAACTGATGAACTTATTGTATCAATCGGCTGATAAACTCTTATTCTGTCAACCTTAATAGGCTGAACATAAGCTGCTGATATAGTGTAATTTCCCCTATCTTTATAAGAAAAATAAATAAAAATCCCTGCGGCTATTGTTATACTAAGCCCCAGAATCTTAAATAAAGTAAATTTCCCCGTATTAAGCCGACTATTTTTTAAACTACCTAAGTGTTTATCTATATCCTGCCACTGGATATTAGTATCGACTTTATAATCTTGCAAACTATCTCTTATTATGCTATCTATATATTCAAATTTTTCATTGTCTTTATTCATTACCTGATTTTTTAAAAAATTTTTTATAGTTTTCTTTTCTAAGCTCTTTATGTTTTTCAAGAGCTATTTTATATAATTTTTTCTGCAAACTTTTCCTTGCCCTAAGCAATTGAGTTTTAGAAGTACTAACACTTATTCCTAATAATTCAGCTATTTCCTTATGTTTTAAGCCTTCCATCACATATAAATTAAATATAGTTCTAAATCCATCGGGCAATTCCATAACTGCTTGAAAAATCTCATCTTGCGAGAATTGAGTATTCATTATAACAGAACGCATATTATTATAATCTATCTCTTGTTCAGATTCATAATCTT
>CAZWVR010000017.1:2205-35425 GCA_964637235.1 uncultured Bacteroidales bacterium | reverse complement strand
TGCGTGTTGAACCCAACAAGATAAATGAACTACTCCATCCTGTTTTTGTTCAGGAAGATGTTGAAAAAGCCCGCAAAGAAGGACGCTTACTGACCAAAGGACTGCCTGCTTCTCCGGGTGCTGCTACTGGTCGCGTGGTATTCTTTGCTGACGAAGCAGCCGAATGGGCAGCCAAGGGCGAAAAAGTTATCCTTGTCCGTCTGGAAACTTCGCCCGAGGACATTGAAGGTATGAATGCAGCTCAGGGTATCCTGACAGCTCGCGGAGGAATGACCTCCCACGCAGCAGTTGTTGCCCGTGGTATGGGCAAATGTGCTGTCGTAGGTGCTGGCGAACTTGAAATTGACTACGATAACCGCCTGTTCAAAGTTGGTGATACGGTTGTTAAAGAAGGTGATTGGGTTTCTCTTAATGGTACTACTGGCGAGGTATTCCTCGGAAAATTGCAGACCAAAGAGCCAGAAATCAGCGGATACTTTGGACGTCTGATGGAACTGGCAGATAAATACCGCGTGCTGGGTGTACGCACTAACGCAGAGACCGAACGTGATAGTGCCACTGCCCGTAAGTTCGGCGCCGAAGGAATTGGGCTGGCTCGTACCGAACACATGTTCTTTGAAGGTGAACGTATCAAGCACATGCGTGAGATGATTCTGGCAGAAACAGAGGAGGAACGCCGTAAGGCTCTGGACAAGCTCCTTCCGTATCAGAAAGAGGACTTCAAAGCTATTTTCCGTATAATGCAAGGTCTGCCCGTGACAGTACGTCTGCTTGACCCACCGTTGCATGAATTCCTGCCACAGGACGACGAGGCTCAGCAGGAAGTAGCCAAGGAAATGGGCGTGCCAGTAGAAAAAATCAAGGAAAAAGTTGAGGAACTGCACGAGCTTAACCCTATGCTCGGACACCGTGGTTGCCGTCTGGGTAATACATATCCGGAAATCACTGAGATGCAGGTGCGTGCTATCCTTGAAGCCGCTCTTGAACTGAAAGCCGAAGGTGTGGACGCCAGACCAGAGATTATGGTTCCGCTCGTTGGCACGGACAAAGAATTACAGTTGCAACGCCAAATCATAGAGAAAACCGCAGAAAAAATCTTTGAGGAAAAAGGACAGAGCATTGAGTTCAAAATCGGTACAATGATTGAAATTCCACGTGCCGCCATAACTGCGGACGAGGTTGGTAAAGTTGCAGACTTCTTCTCCTTTGGCACAAACGACCTTACCCAGATGACTTATGGCTTCAGCCGTGATGACGTTGCCAAGTTCCTGCCTATCTACATTGAAAAAGGCATACTGGAACATGACCCATTCCAAGTACTTGACCGTAAAGGCGTGGGACAACTCGTTAAAATGGCAGTGGAAAAAGGTCGCAGTGTAAATCCAAATATCAAGCTCGGTATCTGTGGTGAGCATGGCGGAGAGCCAAGCTCTGTGGAATTCTGCCACATCGTAGGACTGGATTATGTCAGCTGCTCACCGTTCCGTGTACCAATTGCACGTCTGGCAGCAGCTCAGGCTGCTATACGTTATCCTCGCGGATAAAACCCGCTACAATATAATTTCTCGGATGTAATTCAGGGCGTAGGGAAAACTAAAAAACTCCCTACGCCTTTTTTATTTTCCAAAAAATAAATAATCACTTATAACAAATTTAGGCTATATTCTGATACTTCAAACGGATTGAAAAAACTCAAAAAAGTGTACAATAAGACAACGTATTGATTTTTAAAAAATTAAAAGAATATATACGTCCCTGAGTATTTTTTAGTTTCCTATAAACAGAATGAAATTTTTAGAAAGGCTCTAACAACAAGTAAATGATTTTATTTAGGAACATTTTTATCCAAAAATCTGTGAGAGGCTTTATTCCATTGATCAACAGTTTTTTGCATTAAGGAATTTATTTTTTTCATAGTTTCGTTAAAAATATTCACAGCTTCATTGTATTTTTTTACAGCATTATTATATGCATTTATTTCTTGCTGAGTAAGATGCTCCTTAGGTTTTGAATTTACAATAGTTTGCTGTTTTTTTAATTCATCTTCGGCATTATAAAATTGTTCAATTTTTGGCAGATAAGTGCTTAATATAGTTTTAAAATTATTCAAACTCGTTTTACAAGCTTTTTTCAAGGAAATATCCTTATTATAAGGACCAATTTTTATAATTTTTTTATCTGCCCATTTCAGAGCAACATTTAAAGAGTCTTTCCAAGCGTAAAAGCTATTTCTATCATTATTGTTTATGGCTTCAATGATTTTATTTAAAGCCAATAGATTACGGAAATAGATTATAAAAAGCTTATTATGATATGAATTTACAAAGTTAGCAAGTTTAATTTTTTTACCGAGTTCAGTTTCTGTATGCGTAACAGTAATATTATTTCGCTGAGCCACAATGTTAAAAATTGCAGATACCATATCACCTTTCTGGCTAAGTTTATCATTTATTTCCTCTTGTTTTTTCAAATAACGGAGCATAGCTGAATAAGACTGCTGAGAGACCAGTTGCATTTCTTCTAATTTAGTAAGATCTCCTTTAAGAGTTTTTATAGCAAAATCAAAATAGCTAACTAAGGAATCTCGCAAATCTGTTTTACCATTTAAAGGAGGCATTTTAGCTACATCTCTTTTGGCTTCTAATATTGTTTCTATAAGTTGTTGTTTTTGTCTTTGTATTTTTTTATCCTTTCTTGAATGTGCAGCTGTTTTCATATAATTCCATAAAGCTTGTGTAATTTGGTAGGACTTATCATTTATATAATTTAAATAATCAATTGGTTTACTGAAATCCTGAGCGTGTGATATATAAACGCTAAAAAGTATAAAATAGATTGCGAATATTTTTTTCATAACTTATTGATTTAAAAGTTTATAAGGAATATTGTTTTGTTCAAAATATTGTTTATAAATTTCAAAATTTTCGGGATCAAAAGTAGCAAATATAATTTTTTCGAATTGATCTGGATATTGATTGATATAATCTAATACTGTAGAGATAGCTATTTGAGCAGCCTTTTTTTTGGGAAATCTATATATTCCAGTGCTTATATTAGGGAAAGCAATAGTTTTTATATTATGCTGACGAGCCACTTCCAAAGAATTTCTGTATGCATTAGCCAACTTCTTTTTTTCATTATAAAAACCGCCATACCATATTGGACCAACTGCGTGAATAACATACTTAGCCGGGAGATTATATCCTTTTGTTATTTTAGCTTCACCGACTTTAGCTCCGCCGAGTTTTTTACATTCTTCTAATAGCTGAGGACCAGCAGCACGATGTATTGCTCCATCTACACCGCCACCTCCTAATAAAGATCTATTAGCGGCGTTTACTATAGCATCAACAGATAATTTAGTTATATCACCTGTGTATAAATAAATCTCTGTCATTTTTTTATTTCAAATTTAAATAAAAAAGTAAAAAAAGACAATTAAAATTTTGTCATTTACTTAAAAAACTATGTGTCATTAAGATTAGTTTTTATTAGCTTTAAAAAGGCTATTGAAGTCGTGTTTAAAAAACAGTCCGATACCCTGTGTATAGGGACCTTTTTCGTAAAATTCATATCTATTTGTTTTATTAAAAGCTTTTAAACGGATATTTCCTTTCTTATTTAATTTAGCTTCAATTTCTACATCACCGATAAAGTTATTATAATTTGTTTGGGCATTATTTTGATTACCAGCAATTCCGATATCAGTATTTATTGTAAGTCTTTCGTTCAGAAGGTTAACCGACATAGCTACATCAAACTGATTTTTAGCATTTTTCTGAGCTTGATAGTTTATATCCATATCCATATTTGGCATAATTTGGGATAACCATCCACTGATTTGATTAGAAAGGACAGAAGTAGCATTTATATTTTGACGTTGGGGATCAAAAACCAATCCGGGGAGGGGTTGAAATTTACCCAATACAAGTAAAGATAAAAATTGCAGATTTTTATTTGCCTGATCTAAATGCTTAACTTGAGAAAGTATTCGCGGGTCAGCTTTTGGCAATGCGATATCAAAAGATATTTTGGGTTCTGTAATAGAGCCGTTCATTTTGATATAGCATTCCACAGGAGTTTTTTCGTTCCAATAGTTGTCGTCAAGTACAAGGTCGTATAGGTTTACATTATTAAGTTTATATACGGTAGTAATATTCATTAAAGCATCTGTTGGTTGTCCGTTCCATTTTATGGTGCTTCCGGGCTTTATAAAAAATTTTTTTCTTATAAGATTTTGGAGTACGAGTGTATATGTACCTTTTTTTAGAGTAATTAGCCCAAACATAGAGAGATCAGAATAATTAGTTTTATTTAAATTTATTTCTCCATCGCCTGCAATATCTAAGGCTTCCCCTGTTGTTTGATCAAATATTACGTGAAATTTTGCTTGATTTTTTATACGCAAGTTTAACGAAAGATTATAATTTATTTTAGACACAGAAGCGCTCTTTTTTATTGTTATTTGCTTTTGGGTTTGAGTAGTGTCTTTTACAAAAGTTATAAAAGACTGATTTTTAGATAGTTGAGTAGGTCTATTTAAAAGTATTGATAAATCTGTACCGGGTTCAGTAGTAATATTAGCTTTAAGATTTATATTATCTAAATCTCCGGTGAGTTCAGCTCTACCAGAAGTAAAAATTTTACCGAAATAATCTGTTTTTGGATTTTGTTTTATATCCAAGATAGGCATTGTATCCAGACTTATTAAAACATCCATATTAAAATCTTTAAAGTTTTTATGTTTAATCTTTGCCGCGATAAATCCATCACCGAGCATTTTGCTATCTGTAATAACAGTTGTATCTATTGTTATCTTTTCATTATCAAAGTGGATATGCATATTTTTGTTTATTGTATAAATGATATTAGTAGGGATAATCTTAAAAGAGCCGAAAAGTTTAACATCACCATTAAGGTGATAATATGCAGGATTACCTTTAATTGAAATTTCACCTTGTATATTAGCAAGCCTATTAACTTTCAGAATTTTTTCAAAAAATGGTTGAAATATAATGATTTTCAATTTATTGATATTTAAATAAATATCATAAATTTTAGTTTTAGTATTTATTGTTCCTATTGCAGCAATATTTTTAAGAGTATCGTTTTTATTTCTTAGTTTATATATAGATAAAGAGAGCTTTAGGATATTATTTTGAGCTATCCAATTTGTATTAAAAGCCATAAAGCCTAATTTAACTTTATTTATCTTCAAATCGGAGATAAGCAGTTTAGCAAATATTCCGGGGTTATTTTTAGCATTAACTATTTTTAATTTTCCATTTAATTTTCCAAGTATTTTTATTTTATTCAATAAAGGTTGTAGTTGTGCTATTTCAAAATTTTGTATTTTTAAGTGTAAGGTATCCTTAGGATTATCTGAGATTCTACCTTTAAGTATTATTTTTTGATTTGCCTTATCATCACTTATTGATATTGTATTTATTTTTAGTGAACTATCTTTATTCATAGATAGTTTATGCAATATCCAAGTATTTCCATTTATTTTAAAGGTATCATTCTGAGCATTTATATATGTGCATAAATTATCAGCAGAATCTCTTTTGAAGTTGATATTTATATTTAGTTTGCCATTATTTTCGTTTTTAGTTTTATTATTCCAGCTTATGCGAGAAGTAATAAAATTATTTGCAGTCGAAGATGAGAACGCAAAATTTTTAAATTTTAATTTTCCAGTGGTTATACTATCACATTTAATATTTACTTTGAGACTTTGCGTATCTGCGGACATTGTAGAGAAAAAGTTTGTCAAATGAGTTTTTTTTAGGTTAATAGAATCGCTTTTGATATAAAATAGGAAAGATTTAGTTTTAGCAAAGAAGGAGGAGGTTATAAGAGAATTATTTGCAATTTTTATATGCGGGGCAAAAAAGTAAGTAATTGCATTGGGTTTTGTCAGATTTAGCTGCATAGTAAAATAAGAGGTATCATCAGAGGAAAATAATTTTTGAGGATCAGGCTTAGGTTTATTAAAAAGTATTGGTATGAAATAATTTGCAAAATTATGTGCATATTTAGCAAGATCTTTAAATTTATATATTCCTTCCAATGTTGCGTTAAAAAAGTCTGTATTGATAGATATATGTTTAACAGGCTTATTATAAATGTATTTTGGTATTGAAGCAGTTATATCAAAATTATTTATTTTAAAGAGTTCAAGATTTTTTATCATCAGCAAGGGTTTTGTGAGTTTGACGTATCCTATCATATTATTTATGTCCTTTCCTTGCATATTGACATTTAGAGCGAAAGACACACCCGCCATTGGATCATCTTTTATCAAATGCAATTTATAGAGTTGGATTGTATCAACTGTTAAAGAAAAATTTAATTTTTTAGTTTTATTCTCAAAATCTATTAAACCTGTATAATTAGCACGAAAATTACTATCAGCGATTCTAAAATTACCATTAAAAGATTTATTAGTAAATTTTCCATTTAGTAGAATATTGTTGTAAGTATAGTTATTGAAAGTTATGTTTGTAATCCTCGCGGATGTAATACCATTAAGAGAATTTTTTTTGATGTTTAGCTTTATAGTATCTTCAAAAGAAAGTGTGCCCAATTTTTTGTTTTTTAGGATTTTGGCTAAATTTAAATTTTCAGAGCCTCCTATACCTTCTATATTTAGCTGGCTGCTATCGTGGCTGATATTATAATTGGAAAACAAAGAGCCATTAGCTGTATTTATTTTTGCAGAAAGGTTAAAATCTTTAAAAAGTCCTGTAATAGAAGCACTTATATTAATATTACCGTACGGAACTAATTGAGAAGATAGTTTTGTGCTTAGTTTTGGATTATAAAGGGCAATTAAGTTAAGGATATCGCTTGCATTTGTAGTAAGTATTGGGATATTTATATCCAGATATGAATTTTCTATATCAGGCAAACCTATCACTTCTCCATATGTTTCCATTTTAGTGCTGTCAGAGTAGAAAAGATTAAAAGAATTCAGGCGTAAATTCGGGACATTGCCTTCAAGTTCCATATTAAAACTAAGGCTATCGTTTATATTTCGGATATTAGGATTAAATAAAGCAATATCTTTGGAATGGATTTTTGCGGAATAAATATTTATGTCAAAATTGACTTTATGGATAAAATCGCTTAAATCTTTTTTATTTTTGTATAAAAAATTTAAATCTGCTAAAAGAGAACTATATTTTGTTTCAAGAGTTAAATCATTAAGTTTTAAAATATTATTGCCAAAAAATAAATTTACAGCAAAATGTTTTATTTGTAGCATACTTTTATCTTGGAAAGAAAGATTTTTTAAAGCAAAGCTTAAAGAATCACTTGTATAATTAAAATTTTCAATATCTAAATTTAAATTTTTGATATACAAATCATTAGGATTAAATTTTGCTTGTGATTTGTTTGTATCTGCATATAAATTTTGGTAAATAATTGTGGCATTTTTAATTTTAATTTTTTTAATATTTACAAAAAACAAATTTTTTGAAGTATCTTTTTTAGATGTGTGTATTAAATTTTGAAGGAAAAAATCCAAATTACTTTTGCCAGTGCTATCATAAATTATTTTAGTTTTAAAGCCATTTAATTCTATATCAAGGAGTTTAATTTTTTGCTTTTTAATAGAAAAACTAAATGGAAGCACTTTAAGTTTTTGTATATAAAACAGGGTATCCAAATTATAATCTTCTATGTATAAACCAGTTATAGATATATCATAGGGGAAAGCATATGAAACTTTTTTTAATTCCACATAAGTATTCAGTTGATCATTTAAGTAATCTTGGACTTTCTGGGTTAAAAAGTTTTGGACTGGTTGCAATTGAATTAAAACTATTAGAAATATAGGCAGAAAAAATAAAACTAATAAAGAAACCAGAATAATATTTTGTGCAGTTCGCAGAGGATGCATCTCTGATTTTTTATTGAGATGAATTATCTACTTGGCAATTACATATCTCATTGTAATTCTGGCAGATATTGTTTATATCAACAGATATTTTATTCATTATATTTTCGATGGTATTATTTAGAGTTTTTAGTTCATTATATGATTGAGGTATTTGTTGATTATTAACGATGGATATCAACTTATTAAGCTGATTTTTTATACTTTCATTTTCTTGCTTTATATACTTGATATACTCAGGCATTTCACCAGAATAAGCGCTATCGAGGTTATTTTTAATACATTGATAAGTTTTCAATTTTTTCAAAACAAAAAGTTTTGCTTTGCTTTTAAGTTCATATAAACGTTGCTGTTCTTTATTTTGCAGATATTGATTATATTGTATGTAAAAATTGCTAATAAAAGCATTAGCTTTATCTCTACAAAGTATGCAAGAAGTATGTTCAATTTCCTGTTGTAGTTCTTTAACATATTTATAAGTGTTTTCGTCAGCGGGGAGAGAGGAGAGGGTATCAATTTTAGGTTTAAAGATAAGGTAATATTGATCATTTTCGAGAGTAGAAATCCATTTTTTTATAGTTTTTGCTTCATCTGAATAAAGTTCCCTTTTTGGAAGTTCTATTGCATAAAGTTTTTGGAGATATTCTTCTCGTTGTGCAGAATCAAGATTTTGATTTGGATTATTTTCTAAATCGTATAAAATATTTACCATTTCTTTAATATTGCGTAAGCTTGCATTTGCTTCAAGATATAGTTGGGCTTTGGAAAGGAACATATCATATATTGGCTTAAATTCATTTATAAAAAGGGGATTATTTTTATTAGCCTTTGCAATGGTTTTATATGTATTACGTAAACGCCAATAGTCTTGTAGAATAATAAACAACTCAATACTATAATCATCAGTAATTTTTGCTTTATAGTCCAGTTGATAATTATTTACGTCTAATTTCAACTGAGCGAAAGCTGTCAAAAAGTCTATAAGATTTTTTTCTTGTATATATATATCTGAGGAAATCAAGCCTTGTTTATAATCAGTTTCGTTTTTAACAGAGCGTTGTTTAAGGCTTTCAAAAGTGACTTCATCTGGTATTTTAGGCATATACTTACTTCTATAATTAACAGCTACTATGATTGGATATGTGTAAAAGTTTATTAAACGGCGCAAAATTTCTTTATCAAATTTAGGATTTTGGTTCTTTGCTATATAATTTATTATTGCAGTGCTATCTATGGAGATATTTAAGCCCTGAGAAGGTTTAAAGAGAAATATCACAATGGAATGAAATCTTTTATTGAAATTTTTCTCTTCATATACTCTTATTGTAGATTCAAACTGATATTGTTCACCGGCGGTATTTTTTTCCATTAGCTTACCAAATTCGCCGATAATGTCAAGAATAGCTTCTGTGGGATTGCTAATTTTGGATATTATCTCCAACTGTTTACCGACAAACTTATACATTTGGCTTTTATTACGATTAGTAAAAGCTTTAACTTGAATTTTAGCTTCAATATTATCATGAATAGACGAAAGTGGGAAATTGTCAATAATTCGTAATACTTCGGTTTCTGCTACATTTATCACATCATTGCCATTATCATCTTTTTTTACTTGAAAATTGAATATCGGATACACTACCTGATCATAACCCTTTAAGCCAATAAGTTGGGCTGTAACTAAAATATTGTTTATATGTTCTTTTTTCTTAAAACTAAATCTTTTTCTTGCTGGATTTACTTGACGTATTAAATTAGTAAACTTGCTTCCATTTAATAAATATAAATCAGTAGAGACATATTGCCATTCATTGGTAAAATCTTCGGAGGTTTGTTTTTTAAATACTGGTACAGCTTCTATATATGACTGGGCATTTATTTCTAAATAGGTTAAAATAAAAAAAAGTAAAAAAAATTTATACATCTGTTGAGAGTTTTTGCAAATTTAATTCTTTGAGCATTATTTTACAATAGAACGCAAAGATGACCGATTTTTTTATTATCGCATAAAAAAAAGATGTATTGGTGCAATCGGGATAATAACGATATTTTTAAACATTTATCTTTGATGAGAAACTTCTGAAAAAGGGTACTGAAATTTTCTTAAAATTTGGTACAATAAAAAAAGACAAAGCTGTCATAAAGCGGGAAGCAAGCATAATTAAGAGCTTGCCTCCCGATGTTAAGTTATTCTTGTTCTAAATATGGATAACGATAATTTCTAACCGGAGAGAATGTTTCCTTAATATTTCTCGGGGTAGTCCAACGGATTAAGTTCAAATAAGAGCCGGCTTTATCATTAGTACCAGAAGCACGGGAACCGCCAAATGGCTGCTGACCAACAACAGCTCCGGTAGGTTTATCATTTATGTAGAAATTACCAGCAGCATAACGTAGTTTTTCCTCTGCCAAAGTTATAGCTTTTCTATCATTAGCAAATATAGAGCCAGTCAAACCATAGGGAGAAGTTTCATTACAAAGTTCAAGGGTTTCCTCGTATTTATCATCGTCATATACGAATACTGATAATACAGGACCGAAAATTTCCTCTTGCATAGTAATAAACTTAGGATCAGAGACTTCTATAACAGTAGGTTCAATAAAATAGCCTTCGCTATCGTCGGCATTACCGCCAATAATTATTTGAGCGTCTTTACTTTCCTTAGCCATTTTTATATATCCGGTAATACTATCAAAGGCGTTTCTATCAATTACAGCTCCTAAGAATACAGAGAAATCGCGCACATCACCCATTTTTAGGGTTTTTATTTCAGCTATCATTTTATCTTTTATCTGGCTCCAAAGGGATTTAGGGATATAAGCTCTGGAAGCAGCTGAACATTTTTGACCTTGATATTCAAAGGCTCCACGCACGAGGTTAGCCACAACAGCGTCAACATCAGCAGAAGCATGGACAAAAACGAAATCTTTACCGCCAGTTTCGCCAACAATACGAGGATAGGTCTTATATTTAGTAATATTTTGCCCGATAAGTTTCCACATATTCAGGAAAGTATTAGTAGAACCAGTAAAATGCACGCCTCCAAAATCAGGATGTGTCATAGCAACAGAACCTACGGCAGCTCCTGTTCCGGGTATAAAGTTAATCACTCCATCGGGCAATCCGGCTTCTTTATATAGTTTCATTAGATAATATCCAGATAACACTGCTGTTGAAGCTGGTTTCCATAGCACAGTATTCCCCATCATAGCAGGAGCAGTAGCTAAATTAGCAGCAATTGATGTGAAATTAAACGGAGAAACTGCTAATATAAAACCTTCAAGTGGTCTAAAATCAAGTCTATTAAGTTGTCCAATAGGAGAAAATGGCTGATTAGCATATATCTCGCTCATAAATTTTGCATTAAACCGCCAGAAGTCAATAACTTCGCAAGCAGAGTCTATTTCAGCTTGATGTGGTGTTTTACTTTGATTGAGCATAGTAGCGGCATTAAGCTTTTGCCTCCAAGTAGTTGAAAGTAGTTCAGCAGCCCTTAAAAATACTGCAGCCCTATGCTCCCATGGCATCTTTTCCCATTCTTTTTTAGCCTTCATAGCCGCTTCAATAGCCATCAAAACTTCCTCTTTGCCAGCTTTATGATAGATTGCTAATACATGAGAATGTTTATGAGGCATAACGACTGTGCCTGTTTTACCTGTTTTTATCTCCTTGCCACCAATTATCAATGGTATTTCTATTTGCTCGCTGGCTATACGTTCAAGTTCTGCTTTTAATTCTTTTCTCTCTGGCGTACCGGGTGCATAACTTTTTACAGGCTCATTTTTAATGTCTTTAATAAGATAAACGTAATTGTTCATATTTTCAAATTTTATGGTTTCCTTTGGTCAAATTTAAAAAATTACATCATATAAAAAAATGATTTTGCATTAACAAAAAGCATTTTATAAAGTGCTATTGAAATGTATTATACTAAAAATAAGAAGGAATTTTTTTACGCTTATTTAGCACATATCCAAGCGAAGCTCCATAAGACGAACCAAAGATAGGAGCAATCCTACTAATTGCTGTTTCGTAATATATTCCTACAACAAAATTTTTGATTCGCAATTTTACTGGAAAAAGCAAAGCACGGTAGGCAAATTTGTCAATTTTAAAGGTTTCTATATAAGAAACTCCTAAGGTTAAATCTTTATTAAATGTAGCATCTAATGAACTAAATGAAATAATAGAATTCTGCTGATATATTATTCTTATCTGTGGTTGGAGTTCAAATGTACCAGGAATATTAGTCCATCGGTATGCAGCATATACAAGTGCTGAGAAAGGCTCTATATAAAAAAGAACAGAATCAGAAAGTTTCGCTCTATTTTGTGTAATATTAAAACCTGCTATTCCGAAATCAAAAAACCTATCACGGATATGTATTCCTGCATCAAAATCTATATTAACCCCATTAGTTTTTACAGAAGCAAAAATAGGATCAAAAATGCCATTTTGTAATGAATTAAATTTAATCTGATAATAATTTATTTTTGAGCCAAAACCAAATGATATATGCATTTGATTTTGCAATAATATGTGATAGAAATAATTAACATTCAAACTTAACATATTTGTAATTCCGACGCTATTTCCTTCGGCAGCGATATTTATTCCCATATTACTTCTATAAGGCAAAGTAAATGAAATAAAATGATCTTTGGGTGAAGAGGGAAGTCTTATCCAGGCGAGAGAGGAAAGAACTTTTATAGAAGGTTTTGAATATTGAAATCCATAAGCAGGATTGCTCAATACTGGTTCAAAACTACTGAGTTTAAAACGATTAAATATCTGAGAATACAATGAAATGCTTAACATTATTGCCAATATTGTTAAAAAACTTTTTTTCATAAACTTTATTTTATAATAACAAGTAAACCAGACTTAACATTTCCATTAGGTAATTGAGCTATAAACCAATAATTACCCGATGGCACACCATCTGTATCCCAGCCTTCGGGCATTATATCCACTGGAAATTTATCCACAATTATTCCATCTGAATTATAAATCCTAACAAAAGTACCTCGCGGAAGCCTTGTAATATAAGTCCATCTATCATTTATCCCATCTCCATTCGGAGTAATTACAAATTTCATAGTTTCATTTCGCGGAGTTTTTTCTATAAATAATTCCTTCTCATAGAAAGCTTTACCAAACCTAATAACTACTTTAATCTTTTGCGAATATAAGTTATTTACATTGATAACAAATTTATCACCTATTACAGAATCATTGTCATTATAATACCAAATTATTTTAGGCTTCATCTTTGTAATAAAAAAATCTGGATTAAACATAAGAGCTAAAGCTCTGAGCTTTACAGGTAATGATATAGACATATCAATATTTTTCTCGTACTCTATATCCCAATTTCCATTTATAGGGCTATTATAAAAAGTTCCTGACGGATTCCAATAAAAAGATGACGCTGGCACTATATCCTTAGTTATTAGCTCAAAATAGCCTGTGGGATCTATATAAGGTGTTATATGACTTATATTGGAACCAAAGATAGGTAAAGTATGATCATAGGTAAAAACATATGGATATGTGATACTTTTTTCAGCATCCTCTGGACGATAAGTAGGCTCTCCGAAAGAAGCATATAATGCTAACTCGGGATTAAAAATCGGATAAGACTGTTTATCAGGAGAAATTAAGCGAACTGTATAATATCCCAATGTATCATAAGAGTGATTCAAGAGAACAGCAAAATCTGCATTTGAGTTAATGTGTTTAGCAATAGCATTATTTACAGAAATAGTAAATCTCCCGTAATCGTTAAATACAAGATTAGGCTCTACACGAAAAATATAACTGTTCATAAAAAGATATGGCGCCAATTCTATAACAGTATTTCTATTAGCTTCTCCCTGAAAAGCAACGTTCAATCTCAATTCACTTTTTTCATTAACTCTGATAGTATCTTTAATGCTTTTTATATCAGGGTCTTTCCATACTCTTATATAATATAACGCTTCTTGTATACAGGAATGAGTATCGTATGCATATACATAAATCGGATACACGCCAGAAACTGGCAAATCTATATATATGCTATCAGTTAAAGATATATCCCCATAATTTACTACAAAAAAACGGATATCATTAAAATCATAACAAGCCGGAGGTTCTATTGCTGTTGTATGAAAGCTTACATATATTCCATCATTATTAGTTTGAAGGTCTATGGTATCATTATCACTGTATATTTTGCCTTCTAAATTCAGCATAAGTTCATAATCAACACATTTAATATACTTAACAAACACACTATCAATGCTTTGAGAGGGAAACATCTTAATCATATAAACACCCGGCAGACTAACATTTAATACAGTATCATAGGGATTTGTATGTAAATATCTCCACTGATATTCTCCGACCTTATGGAACCACCATTGGACAGAATCAAAAGTAGCCGGAATATGAGCTCTTATGGATATATGCGATCCATCACATAAATATAATGTGTCTTCCTCTATATATACCTGAGAAAAAACTTTTATCACAGAAAATAAAAATATCGTCAAAAATATATATCTCATCTCCTATTATTTTTACAAATTTAAAAAAAATAGCAAAATGAAACCATCTGTTCTGCTTCTTTTATTATTAGTTTTAGGTATATATTGCTCATCTCCATCTTATACACCAAACAAAAAGCATATCTCAATAGAAGCATATATTTATACAAATTCTCAATCCCCAACTGTAAATCTTTTTGATTCAATAAAATTCTGGCAAAGCTCTTTTCCCGATAATACTATCATATACATAAAATTTATGACAAAAAAATTCATCTCACGCATAAAAATGAACTTTTTATCAAAAAATCAAGTATCTCTAAAAATTTATTCTGCAAATAAAATTATAAACACCTCTCATCTGAAAAACATCACTATTGACGATACTACAAATTTTATTATTCTTAAATACAATTTAAAAAACAAAAACCTTACGTTTGTAGCAGATAATCAACACGATAAATACTACATTTCCCTATCTAAGCAATATACTCCTCTCAAAATAAATAGCTTAATCATAGAGGGAAACGATACTCTATTTTCAATAAAACCCAAAATAATGCCTAAATTCCATTTATCTAAACAAGGATATATCTCTGAAATCTTAGAAAAAAATATCGTATATAAAAAAGACAATCAGCTAAAAACATTTTTTATGGATACCACAGGAAATGTAGTAATATATCAAAAACAAAACAATAACGAGAAATTTTTCTTCGGACAAATCCAAAGCATACTCCCTACTATGGAATATGACAAAATCAACATAAAAGGTCAACTTTTTAATATTCAAAACAAAAAAATAGTTATAAAAAACTACTCTGGCATAATAAAATACTATGCAAATATCCTAAAAAATGAAACCTTTGGCACTATAAAATTCCGACCACTTAACGACGAAAGCCTCGTAGATGTCGGAAGCTTAGATACAAACCTTATCATAGACATACGATATGCTACAACCAATAATTTTACAAAACGTAAACTATATCCCTGCGCTATATGTCTTCTACACTACAATATAGCAAAAGATTTAATCGCAGCAAATAAAGAATTTATGAAAAATAACTATAAATTAGTTATACACGATTGTTATCGCCCATTTTCCGTTCAAAAACAAATGTGGAACGTCGTTCATAATAAAAATTATGTTGCTCCTCCAAATATCGGCTCTGCACATAATAGAGCCACAGCAGTGGACTTAACCATACAAAAAATAAATGGCGATACCGTAGATATGGGCACCACTTATGATTATTTCGGTAAAAAAGCTTTTACTAATTACACAAATTTGCCTCCCAAGGTCCTAAACAATAGAAAAATATTGCAGAAAATTATGATAAAACACAACTTTAAACCTATAAAAACTGAATGGTGGCACTTCCATCATATTTCCATAAACAAATATCCTATCTTAGATATGCCACTTCCGTGTAAAAAAGTTAAAAACTGACACTTACACTAACAGCAGATTTCATACCCAAAAGTGGATGATTTTCAAAACCTAAATCCAATGTGATATACTTGTATCTATATCCTATACCTGCTCCTATAAAATAATCCTTTTGAATTAGTTTAAATCCCGTCCGCAACCAAAGATTATTTATAAGCATATACCCAATGCCTCCATTTAACTCAATAGGCTGCTCTATATCTTTTGTAATGCTACTATTAAATATAACATTATCCAAAGGACGATAGCATAAACCCAGCTCAAAAATGGTAGGTAAATATTCATTGGGAGATATCTTGATCTTACTATGCCAAGGATTAAAAATATGAACGCCCACAGAAAGCTTATCAAAAGGGTAGTATAATAATCCTATCTCCCCTGTCATTAAACCAATATTACCATAAGCCTGATTCTGATGAATAAATAAATAATCTATTGAAATCCCTGCTGAAAAATTTTCACTAAGCTTCATTGAATAAGAAAAAGCTAATTTGTTTTTATTAAACTCAGAAAAACCAAAAGAATTTACAACAAGCCCAAATGAACCATAATTTTCTGAATTCCAATTAAATACAATACTTTTTAAAGATAATTCTTTTATAAAAAACATATTTTCATAATAAATTCCTGCATTAAACCTATCTTTTAAAAATGAGGTTGCCGCCTGATTATAAGATACACTCCACACAGAAGCTTGCGCAACACCACTTTTACCAAAAGCAAAATTTTCTGCTCCGATATGTAAATATTGACCCTCTGCCATAGAAAATATGAATATAAACAATAAAATTAAAAAATTTTGTTTCATAACTTTGTGCTTTGGCGGTTAAAGTTAATTTTTTTTACTTTGTTAAACAATTTAATTTTTCAACTATGAAAAAATTATCGTTTCTACTGCTTCTTATTCTTGCTTTTTATAGACTTTTTCCCGAAAATCCCCCTATCATACCCAAAAAACCACGACTAATAGTGGAAATAATAATCGAAGGTTTAGATAAAGAATTGCTCCAAAGATATTGGGATAAATTCTCAGAAAATGGTATAAAAAAAATCATAAAAGGCGGTACATTCTACCCAAATGCATCATATAACTATACATTTATCAATAACGCTTCCGGATATGCCATAATCTCAACAGGTACATATCCATCATATAACGGTATAATCGGTAAAAAATGGTATGATAGATTAGAAAAAAAACAAATAAACGCCGTCTCTGACCCTAATTACAAAATAATTGGCATAAACTACAATAAAACAGGTGTAAGCCCGCTTAAAATCCTAAATAACGCTTGGAGCGATTACCTTATGCTCGCAAACTATAAACAATCAAAAGTAATTTCAATCGCCCTTGACGATTATGCCGCTGTTATCTCCGCCGGTCAAAGACCTACCGCTGCATATTGGTTCGATACTTACTCCGGAAACTGGATTTCAAGCTCCTACTACTGCGATACACTAAAACAATGGGTCAAAAATTTTAACCTAAAACATATTCCAGACATATACCTAAACCAAATATGGCAAACTACATACCCAATAAACGAATATACTGAAAGCTTACCAGACGAAAATTCCTTTGAACAGGGCATAAATGGACAAATAGCATTCCCTTACAATATAAATGAACTAAACGCCAAAAATTCCGACTACAATATCCTTAAATACACACCTTTTGCAAATACGCTAACAAAAGACTTCGCTCTCAATGCAATTACATACGAAAATTTAGGCAAAGATAAATACACAGACGTTATTATAATATCCTTTGAAGCTACACATTATATCGCAGAAAAATTCGGCATACGCTCAGTAGAATTAGAAGACGCTTATATAAAACTGGATAAAGATATAGCACATCTTCTACAACAACTAGAAAAAAACATCGGAACAGGACGCTTCTTATTACTACTAACTTCAACAAAAGGCTCCTGTGACTATCCTATATGGCTAAATGATATCGGCTATAAAGTATCTTATTTCAATAAAATGAGACTTATGGTCGTCCTAAATAGCTATTTGCGCTCTATATATGGCTTGAAAAACTGGGTAGAATACGTATCCGGAAACTCTATATATCTGAATACTATGGAAATAGATAAACAAAAAATAAATTACTCAATCATAGAAACTCAGATTGCTCAATTTCTTGTTCAACTAAATGCCATCGATTATGCAACCCCTTCTTTATTTGCATACGGAAATATCCCAGACGACTATTTCTTTAAAAAAATATTAAACTCATACTGCCCAAAACGATCCGGAGAAATTATGTTTATACTAAAACCAAATGTTTGGATTAAAGAAAATAATACTATACCACTATCTGATTGTCACTCCTGCTGGGAATATAATGCTACTGTCCCCTTGGTATTCTATGGATGGAAAAGTAAACCAAAATATATCTCAGAAAAAGTTGATATGACAAATTTAGCATATACATTAGCTTCTATAATGAATATAGATTTACCTATTACAAATAATGCAAAACTTTTACTAAAAATTGATAAATTTTATTAACAAAAAAAATGTGTGCAACTAAATTTCTTAAAACTATGTCTAAGTAGTGAGTAATGGATAAAGATAAAGAAATAGAACTAATAAAACTACTCCAACAAGGTGATAGAATAGCACAAAAAGAACTTTTTGACAAATTTGCACCAAAATTGCTAGCAATTGCGTATAGATATGCAGGCTCAAAACAAGAAGCAGAAGATATTTTGCAAGAAGCATTTATTAAAATATTTGAAAATATTAAAAAATTTAGAATGGAAGGCTCCTTTGAAGGCTGGTTAAGACGAATTGTTATAAATACTGCTATCATTCATTATCATAAAACTGCTAAATATCGCTATCATCAAGATTTTGAAACTATCCGCGAAAGCGATATATCGTTCTATAAAGATATATATAACGAAGCAGATTTCACTTGGGAAGAACTTATGAAAGTAATACAATCATTACCTAAGGGATATAGAACAGTTTTTAACCTGTACGCAATAGAAGGATATAAACATAAAGAAATTGCAAAAATGCTCGGAATTGACGAAAATACTTCAAAATCTCAATATCACAGAGCAAAAAAATTACTCCGTAAAAAACTATTACAACTAAAAAAAATTAGAAATGATAAATAATATTGAAGATCTATTTAAGAAAAAACTAAAAAACATAGAAATTCAACCTGATCCAGAACTTTGGAACAAAATTCAAAAAAAATACAAACGTATTAAAATAATAAAAAACTCTGTACGAATTGCCTCAGTAGCTCTATTTATTATTTTTGTAGCCTCTTTATTCATTATAAAGAATAATGCTGCTTCAAACCACAGCCTAATAAAACAAGCCTATAATATTAAAATTCTCGTTAATAAAATTCCCGTTTCAAAAGTAAATTCCACAACTCCAGACACCAATAAACCCATAACTAATAACAAATCTCAATTTCACCATAAAATTAAACAACAAGAACATTTGCCAGATACTACCCCAATACTTACCGACAATTACAATAACACAGTAAATCATATAAATACTCAAAAAAACGACACTAACACTTATAAAAGAAAATTCTCATTAAAAGTAGAACCAACCGAAGGCTGTGCCCCTCTTACTGTAAACATTACAATAGAAGGTAATCCTACACATCTGTTTATAGATAATATACCAAGAGCACTCAATAATAATCTCCAAATAACACTTGATAGTGCTGGTAGGCACATTATAAAAGCACTCAATCCTTGGCATTCTGATAGTATTATCATAAATGTTTACCCTCAGGCAAAAGCAGACTTTATGCTACCTGTAAAAACTATTGTTAATCAGCCTATTACATTTAAAAATATATCCCAAAATGCAAATACTTTTTTATGGGATTTTGGAGATGGAGCAATATCCCAAGATAAAAATCCATCACATATTTTTACTAAGGAAGGTATTTATTACATAACCTTAATCGCTTCAAGTAAATTTTGCAGCGATACCATCACCAAAATAGTACAAATCTCAAAAAAAGAGCAATATTTACTATTCCCAAATGCTATTATTCCCAATCCCGCAGGACCTACCGGTGGATATTACACACAAAACAATATGCGAAATGATATATTCTATCCAGTAGTAGTTAAAAAACCAGTAGCTGAATATCATCTAAAAATATATGACAGAAATGGCAATTTAATGTTTAGCAGTGATAATATAAAAATTGGTTGGGATGGATACTATAAAGGGAAAATGGTGCCTCTGGGAGTATATGTATATATTGTCGAAGGTAGATTTAAAGATGGAGAAATATTACTACAAAAAGGCGATATATTGGTATTAAGTCGCAACCAATAATTCAACTATTAGTCAAGTAATTTTGCATATCATTTACCTATAAATAACCCAACTTTTAGTTTGTTTAGTTATTTGTATTTACTTATTCATTCGTAAAAAATCCTCCCCTTTTTTGTATTTTTACAAACAAAACTAAGACCTCAATATGACTATAAATAAACGTGAAATATTTCTTATTAAACGAAAAATAGCCATCTATTCAGTAATGATAAATATTTTTCTTTCAACAATAAAACTTAGTGGTGGAATATTAACAGGCTCCTCAGCATTATTAGCAGATGGAATACATTCACTTTCAGACGTAGCAGCATCATTGAGTATATTAATAGGAATTATTCTTTCTAATCGTAAATATAAAGCTTTCCCATATGGATTATACAAAGTAGAAAATCTCGTATCTCTGCTCAGTGCTTTTGCTATATTTTTTGCAGGGTATGAAATCGGCCGCGAAGTTCTATTTTCAGAAATTAAACCAATGAAGTCCCTCCCATTAGCATTAGTCGTTATTATCATAACTTTAATAACAACATTCATTTTTTCAAAATATGAACAACAGCAAGGGGAAAAAATTAACTCTCCCGGCATAATCGCCGATTCTAAACATGTATTAACAGACTTTTATTCTTCCTTAGTTGTAATTATCGGCATAATAGCCCAATATCTAAACTGGTTCTGGTTAGTGAAAATTATTGTGATAATCATTATATTATTTATTTTTCATAGCGGATTTGAAATTTTAAAAGATGCTATAAAAGTATTGTTAGATGCTTCGGTGGATAATCAAACAATTGAGCATATAAAGCAAATTCTGAATAATCATCCAGAAGTTATCAGAATAAATTCTATACAAGGACGAAACTCCGGTAGCTATAAATTTATTGAACTTGATATTGCTATTGACATAGAGGAGCTTGATAAAGCTCACGCTTTTATAGAACATCTTAAAAAACATATTCTTGACGAAGTAGAGTTCGTCGAAGATGTTGTTATTCACTTTGAACCTGCTTATACTCAATTAAGAATAGCTGTACTGACAGACGAAAAAAATAAAATCTGTCAACACTTTGGCTCATGCACTAATATCGTAATTTTTATAATTGACAATGGTCATATCAAAAAAGAAATTTATAAAAATCCGGCTCTTACATTAGAACATCATAAAGCAATTGAATTAGCTGAATTCCTCAAACATAAACATACTAAATGTGTAATAACTAAAAAACTGCCAGAAAAAAGCATAGGTCCAAAACTTCTAAAAGACTTCAATATAAAACTTATACAAACAGAACTAACAGATATCTCACAATTAGATATTACTAAAATAAACTGTTGAATTTCAATTTATTCTACCATATAAAACTTACCACTATCCTTGTCCCAATATAATTTTAAACAATAGGTGCTTATATTTTCTTCAAATTCAATGCATTGCTGATCATTATCATCGCAATCAGATAACACCGCTTCTACATTAAGGTTCAAGGTAATAGTTGTTCCATATCGAGGTAAATCATAAACTATGGAAGTTTTTTGTTTATAAGAAGGTGGTATTGAATATTCATTATTAAAAAATTTTTCAACTGAAATATGAGGTAAAACTTTATCATTTACTATAACCCACTTATTTGAATATAACTCCAAAAAATATATTTTCCCCTTTTGAGAGACACCATCAAAAATTTTTTTAGAAACAGCAATAAGAGATTTACCGTCTTTTTTACGATATAGAGCTACTTGAATTATTAGCTCTCCACCACCTGTACCTTCATCGTCAATTTCAATATATCCATGTTTAATATCAACTACGGGGTATAAATCATAATCTGCATCAGAATATGAAGTCCATTGACCATTTTCGTAAGTCAATTTATAACCTTCTGTAAGGCTATCTGGTAGAAGTCGGTAATAATCAAGTACATTGCGCTGGGCAAAAATATTTCCCGTAAATAACAGAAACAAAATAATCAAAAAATTCTTCATAACTTTTTTATTCAAATTTATTAAGATATCCTCTATCAACAGCTATTTTTTTGATAAAATATTCATTTTTTTTAATAACCTTCATTAGACATTTAAAAATCTGTAAAAGATATAATTACGTGAAAAAGTGCAATAAAGCAAAAAAAATCGTATATTTAGCCAAAAAGAAATATGGCAGCAAAAAATCCTTTACCCAAAGAATATTATTACAAAAGAAGCAGAGAACGACAAGAAGATATAAGAGGCGCTTTTTTCCGGGATCAAACAGCGATAATACATTCTACTGCTTTTAGACGTTTAAAACATAAAACGCAAGTATTTTACGCACCTAAAAATGACCATATATGTACTCGTATAGAACACGTCTTACATGTAGCAACAATAGCAAAAACTATTTGCAAAGGTCTAAATTTATATGGCTGGGATTTAGATGTAGAAATGGCTTTTGCTATCGGCTTAGGACATGATTTAGGACATGCACCTTTTGGACATGATGGAGAAATCATTCTAAGTAATTTAATGGGAGGTCCTGAGGAATTTATCCACGAAATACACAGCTACCGTGTGGTAGAATACCTCGCAAATCATGGACAAGGCTTAAATTTAACATATGGAGTAAAAGACGGAATAATTACACACAATGGCGAAAGATATGAACAGTACTTAAAGCCTAATCCCACGCCCAACAACTTAGATAAAATAACTAACAGACGAGTTATCCCTTCTTCTTATGAAGGCTGCGTTGTGAGATTTGCTGATAAAATTGCATATCTCGGTCGCGATATTGAAGATGCTATTACTGTCGGAATTATAAAAAGAGAAGATATCCCACGAAATATCCGCGAAATTCTTGGGGATAACAATAGCCATATTATAGACACATTAGTCAATGATATTATTGAAACTTCAAAAGATAGTGATAAAATAGGTTTTTCTGACAAAATTTATCAAACACTTCTACAACTTAAACGCTTTAATTATCAGCATATTTATTTAAACGATAAAGATTTTATTTTTCCCTATGCAGAAAAAATTTTAAAAACCTTATTTAATTTCTTAGGCGAAACATTTGAAAAATTTCAATGGAATTTTGACAAATATCAAAGCCATAAATTAAAAATTGTAAAAGACTTTGGATATTATTTAAAACAAATGGAACATTTTTATAAAAAAGAAACACAAGCCTCAACTAAAAGAATCTTAGGTGATTTTATAGCCGGAATGACCGATGATTATGCTATCGCAGCAATAGAACAAATTATTATACCAAAGTCAGTTATATAAACAGTTTTTTGTTTTTTCTGCATTTTTTATATTTTTACAAGTGAAAAATAAAAAATATGCATACAGACATTATTACTTCTGTTCCAACGCCAATAACTTTTATATTGTTTCCATTCTTAATTGCAGGATTCATAGTTAATGCATTGCTGATATATATCTTTTTAGCAAAAAAAGATGTCAGCTTTGGCAAATCGTTTCTTGGCGCTTTATATGCATATAGTGTTTTAGCTTTGTTCGGTTTATGTATAAGTTTCTATCATACATTATCAGCTAATTTCCTATGGTTCTTGATATTTTATTTAATAGCTATTGGCGTTCAATGGATAATTACTATTCCTCTATACAGAAAAGAACAAGTCTCAAAATTTCGTCTCTTGACTATTTCGGTCATAAATAATACAATAATTTTTAGCATCTTAACATATATGCTTTTTTACGGCACTGGTGTAGTTATAAAATATATCAACTTAGTAAAAATTACACTTCAACATCAAGGGCTAAATTTCTAAAAAAATTGACTATGAATGCATTAGTAATTATTGACCCTCAAAACTCCTTCTGCGACCCACAAAAAGGAGAGTTATATGTACCCGGTGCAGAAAAAGATATGGAACGCTTAGCTGAATGGATAAAAGTAAACAAACAAAATATTGACTTTATTCTGGTTAGTTTAGACACCCATTTTTACAATGATATATCACACCCCAATTTTTGGCGCGATATAAACAACAACAAACCTGAACCATTTACTCAAATCAAATATACAGACGTAATTGAAGGTCGTTGGCTACCGATAGAAGATCCTGAAAGAGTAAAAATATATCTACGCGAATTAGAAAAACAAGGTGAATATAATCACGTAATATGGCCTGAACACTGCTTAATAGGCTCAGAGGGAAATGCTATTTTCCCTCCTCTATATGAAGCCCTGAAACAATGGTCAGATTCTAACTTAAAAGACTTCTATCCCTTAATAAAAGGTTTATATCGTTTTAGTGAACATTTTGGAATTTTTAGAGCCCAGGTTGTATTTGATGATGTCCCCGAAACAAAACCTAAAATAGATATCTTAAATAAGCTTGATGACTTTGATACAATATTTATTGCAGGCGAAGCAAAATCTCACTGCGTTGCTAATACTATAAAACAAATTGACGAACTTAAACCTGACCTATTAGAAAAAACAATAATTATAGAAGATGCAATGAGTAATGTACCCGGTTTTGAACATATTGCTGACAAAATATATGAAACTGCACAGATAAAAGGAGCTCATTTTGCAAAAACTACTGAAATTACTTTATGATATTTTCATTGCCTACTTCTAACGCCTCTTTTAAAAACTTAGCTGTGTAAGACTTCTCACAAGTAATAAGCTGCTCAGGAGTGCCTTCAAATACAATTTGTCCACCTTTTTCGCCTCCTTCCGGTCCTAAGTCAATTACCCAGTCTGCAATTTTTATCATTTCCATATTATGCTCAATAAAAATTATAGAATTACCACGAGCTATCAATTCATTAAATGCATTGACCAATTTATTTATATCATCATAATGCAAACCAACGGTTGGCTCATCAAAAATGAATAATGTTTTATCGTCTTTATTAGATGAAGAAAGAAATGAAGCTAATTTAAGACGCTGCAATTCTCCACCGCTATATGTAGAAGAAGGTTGACCAAGTTTAATATATCCTAATCCTACTTTTTGCAACAAATGCAAACTATTTACTATATGTCTGCATAAAGTTTTATGTTTTCCTTCCTGTTGTTCAGCGTTCTTAAAAAATTCCACAGCACTATCAACGGTCATTTCCAAAATATCGTAAATATTTTTATCACGGAATTTTACTTCCAATACTTCATCTTTAAAACGTTTACCTTTACATACTTCACAAACCATTTTAACATCAGCCATAAACTGCATTTCAACGGTTATAACACCCTCACCTTGACAATTTTCACACCTTCCTCCTTCCACATTGAACGAAAAATATGCAGGTGTAAAACCCATATTTTTAGCCAAAGGCTGATTTGCAAATATTTCCCGAATATAGTCATAAATACCTAAATACGTCAAAGCATTTGAACGCGATGATTTCCCTATTGGGTTCTGATCTACAAAAACTATATTTTTCAGCTTATTAGTATCAAATTCAATAGATTGAAACGCTCCAAGAGTATGTTTAAAAATACCAAGTTTATGCTCTACGGCAGGTAAAAGCACATCTCGTATTAAAGTAGATTTCCCTGAACCAGAAACACCTGTAATTGCAACAATTAATCCCAAAGGAATTTTTACATCAATATTTTTTAAATTATGTTCTGAGGCACCTTTTATTATAATAAATCCCTTTTTTTGAGAAGGTTTACGTCTATTAAGAGGAACAGGTATTGTTTTTTCCCCACTCAAATACTCAGCTGTTAAAGTATTACTTTTTAAAATTTGCTTAAAACTCCCTTGAAAAACAACCTGACCGCCATAAGCTCCTGCTCCTGGTCCCATATCAATAATCATATCAGCCTCTTTCATAATTAAAGGGTCATGCTCAACTACAATAATTGTATTACCTTGTTTTTGCAGTTGTCTTAAAACAGAAGCTAATCTTTTTGTATCACGAGCATGAAGTCCTATTGTAGGCTCATCTAAAATATATAGAGAACCAACAAGTGCACTTCCCAAAGCACTTGCCAAACGTATACGCTGAGCTTCACCTCCCGAAAGACTACGCATACTCCGATTTAATGTAAGATAACCCAAACCCACATCACAAAGATATTCCAAACGGCGTTTGATTTCCGGAACTATCCGACGCGCAATAGCTTGATACTCATGATCTATCTCAAATTTTTCAAAAAACTGCTTCAAGTTTTCTATGGGCATCAAAACTAAATCTTGGATTGATTTACCATTCACTTTTATATATCTCGTTTCTTCCCGTAAACGTGTTCCTCTGCAAGCAGGACAAACTGTTTGCGCTCTATAACGCATTAACATTATCCTATACTGAATTTGATCTTGTCGTTTTTCAACCCATTCAAAAAAAGGCATTATCCCTATGAAATATTTTCTTTCGTGCCAAAGCTGATATTTCTCCTGTTCTGAAAGCTCTCTATAAGGCTTAAATATCGGAAAACCCGATATCTCAGCAGTTGAAATTACTTGACGCTGAAAACGCGACATTTTTTCACCCCGCCATGGTGCCACTGCTCCTTCTGCTACACTCAAATTTTTATTCGGAATTACTAAATCTTCCGATATACTCAAAGTATTACCAAAACCTTTGCATACTGGGCATGCTCCCAAAGGACTTGTAAAACTAAATAATTCAGGAGTAGGCTCTATAAATTCCACCCCATTTTCTTCAAACCTATTGCTAAAAACTTCTAAATGATCACCGACTAAAACACAACATTTACCATCTCCTTTTTCAAAAGCAATTTTTGCAGATTCAACTATACGCTGCTGCTGCTCTTGCCCCTGAACTTTTAACCTATCTATAACTACCCATAACTGTGAAATATTTTTAAGATCATTCCGTTGGAGTAATTCATTAATCTTAAAAATCTGCGTATTATTATTTATTTTAGCACGAACCCTTATAAAACCCTCCGCCATTAAATCTGCAAGGGTATGAGCAATTATTTCTTTATCAACGATTATGGGAGCAAGTATAAAAAGCTTAGTACCGTGTTTCTGAGACATTACGTAATCAGCAACATCATAAGCAGTATGTTTTTTTACTTCTTTATTCGTATGAGGAGAATAAGTTCTGCCTAATCTTGCAAATAATATGCGCAAATAATCATATACTTCGCTAACAGTCCCGACAGTAGAACGTGGATTAGTATTAGCTATCTTTTGCTCTATTGCTATTGCCGGAGGTAAGCCCAAAATCTTTTCTACATCGGGCTTTTTTACCCTTCCTAAAAATTGTCTGGCATATGCCGAAAGGCTTTCAACATAACGCCTTTGCCCTTCTTTATATAGAGTATCGTATGCCAATGACGACTTCCCCGAACCAGATACTCCGGTAATGACTATAAACTTATCTCTCGGAATCTTTATATTGATATGTTTCAAATTGTGTTCAGAAGCCCCAAATACCTCTATAAAATCGCTCATAAATGTAATAAATTGTGTGCAAAGATAATATTTTTAATTAACCGATAAAGTAGAGTTTTAATAAAACGTAAGGATGGGATTTTAACATTGGTCGTTAATAGCAAAAAATAAAAAAGGGACTGCCTTTTCAGACAGCCCCTTTTGGCTAACTTCAAACTTACTTAATAGATATTTTCTTCTTAGGTTTAACTTTGGCTTCTTCTTTCTTTGGTATAACAATTTCAAGAATACCGTCTTTGTATTTAGCTTCTATTTTATCAACCTCGGCTGTATCCGGCAATGTGAACGAACGTTTAAACTCACTATATGAGAATTCACGTTTTGTGTAGTTTACGTTTTCCTCAACTTTTTCGTCTTCTTTTTTACTTGAAATTGTCAAGATTCCATTATCAAACTCAATGTCAAAGTCGCTTTTTTTCAAACCGGGTGCAGCCATTTCAATTACGTAAGCATCATTTGTTTCTTTGATATTTACAGCCGGCACTGTTGAGACTTTGCTGAATAAATCAAAGTCATCAGAAAAGATATCTTCAAATAAACTCAGTGCCGGAAATAATGGGTTATTTCTTTTTACTAACATAGCTTTGCCCTCCTTTTTCCTTTGGTTTCCGCCCTATTTATATCAACTCAAATGCCAAATGCTGTTTTAATACTTTTTGACATTTTTTATTATTAAACCACTGTAATTTTGTCATTATTTAAGACTTTGTGTCATTTAGGATATTCCACTTTATATATTTCCACGGAATTAGCAATAAAAGTCGGCACATAAAGAGTGTCATTTATGAGTTCAAAATCAGCTGCATTTATTTTAGGTTTAGCTTTTTTTATTATAGTTCGTTTTCCATTTGCAAGCAAACTTATATTACCCAACCAATCGCTTACTAAGAAATTTCCGTATTTATCTTTTTTCAAACCATCAATAACGCCGGTTTTATTGTATAACATCTTTGTTTCTTTTGTTTGTAAATTTACCTGTAATAAATATCCTCCATTGCCGATATATAGATACCTATTATCACATTCCATCCCATTGGGAGAATTAAGACCAGAAGCAATCCACACTTGAGCTTTACCGTCTTTAAATTTATAAATCTTATTCCCTATCATATCGGATATATATATATTTCCTGAGGCATCTACTGTCATATCATTTAAAAATTTTGCATTCTGGAGTTTATAGCTCCCGACAATTTTACTACTATCAATATCTATTTTAACAATTCTGTCAATATCTGTGACAAATAAATAATTTTGCCATATTGCCATACCTTTCGGAGCATTCAAACCTGTTATCCATTCTCTTTGTATAACATTTCCATCTTTATCCATTTTAGAAATAAATCCATTTGCGTCAAACCTATTCGGATTTCCATTGATATTTGAAACATATAATTCATTTTTCTTAGGATTATAGATCACACTTTCCGGGGTTTTATAAACTGCGGAAGTTTGCTTCAATAATTTAAGTTTAACAGCCTGAGATTTTACAGTCTGATTATAGCAAGACGCTATAAAGCAAACAGTAAAGATTAAAAAGATATATTTTTTCATAGTTTATAATTTTTAGTGATATTCAAGGGTTAATTTAGCGCCAAAATCACCATCATCCCAAGTAAGTTCAGTGGGATAATGTTCTTGTTGGATTTCATTTAAATGAATACCAAAGCTATATACAGGAGCACTCATATCGTGTATTTCCCATATCTCAAAATACAAAACAGAATTGTCATATTCTCCATCAAAGTAAAATAAATTATCGTCAAGCTCCCAACCTATTGGGAAATCATCTGCCACTACATAGTCCAATTGTAAAGGTGTTTCATCAAAATTATCTAAATAATAATGCAATTTATATGTACCTCCGAGGTATTCATCGGGCATATAGACTTCCAAGGTTTGCAGAGTTATTTCAGAAGGTGGAGGCAAAATATTTATTGTCTTGGATGTAATGCTGGAATCTCCTTTGCACGAAGCTTTTAAAGTAACTACATAAGAACCACTGTCTGTATATTCATGCGTGGGAGAAACTTCATCAGAACCATAACCATCTCCAAAGTTCCAAAAAAAGGAACTGGCATATTGTGATTTATTGTAAAAATTTATAGAAGCTGGTGCATAAAAATTATCATATTGACTATCATACTCAAAAGAAGCTATCGGCTTCATAGTATCCCGACTGACATTTACTCCCATTTCAATTTCTTCGGTAGCCTTATAGTTTTCAATTAACAACTTTACGTAATAGATCCCCTTGTGCTTATAATAATGGATAGGATTTTGTTCCTCGGAATGTTCTCCATCCCCGAAATCCCAATAGTAAGATATTTTTGTTCCTATATAGTCAACGTCAACATAGAATTCTACTTTATAAGGAGCGGTGCAATTATCAACAAAAAAACCATAATCATTGATAGTTATTTTTCCTCTTCTACAACCGGCAATAAATAGCACTGATAAAAACAAAATTAAAAGTTTTTTATCCATATAGTGTTATTTTATTCTGAAACCAATGAAAGTAATATCATCTCGTTGCTCATCATTTTTAAGCCATTCATTTATAGCTTCATTTATATGTGCTTTGATTTCGGACATAGGCAGATTTTTATGTTCATTTATAATATTTATAATTCTGTGTGTACCAAAACTTTTTCGCTCAGGGCTATTTAAATCTTTTAAACCATCTGAATACATGAAAATCATATCATTCTTTTCAAGCATAAATTTTTGATCAAAAAATTCAAGATTTTCATTAATCACAAATCCTATTTGACGAGCAGATGAACGTATTTTATAAAATTTATCTTCTTTATGTTTATAATATATCAGGCTACTTTTAGCACCTGCGAATGTGACATTTATTCTTGGTGTAATAGATTCCTCTATTTTATCAAAACGGCAGAGGCTAATGACTATTCCATCAGGATTTTTGTTAGTATCTCGGTTAAGAATTTCTTTAAGTTTCTCATCCATTTCGTATAGAACAGAGCTTGGCTTATGATTTTTATGTTCATGAACTATTTCACTAAGTAATCTACTTCCTATAAGAGACATAAAAGCACCAGGTACACCATGTCCAGTACAATCAGCAACAGCAAAGAAAAAGTATGTACCAACACTGAATTTCTTTACTGGCATTTTATCTAAATCGTAAATATTAGAAAGCCAGTAAAAATCTCCACTAACTATATCCTTAGGGCGAAAGATTATAAAAGTTTCAAAAATATCGTTTAATACTTTTTCCTCTGGCAGAATACTTTTTTGTATAGTCAAAGCATATCTAATGCTGGATTTTATATTTTCATTTTGTTGTTTTATTTGTTCCTGGGCTTTTTTTAGTTCTGTTATATCAGAATCAACAGCAATTAATGCAGTGATATTACCTTCGTCATCAAGAATAGGTGTCAAAGTTACATGTACCCATATTTCTTTGTTATACTTGTTTCTAGCTTTCATATCGTATTCAACAGTAACTTTTTCATTAAGACATTTCTCTATTTGTTTACGAACTTCTGGATCTGTTTTTCCGGAAATTATATTAGGACTTATTTCATGTACAAGTTCATCAAAAGTATATCCAAACATTTTAGTAAAGGCGGGATTTACCCATATAAAATTCCCGTCTTTATCGGTTAATATCACGGCATTATCTGTCTCTTGCGCTATTATAGAGAGTTTCTGCAATTCTCTATTTACAGCTTCCAGTTCTTCTGCTTGGGTTAGTATTTCCTCTTTTTGTTGTTCTAATTCAGCATTTTTAAGTTCTATCTCATGCTTTTGACGTTGAAGTTCAAGGTTTTTGAGCTCTATCTCCTCTTTCTGTTGTTCCAGCATTTTATTTTTCTCTTCAATTTCACGAGTTCGCTCTTTTATTAATTGTTCTAATTTTTCATTTCGCCGTTTAAGATTATAGGTAAAAAATTTATTCAGTGCATATAAAAACAGTACAAACAGAACTATATAAACCCCAAAAGCCCAATATGTCATATACCAAGGTGGAAGTATATCAAATGGATAACTGACAACAGGACTTTCTTTACCAAAATAATTACGTGTTTTAAGTTTAAATACATAATGACCGGGAGGTAAATTCGTATATTCTTTGTAGTCAGATTTTGTCCATTCTGACCATTTTTTATCAAAATTTTCAAGTTTATAAGAATACTCATTATATTGGCTATAAAAATAAGAATTTGACGAAAAGTAAAATATTAAAGAATTACCCTTATGTCTTATCTGCGGTACAGATTTAACCGCATTTGTGTAGACCGCAATTATGCTATCAAATGCTGGAAGTTCTACTTTGGTAAGTATCGGATTAAATTTAAAACTATTTATATAATTAAGCTCATTTAACGATACGAATAAAATACCTCCCCAAACTTTTAAAGCAACTACATTAGAAGCTATCGGATAAAAAACATCGCTATAACCATGATAAATAATATACTTTGTCAAAGAACCGTCATTATTTGGTTTTAAAAGATTTACAACTTCATTATTTTCAGCCCTCTCAACAATCCAAATACCACCTAAACTGTCTGTACCCAGATACTCCACAGGAATATCAGCAAAAAATCTTAGAAAACGTTTATCCCGTATCAATAAGTCGTTTTTAGCATCTAAGCGATAAATTTTACCTTTTATTACCAAAAATAGACTATTTAATTTATCTGAGTAAAATATTCTACTGGGCAAATTATCCCTAAAAAATTTACTTTTATAAGACTTAGCTATATAAAACTGATTTTTTAAGGTATCATATTTTATAGCAAATACTCCTAATCCTTTGGAAAGTATCCAAAAAGTCTTATCTTTATCAATAGTCCAATCACGATTATCACCATTTATTTGATCAAATCGTTTTATTATATTTACAGTTGTATTCTGAATTTTAACAAGATAAAGCCATAGAGAAGTGCCTAAGAAATAATAATCCGTATTCGGATAATTCACAATAAACCAGAGGTTTTCACCTCTAAAATTTGTATTTTTAATACTATCTCCCAAAATATATGATAACGCTGCATTCCTTGCAGTATATATTCTATTGTTTATATTTACAGCATCCCAAAACTGACTTAATGATGAAAACTTATACGAATGCAATTTTTTAAACTTAAAACTATAACTATACAGAGAGTCAGAACCTATAAAAAGCAAGGTATCTATGCGTTTAAGGGAATATAAAATAATTTTTTTATTGATAAGCCTACTATCTACAATACCAAAAGGTACATTTAAATAAAACAATGTTATCCCTCTATTAGTTCCCAACCATAAATTTCGGTTTTTATCTATATATGAACTCATAACAATATTAGAAACTAAGCCCTCTTTTGTCGTGAAATGAAAGAGTTTCTTTACTTTTTTAGGACTTACTTTATATATAAAAACCCCATTACCGTATGTAGATATTATCAAAAATATTGAATCCTGAATAATGCTATATATATTATGAACATCAATAGCTCCAATTTTATGTGGAGAATTTTTCAAATCCCATAACCAAATTTCGTGTTTATTTGCAGTTAAAAATAAATTTGTATCATTTCTGTATCGCGAGATAAACAATGGCAAAGTATCCAAAACACTATTTATTTT
>CAZWVR010000017.1:0-2195 GCA_964637235.1 uncultured Bacteroidales bacterium | reverse complement strand
ATAAATTTGTTGATATTTATAAAAAAGCTGATTCTTTAATGTATCAAAATAAAATACACCTTTATATGTTAAAAAATATACTTGGTTTGCAGTATTTACTATATTATAAACTCGTTGCTTCAAAAAAAAGACTTTCTTTTTATGGATATCATATACAAACATTCCTGTATATGTGTAAAAATATAAATAATGTCCTTTATTTAATATTTTCCAGATATTTCCCAGTGGTTTATATTTATCTGGCATGTGTTTATAAAACGAAATAATTTTCAAACCATTAGGAGCTTTTTTCAATCTGCCAAAATCATTTTTTGCTGCATAATAGATTACTCCGTTATCATCTTTACATAAACTTCTTATAACATCTAACATTATAGAATGCCAATGAACTCCATCATATACTAATAAGCCAGAGGAAGTTCCAAAATACATCACTCCTACTGTATCACTAATAATAGTCCAAATCTGACCATCATTATGATATTCAACGGGTAAAAAATTTCTGTATAAAGGAAGGGTATATGAATAAATATTATTTTGTGCTTGTAAATCAATAAAATAGAATAAAAATATAATTAGCAAAAAGCGTTTCATAATGTTTATTTATCAATTATTACACCTAAAATATAAAAATATTTATCGTTCCCTAAGGGATAGAATTCATATTCCAAAGGATGTTTAGAGAGCAATGCAGTCTGTACCAATCCAATATTTCCACCAGAAGCACTATGAGGGAGACGACGCAGTTTTCGTTTCAACTCCCGTAATTGCTCTCTATTCAAAGAATTTATTATTTCACATCTAAGCTCTATCTTCTCCTTACTTTCTTTATCTACGGCATTACCTGCAAAAAATTTAAAAAACTTTTTGCCTTCTATTAACATAAAACTTCCCGAGCCGAATAAACTGTCTGCAACTCTTTCTTTTTCTATGGAATAATGAGCTATATTTTGGGCTATTTCAATAAATATTTTAAAAAATTTACGTCCCATTGTATAGTTTTCCCATAATGAACTCTCTAAATTCTCTGCTAAAAGCGTTAGTACTTTACTATCAAAGGGTCCTACATAAGAGGCAACTATCTTATGTTCAAACATTAAATTAAAAATACTTAACGTATTATTGTGTTTCTGATAAACGTCCATAACAAATTATTTAAAACTACCTGCACTATATTAAATTTTGCTTAGCAATAGAATTTTTTTCATTAGCAAATCAATTTTCTCGCCTTACTTAATTTAGTTCTAAATTGCATATACTTCAAAATTGTTTTCACAAAAATCATACTTTTGTATTGCTTTTTTACAAAAATAAAAAATAAAATTTTAATTTTGAACGCCGTAATCCAAAAACTTAAAAATGAAAAATTTTGCTTTAATAGGTGCTGCTGGCTATATTGCTCCCAGACATATGAGAGCTATCAAAGATACCGGAAATAACCTTTTAGCAGCCTTAGATAAATGTGATAGTGTAGGAATTATTGATTCTTACTTTCCGCAAGCAGACTTTTTTACTGAATTTGAACGATTTGACAGACATATTGATAAATTACGAAGAAAAGGCCATAAAATTGACTACGTAAGCATTTGTACACCAAACTATTTACATGATTCGCATATACGTTTCGCTTTGAGACATAATGCCGACGCTATATGCGAAAAACCCTTAGTACTAAATCCATGGAACATTGATGCTTTGGCGGAAATTGAAAAAGAAACCGGCAGAAAAATAAATACAATACTTCAATTACGCCTACATCAAAATATTATCCAACTTAAAGAGCAAATTGATAAAGAGAAAGACAAAAATAAAATCTACGACATAGATTTAACCTATATAACCTCTCGCGGAAGGTGGTATTATATTAGCTGGAAAGGAGATGAAGAAAAATCAGGCGGTATAGCAACAAATATAGGAGTACATTTCTTTGATATGTTAGTATGGATATTCGGAAAAATACATCTTAATATAGTCCATCTATATCAAAAAAATAAAGCAGCAGGTTTTATGCATCTGGATAGAGCACGTGTAAGATGGTTCCTGAGTATTGATTATGAGGATATTCCAGAACAAATAAAAAAACAAGGACAGAGAACTTATAGATCAATTACTATAGATGGTCAAGAAATTGAATTCAGTGCAGGCTTTACAGACTTACATACTAAAAGCTATGAAAAAATATTAAAAAACGAAGG
>CAZWVR010000016.1:0-36330 GCA_964637235.1 uncultured Bacteroidales bacterium | reverse complement strand
GTCCATAGCAGCTCTATGAGCGAATACTGTTGCTTCTAATAAAGAGTTAGAGGCTAATCTATTTGCGCCATGTAGTCCTGTATTAGCTACTTCACCGATAGCATATAAATTTTTTATAGTAGTTCGGCCATTTATATCTGTTTTTATTCCGCCGCATAGGTAATGGGCAGCTGGTACTACGGGTATAGGTTCTTTTGTTATATCTATTCCTATAGAAAGGCAATGTTTGTAAATGTTTGGAAAATGTTTTATCACATCATCTGCATTTAGATGTGTGGTATCAAGTAAAACATAGTCTTCGCCTCGTTGTTTAAGTTCAGTATCTATTGCGCGAGCGACTATATCTCGTGGAGCGAGTTCTTTTCTATGGTCATATTTATGCATAAATGCTTCTCCGTCTTGATTACGTAATATAGCTCCAAAACCTCGTACAGCTTCACTTATTAGAAATGATGGACGATGTTTGGGGTCATATAGGGCTGTAGGGTGGAATTGTATAAATTCCATATTTTCGATTATAGCTTTAGCTCTATATGCCATTGCTATACCGTCACCAGTAGCTATTGTTGGGTTGGTTGTTATTGAATATATATTACCTATACCACCTGTGGCAACTATTGTTTTTTTGGCTAAAACTGTATGTACTGTTTCTGTCGTTGTATCTAATATATATGCTCCATAGCATTCAATGCCTTTCATATATCTATGAACGGTATAACCCAGATGGTGCTGTGTTATCAAATCTATTGCAAAGGCGTTTTCCCAAATTTCAATATTGCTATGGTTTCTGACTTTTGCTTTTAGTTTTTTTATTATTTCTTCACCGGTTATATCTTTATGGTGTAGTATTCTATTATAAGAGTGTCCTCCTTCTCGTCCGAGCTCAAAACGTCCGTTGTCTGTTTTGTCGAAATTTATGCCGAGTTCTATTAGTTCTTGAATTCGTTCAGGAGCTTCTGTAACTACCATTCTGACCACATTTTCGTCGCATAGTCCATCTCCGGCAATTAGTGTATCTTTTATATGTTTTTCGAAACTGTCAGGTTCATACATAACAGCTGCGATTCCTCCTTGGGCATATTTAGAATTAGATTCTCCCAATTCTTTTTTAGTGACTAATAAAACTTTTCCATAGTCGGCTACTTTTAATGCATAAAGCATCCCTGCTATTCCTGAGCCTATTACTAAGAAGTCTGTAGTTTTACGCATTTATTGTTTTTTGTCAAAAGTAAAAAAATATAGAAAAAAATTCTTTTTTTTATTACTTTTGTTGCAAATATAGACATTTGCAAATGAAAAAGATTGAGCTTGAAATAGTAAATCTTTTTCCGTATCAGTTATATTTTCATCTTATTTTGAAAGAAAAATACGGAACGCGCCGTTTGCCTATTCTTATTGGAGGTTTTGAGGGCAGGGTTATTTCGTGGACAATAGAAGGAATACAGATGGATAGACCTCTCACTCACGATTTAATGGTAAGTATTTTAGACGCATTTGATATTGTTGTTAAGGAGGCTGTAATTACTAAAATTGAAAATTCTATATTTTATGCTGAATTAGTTTTAGAGAAAGGAGGTGCCATAATAAAAGTTGATTCCAGGGCTTCCGATGCTATTGCAATAGCTTTAAAGACTAATGCACCAATATATGCTTATGAGGAAGTTATGAAACAGGCGGCAATTGAAATAACTGTAATAGAGAAAGAACATAAAAAGGAAAAAAGTTTGGAGGATATACCTTTAAATGAATTAGAAGAAATGTTGCAGAAAGCTATAGAGGAAGAAAACTATGAATATGCTTCCCTTATCCGTGATGAAATACGTCGTAGAAAAAATATGAACAGTTAATGAAACATTTTGTTTTTTTTGTCAGCTTTTTTTTATTGTTTTCTAATATTGAGGCTCAGCATAAGGTTATTTTTGGTTTAAAAGCTATTTATAAACTTTCTTCCGAGGAGAAAAACATACCCTTAGATAGTGCTCCGTTAGGTTTTTATCAAAGTTTTTTCGATAGAGATACTATTCATCAGGTACCTTTGAATAGATATATACAAGCTCCTGATTATAAGGTTTTTATTGGTTTAGCTGTTTATGATGATTTGCAGGGTGTTAAAAATTATTATTTAAAAAATGAGCCTTATTTTGTATATGATTCATTGAAACTTCATTCTGTATGGTACTATCGTTTTTTTGAAAAAAAGGACACTTTATTTGTATATAAGATTTTATTTCGTACAAGAAAAACTTTTTATCCTGCTGTTATAAATATTTATTCTACTGATAGTTTATACATTCGTAAAATTTTCAATAACAGATTATGGATAAAACAAAAATTAAAATAGTTTTATTTGCTGTTTTAATATTTTTTTCATCTTGTTTCCCATATAGGCGGACTGCTTCCAAAGGAAATAGAAAACCTTACATAATTTTTTATGTTGATGTTTCTGTTAATCAGTATTTTTTTAAGCCTCAAAAGTTTAAAAATAAGAATTTGAAGGAGTTTTTAACTATTGATTTTACGTTCAGAGATACATTAAAGCCACAATCTTTGGCTATTGTTAATTATTCACTTTTTAGTTTTAATCCTATATCAAATATTGACAGCATCATTTTATTTTCTGATGGCCGTAGCTATCAATTAAGGCAATGTAAGCGTCTTTTTATAAGAAAAGCCCATAAAAGATATGAAATACGTTATAGTTGTAGGTTATCTTATAAAAGCATTTTAGAGTATTTTGATGGTAAGTATTATAAAGTTGAAGTTATTATTAATGGTAAACGTATTGATTTTGAGCCGACAAAGCGAACTTTAAAAAATTATGCTATATTTTACAATGATGTTATAAGTTTAATAAAATTAAATTCAAGGCAATGAAATTTAAGCTTGTCCTATTTTTTATTTTATTTATTTTGCTTTTTGTTCCGTTTCCATTTTATGGCATAGAAACGGTTCATTATCATTTTGTTGATATGAATTTTAATTATCCTGGGAATTTTCCTACTTTTTGTTTTTCTTTTATAATATCAGCAGTTTTTGCTTATACACTTTACTTAGCAGGAGTAGGTTTTTTAACCGCTATTTGGGTCTATATTGCTACCAGAGATAAAACAGAATTAAAAAAAGCTATTTTGGGTTTTTTGGCAGGACTTATTGTTGGAATTGGAATTAAATTGCTTGTTATTTATAATGTTTTATAATCTATTGTTGTTTTTAATTTCTATTTGTAAAAAACTTTCTTATGAATCTCTTTTTTCTTATCTTTGAATAAAAACTTTATTATGATTACCATAACAAAAGAATTTACTTTTGAAATGGCTCATGCTTTATGGAATTATGATGGAAAATGTAAAAATATTCATGGGCATACTTATAAACTTATAGTCACTGTTCAAGGAGAGATTATCACTGACAAAAATAGTCCTAAATTAGGGATGGTTATGGATTTTGGGGAATTAAAGCGTATTGTTAAAGAAAATATTATTGATACACATGACCATTACCTCGTTTTAAATGGCAAATCACCTCATAAAGATCTAAATTTTAGTAATTATAATATAGAATTGGTGCAATATAAAGATTATCAGCCTACTTGCGAGAATTTGCTAATGGAATTTGTTGATATATTAAAGCGTAATTTACCTGAAAATATTAGACTTGTGAAACTTAGACTTTATGAGACGCCTACTTCTTATGCAGAATGGACAGAAACTAATTAATTTTGAATTATGGGTAAAAAACTTTTTTTGCTTGATGCTTTTGGTTTAATTTTCAGATCATACTATGCTTTTATAAATAATCCCAGATATAATTCAAAGGGACTTAATACCTCTGCAATTTTTGGCTTTACTAATACCTTAGACGAGATATTAAAAAAAGAAAAACCTGACTATATTGCTGTTGCCTTTGATATGCATAAGCCGACTTTTCGTAATAAAATATATGCAGAATATAAAGCAAACCGACAGAAAACACCTGAGGATATTCTCAAAGCTGAACCATATATTAGAAAAATTTTGGAGGGTTTTAATATTCCGATTTTTGAAAAAGAAGGCTACGAAGCTGATGATGTAATTGGAACTATTGCTAAGAAGGCTTCTAAACAAGGTTTTGATGTTTATTTAATGTCTTCGGATAAGGATTATTTACAGTTAATTGATGAAAATATTCGTTTATATAAACCTCGTAGTAAAAAAAGTGATGTACAAGTAATTGATATACATGTGTTTAGAGAACAGTATCAGTTAAACTCCCCTTTGCAGTATATAGATGTATTAGCGTTGGCAGGCGATACTGCCGATAATGTCCCGGGTGTGCCAGGCATAGGAGAAAAAACAGCTTTAAGGCTTATAAGAGAATTTCATTCTATTGAAAATCTGTATGAAAACCTTGATAAGATAAAGGGAAAATTAAAGGAAAAATTAGAAAAAAATAAAGAACAGGCATTTTTGTCTAAAAAGTTAGTCACAATAAAAACTGATCTAGATTTACAGATTGATTTTGAAAAACTTAAATTCACTAATTTGAATAAAAATCTTCTGCAAGAGGTCTTTGCAGAACTGGAATTTAAGACTACTGCTCAGAGAATTTTAAATTCTCATACGCAAGCTACTTTATTTGATAATAACGCTATTGAGAATAAAGAAAGCTCTTTTAAAACTTTTAGAGATTTTAAATTGGATTATCGTCTATTAAAAACAGAAAAGCAAATTAGAGAGGCAGTAGATATTTTATTGAAATATAATGAAATATCTTTTGATACTGAAACTTCAGCAATAAATCCACATATTGCAGAATTAGTAGGAATATCATTTGCATATAAGCCTAATAAGGCTTTTTATATTCCTATCCCAGAAAAACGTGATGAAGCAATTGGTATATTAGAACTCCTTTTACCGATTTTTCAAAATCAACAACTAACTATTATAGGGCAAAATTTAAAATATGATATTACAGTGTTGAAACATTATGGCATTCAGATAAAATCTAACCTTTTCGATACAATGATTGCTCATTATTTATTGGATCCTCAATTGCCTCATAATTTAGATTATTTAGCTGAAACTTATTTGCAGTATAAAACCATACATATTGACGAGTTAATAGGAAAGAAAGGTAAAGACCAGAAAAGCATGCGAATGCTCAAACCTGAACAAATACTTACCTATGCTTGCGAAGATGCAGATATTGCTTTACAGTTAAAACCAATATTTGAAGTTGAATTGAAGATAATGCAACTTTATCAATTGTTTATGAATATAGAAATGCCTCTTGTTCAGGTTTTGGCAGAAATGGAAACCACAGGAGTTAGATTGGATACACAATTCCTTTCTGAATATAGAAAAGTTTTAGTTAATCGTATAATTGATACGCAAAAGCAGATATATAAAATGGCGGGAATGGAATTTAATATTTCTTCTCCTAAACAATTAGGACATGTCCTTTTTGAACATTTGAAAATTACAGATAAACCAAAATTAACACGTACAAAACAGTATTCCACATCAGAAGAAGAACTTATTAAGCTTAAAGATAAACATCCGATAATTGACAAAATACTTCAATATAGATCCCTTAAAAAATTGATAACTACGTATATTGACGCTTTGCCTAAAATGATCAATCCGAAAACCGGTAAAATTCATACTTCTTTTAATCAAACTATAACTACTACTGGCCGTCTTTCTTCAAATAATCCTAATTTGCAAAATATTCCTATTAGAACACCAGAAGGAAAAAAAATACGTCAGGCGTTTGTTCCAGAAGAAGGTAATGTTTTTATTGATGCAGATTATTCTCAAATAGAATTGAGATTGATGGCACATTTTAGTCAGGATCCAACTATGATAGAAGCCTTTAAGAATGGAAAAGATATTCATAAAGAAACAGCGGCAAAATTATTTGATGTGAACATTACAGAAGTCACAGATGAAATGAGATATAAAGCAAAAACTGCTAATTTTGCAATGATATATGGTTCTACTGCTTATGGACTTTCTCGTAATTTAAATATCTCTTTGAAAGAAGCTAAGGCTTTATTGGATAGTTATTTTAAAACTTATCCTAAGGTTAAGGAGTTCATTGATAAAAAAATTAAAGAGGCACGAGAAAAAGAATATGTGACTACTTTAATGGGACGTATAAGAAAATTACCAGAGATAAATTCTCAAAATCAGAATGTTCGGGGGAACGCAGAACGTAATGCTGTTAATACTCCTATACAGGGTTCAGCGGCAGATATAATTAAGAAAGCTATGGTAGAAATAGATAAACGTTTTAAAACTTTGGGATTAAAAAGTAAAATGATATTACAAGTTCATGATGAATTACTTTTTGATGTTATACCTTCGGAAAAAGACATTGTTAAAAAAATTGTTAAAGAAATTATGGAAAATGTGGTTAAATTATCTATTCCTTTAACTGTTGATATTTCAGAAGGCAAAAATTGGGCAGAGGCACATTAAAAGCTAATTAACTTTTTACTTTTAAAGAATTGGGGAATTTTAGATAAATTTTTTTTCAATAGAACATTGATATTGCCTATTTGATGTTTTTTTATGGCTTTTAAATCCTCTCTCATTTTTATATAGATGTTATTTAAACTTTTATTACTGGTGCCACCTATTCTCATTTTTATAATAACACGAGGAATATAAAATGCTTTAATATTAGCGGTAAAAATTCTTAAAATAAATTCATAATCGGCAGATATTTGAAAAGAAGTATCAAATAGTCCAAATTTTTCATAGATATATTTTCGTAGAAATAAAGTGGGGTGCGGGGGCATCCATCCTTTTTTTAAAAGTTTATAATGAAATTGCTGTGATTTCCAATGTCTAATTATTTTTTGTGGATTTTTTTCTGCAATGTAAACAAGGTCTCCGTATAATGCGTCAATGTTTTCTTTTTTAAATATACTTGCAATTTTTTCAAGGATATCATTATTAGCAAGCATGTCGTCTGCGTGTAAAATACCAATTATTTCGCCTGTGGCAATTTTAATACCTTTATTAAGGGCATCGTATATTCCGTTATCTTTTTCACTAATTATAATTCGTTGATATTTTGTAGGCGTATTTTTTATTACATTTAAAGTTTTATCCTCAGAGAGACCGTCTATTATTATATGTTCTACCTTCGGATAAGTTTGACTGTAAAGTGATAACAAAGATTCCGATATCGTTGTTTCGTTATTGTAGGTAGCTGTTATTATTGAGATTTTCATTTTATTCTAATAAAAAATAGGGCTGCTTTTGATTTTTGGAGTAATTATTAGCAGCCCTTAAATTATTTAACTGATTATTAGCTGATTTCTTTAACAAAGTTTAAATAAAATTCTATAATAGTCTCGATACCTTTATAAAACAATTCCAGTGGAAAGTTTTCGTTTGGAGAGTGTATTGCATCTTCTTCAAGTCCGAAGCCCATAAGAATAGATTTTATACCTAAATACTTTTCAAATGCAGGGATAATAGGAATGCTTCCGCCACTTCTTACTGGTATAGGTTTTTTCCCGAATACTTTTTCATAAGCTTTTTCAGCGGCTTTGTATGCAGGCATATCTATTGGGGATATATACGGCTCTCCGCCATGTAATATTTTTATTTTGACATCTACTGTTGGAGGAGCAATTGATTTAAAATAATCGCTAAATAGTTTTGCAATTTTTTCACTATTTTGGTTTGGTACAAGACGCATAGATATTTTTGCATAGGCTTTTGAGGGTATGATTGTTTTTGCTCCTTCTCCGGTATATCCTGACCAGATACCATTTACATCTAAGGTAGGTCTAATTCCGGTTCTTTCGATTACCGTATAACCTTCTTCTCCTGCAAGTGCTTTTACCCCGATAGATTTTTTATATTCTTCTTCGTTGAATGGTGCACTATTTAGGGCTTTTCTTTCTTCTGCTGAGACTTCTATAACATCCTCATAGAACCCTGGGATTGTTATTCGTTTTTTAGCGTCTTTAAGTTTAGCAATCATTTCTGCCAAGACATTGGCAGGGTTATCCACAGCACCTCCGAATATTCCGCTGTGTAAATCTCTATTTGGACCAGTAAGTTCAACTTCTACATAAGATAGTCCTCGTAATCCTACTGTAATTGAAGGGATATCTTTTGCAAGCATTGATGTATCTGAGACCAGAATGATATCTGCTTTTAACATTTCTTTGTTTTGTTCCATAAATTTCATAAGTCCTGCTGAGCCAATTTCTTCTTCTCCTTCAATTATAAATTTTACATTACAAGGTAAATTTCCTGTTTTGACGAGTGTTTCAAATGCTTTTGCTTGAATAAAAGATTGTCCTTTGTCGTCATCGGCACCTCTGGCATATATTTTACCGTCTTTTATTATAGGTTCGAATGGATCGCTTTCCCATAGTTCTATTGGATCCACAGGCATTACATCTGCATGTCCATATACGAGAATTGTTGGCAGTTTAGGGTCAATTATTTTTTCTGCATAACAGAGTGGATGGTGTCCTGGAATTTCGTATATTTGAGCTTTATCTGCTCCTGCTTTTATAAGTATTTCTTTCCAGAATTCTTGGACTTTATACATATCTTTTTTGTGCTCCTCAGAAGCACTTATTGAAGGGATGCGTATTAAATCAAATAGTTCATTTAGAAAACGTTCTTTGTTTGAACTTAAATATTCGCTGATTGTTTGCATAATATTGATTTTTAGGTTTTTAATGTATCTTATTTGTTTCTGTATCAGGAAATATTATTGTAGGTTTAAATTGCTTTGCTTCTTCTGGCGTCATACAAGCGTAGGATATGATTATTACGATATCTCCTACCTGAGCTTTACGGGCTGCTGGCCCGTTCATAGCTATTTCTCCGCTATTTTTTTCCCCTTTTATAACATATGTTTCTAATCTTTCTCCATTATTTAGATTTACCACTTGGACTTTTTCTCCTTCAATTATATTGGCTGCTTCCATTAAAGCTTCATCTATTGTAATGCTTCCTATATAGTTTAGATTAGCTTTTGTTATTTTTACTCTATGTATTTTAGATTTCATTACTTCTATGAGCATAGTGAATAGTTTTATCATTTATTACAAAAATAGGCAAAAAAATAATTTTTGTGATAATAATTTCAGGACTTTTAGATTTAGAAACTTTTTTAATGCTTAGTTGTTTTTACATTATATTTTTGTTGGTTTATCTAATCTATTTAAAATCAATTAGTTATACAAATTAACTTTTGTCGATGATTTATATTATGAGCTTTATTAGCCTTATAATAAATTTATAATTTTAGGTAAGAAAATTATTGCTCCAATTATAATTGCAAAAACTGCAAATAATAAAACTACACCTGCTGCAATATCTTTAATAATGCCAACTTTTGTATTAAATTTAGGATATAGCAAATCCATTATTTCTTCAATAGCAGTATTTATCATTTCGCTAACTAAGACTGCAAATATGGCCAAAGTTATAAATAGCCATTCTATTTTATTGATTTTTAGAAACCAACCCAGAAATAAGGCAACAAGCGTTAAAATTAAATGAATACGCATATTGGTTTGTGTTCGTATTACATAAAAAACGCCTTTAAAAGCATATTTAAAGCTCAATAGACGACGTTTCACCCATTTTTCCATTTGAATAAGTTTTTTATTTTTACAAGAAAAATTATGCCAAGAATATTGGCTATTGATTATGGTAAAAAAAGAACAGGTATAGCTATTACGGATAATTTACAAATTATTGCTTATGGACTTACAACTGTTCCTACTGATAAATTATTGGATTTTTTATCTGAATATTGTCATAAAGAACAAGTAGAGCTTATTGTTATGGGTAAGCCGATAAGAAGTGATGGAACGGTTGGCGAGATTTTTAATGAAATAAAAATAATGGCTCAAAGAATCAAAGGAATTTGTTCAGATATAAATGTAGTTTTTTTTGATGAAGCTTATACTTCTAAAAATGCGGTGCAGGAAATGATTAGAGGTGGAACAAAAAAGAAATATCGTCGGAAAAAAGAAAATATAGACAAGATGGCTGCGGCACTTTTGCTTCAAAATTATTTACAATCAATCGGTAAATATTAGTTTTTATAAAACAGAGGTATACAAAAAGTGAAAAATAAAAGGTTAGCGTCGCTATAACGTAGGGATATTTATTTTTTTCTAACCCCCTCTGAATACAACCAGAGGGGGATTTTTACAGAGCCTATGCAGTATAATGTAAAAAAATGAATTTTTATTCGAGTATAGTAATCCAGTTGAAAGGATCCGGTTCATCTCCCCATTGTATTGCAACTAAATGATTATATAATTTTGTTGAGATAGGTCCAGGTTTCCCATCAGGACAGTAATGATATTCTTTGCCGGTTTTTTCGTCAACAATGCGTTTTATAGGAGTTATTACAGCAGCAGTTCCGCAGGCGCCTACTTCCTCAAAGGTTTCTAATTCCTCGAGTGGTATTTTTCGTTTTTCTACTTTCATTCCTAAATGTTCTGCTAATTGCATAAGGCTTTTATTTGTAATAGATGGCAAAATGGAGTGTGAATCGGGAGTAATGTATGTATTGTTTTTTATTCCGAAGAAGTTTGCAGGACCGGCTTCGTCGATGTATTTTTTTTCCTTAGCATCTAAGAATAAAGCATTTGCAAATCCTTGTTGATGAGCCAGCTCAGTAGCTCTCAATCCTGCTGCATAATTACCGCCGACTTTTACGTTTCCTGTACCTAATGGAGCTGCTCTGTCAAAAGAATATACTAATAGGAAATCTACGGGTTTAAATCCTTCTTTGAAATAAGGACCTACTGGCGTTACAAAAACTAAGAATAAGTATTCTTTTGCAGGTTTTACACCTACTTCTGCTCCTATTCCTATAAGTAGTGGACGTATGTATAACGACGCTCCTGTGCCATAAGGTGGTATATAACGTTCATTTAGTTTTACAGCTTTGAATATTGCTTCTTTAAAGAGTTCCTCAGGTACTTCTGGCATTAACAATGCTTTTGCAGAGTTTTGAAAACGTTTGGCATTTTCTTGCCAACGAAATAATCTTATTTTTCCGTCTTTACCACGATATGCTTTTAGTCCTTCAAATGCTTCTTGTCCATAATGCAGAGTTGTTGCTGCGATGTGGATAGGAATATATTCTGAGGAGCTTATTTCTAATTCTCCCCATTTGCCATTTCTGTAGTAGCATCTGATATTATAATCAGTTTTGACGTATCCGAATGGTAAGTTTTTCCAATCCAGATTTATTTGTCCCATAGTATTTATTTTTTTGGATTTAAGCAAAGTTAAAAAAAAACCTTATTTAGTGAAATGTTCTGTAACATTTTCTATTTTTGAGCGTATTATAAAAAATGCCTTGATGACTTATAGGGAATACAATAAAGCTGTTGATAAATACGCAGATAGTCTTTTTGCTTTTATTTTTAAGCTTTGTAAGAATAAACAAGATGCAGAGGATATTGTTCAAGAAAGTTTTAAACGTTTATGGAATAAGAGAAAGGATATTCCGCCGCAGAAAGTTAAATCTTTTCTTTTTACGGTAGCTTATCATCTTTTTATTGATCTTAAACGTAAAATAAAACGAGAAACAGAAAATTCCGGTTATTTGTTATTAAAAAGTCATTCTTACTATATGAAGCAACCAGATCTGGACGACATTATACAAAAGGCATTAGAAAGATTACCAGAAAAACAAAAAACTGTTTTAATGTTAAGAGATTATGAAGGATATTCATATAAAGAAATAGCTGAAATTACTGGTCTTAATGAAGGTCAGGTCAAGGTCTATATATTTCGTGCAAGAAAAGCTATAAGAAATTTTATTGGTAAACTTGAAAATGTAATGTGATGAAAATAAATATAAATAATTACGAGTATTTTGTTGTGGACTATTTGGAGGATAAACTTCCAGAGAATTTAAAACAAGAATTTGAGAGTTTTTTAGAAGCTTATCCACATATTGCTAATGATATAAGAAAAATTGCAAATATAAAACTTTCAAAGCCGGAGTTGGAATATCAAGATAAAGTATTTATTAAGAAGTCTCCTATAGAGAATATTTCTTACCCGGAATATTTGATCATTTCTCAAATTGAAAAACAAATAACTGATTATGAGGGAAGAGAATTTGCTAAACTTTTTGAAAATGAATATTTTAGAAACGAATATGATTATTATTTAAAAACAAAATTGCAAAAACCTGTAATAGACTTTCCTAAGAAACAAAATTTAAAATTGTATCCTATTAAGCGTGTTTCATATTCTTTTATGGCTGCTGCGGCAGTTCTTTTGCCCGTGATATTTGTTCTTATAGCCCTTTTCTCTAAAAATGATCTACATAGCAAGTATGCTTATACATCATTTTATGAGCACCGTTTCATTCCTCAATTATATAGGGAACAACCATCATTAGAAAATAATGTGCCTAATTTCGTCTCTTATCATAGAGAACCTGTACAGATTTATACTTCGGATAATAGTATTAGGAATGAGGGGAATTTTCTGCCGCAGCAAGAGGAAAATTTGGCTGAAATTATACGTAATTATACATTATCTACACCTACGCCTCATATAGATGAAGTAGCTTTAAAACAATTTGCTTATAGTAATTCCATTGATTTATCTCAGGATAATTTAATATCGGCTAATTTAATGGATTTTCGCAGTAGGCTACAAAAAAAATTCACGAGATTTTCTAAAAATTTATTTCATGACACTAAATTCTTTATAGATATAAAACATAATAGGTATAAAATTGTCTATAATGATAGGGAATTTGGAATTTCATTTTAACATTAGTTAAAGATAAAATGTATTGATAATCAGTTTGTAATAGAACTTGCTTTTTATATTTTTTCTTGTACTGCGATAAATTTTATTTTTAAAAATCCCCTGTTATTAAGTAATTTTTCAACTTCTAAGCGTTGTTTTTCTCCCAGAGGTTTAGTTATAAAGAATATTTTGACCAACTTTTTTCTTTTGTGTCTAAATATTTTTACACGATATATGGGTATATTTAGCTCTTTTAATATATTTTTCAGATTGTTTGTTTGGATATTAGAATTTTTAGTCTGGAATTTTACTTTCAGTAATTTAACATTTTTCTTTCTTGGTATCCAATTGGCTAAGAAATATCTATCTGAGGGATATTTTTGAGTATATAATAAAGCTGTTTTGCAATCTTTTCGGTGTATTACTAAACCAGAGAGAGTTTTTAATACTATAACAGTCTCGCCCGGTTTTGGATTACAACATTTGGCTACTTTGTAATCGGTTTTATCAAGATTTACTTCGCCTTTTATTATATAAGATAGTTTGTCAATATATTCTGGTTTTACAATGAAATCTCTAATAATTTCTCTTGTATTTTGATTTTCAGTTTTTGAAGGGTATAATATTTCTTTAAAATCTATATCGCTGATATCAAATTTATTAGCACCAATATCTTCAAAAAACGCGGAGGCTGTTTTATAGCCGAGTATTTTAATAATTTTGGCGATATTTCCTTGTGTATATTTTAATTTTTGTCTTTCGAATTTTCTTTGAATTTTTTCTCGTCCAATTTGTATCCATTTGTATTGTTCTCTAAGTAAGAACTGTTTTATTTTTTTGGCAGCTTTTTGAGATTTTACAATTTTAAGCCATTCTTTTTTAGGTTTTTGGTCTTTTGCGGTTATAATTTTTACTTTGTCTCCGTTTTGTAGAGTATGATAATAGGAGACGAATTTGTCATTTACCTCGGCTCCTATGCAGGAATTGCCTAAATCGGAATGAATAGCATAAGCAAAATCTAAGACTATTGCTTCTTTGGGGAGTTTTACTAAATCTCCGGCAGGTGTGAATACATAAATTTCATTTGTATATATTTCGGGTTTATTTTTTGAACTTACAGGAGATTGGAGAGCTTTACGGATTTGGTCAAAAAGGAGTTCTTTATTTGTTTGATCTTTTGAATATTCTTTATATTTCCAGTGTGCAGCAATTCCGCCTTCTGCAATTTCATCCATTCTTTCGGATCTTATTTGTATTTCTACCCATTTTTTTTGAGGTCCTAAAACGGTGAGGTGTAAAGACATATATCCGTTGCTTTTGGGAACAGTAAGCCAATCTCGTAATCTTTTTGGATGGTAAGGAAATTTGTCCGTAATTATGGAGAATACTTCCCAGCAGGCAGCTATTTCTTTATCTTCTTCAATATCTAAAATTATTCTTATAGCCAGAATATCAAAAATTTCTTCAAAATCTACATTTTTTATTTGCATTTTTTTCCAAATAGACGATATTGATTTTACCCTTCCTTTTATTCTATATTTATAGCCTAATGGTTTTATTATTTTTTCTATTTCGGTAATAAAATTTTCTATGTATGCATTTAAGCTATTGTGTATCAGTGCTAATTTTCTTTTTATATCATAATATATTTCAGGATATTCAAATAGCATTATCCTTTCCTCGAATTCTTTTTTTATGCGATACAAGCCTAATCTATGGCTAATTGGTAGATATAGATATTTTATAGTTTCAGTTATTTCTTTTTGAGTATCTTTATCAAATTTATTTAAGTTTCTTATGAGATATAGAGCTTCGGCTATAATTATAAATATAGCTCTAATATCTTCGGCTGAGGTAAGTATTAGTTTAATATAGTTTTCTATATGTTCTTTAAATTTTTCTTTTGGAAATTTTTTAATTTTTTTTATACTTTTGAGAATGGTAAGTGTTTGTTCATCAAAATTAGTTAATTCTTTAAAATCTATTTTTTTATTTTGAAATAATTGATCTAAAATTGCGGCGTCGTACAGTAAGGGCTCTGCTTTGAGTTCTTCAACTAATATAGAAGCTATTTGAAAGCCTTTTTTTAGAGCTTCTGTATCAAAGACTTTTTCAATAAAAAATTTTTCTATCATATATAATCTTTATAACAAAAATACGAATTTCTCTTAATTTTTGCACTAATGGATATAGTTTACGAGGATAAATACCAGAGAGTTTGTTTTGATACAGCTCAAAGTATAATGCGTTTTGAAGTATTTGAAAATGTTGGTAATTTAAGGGAGAGCGAGTATATAGATTATGTAGTTAAGAAGGGGGCAGAATTTATTAAAAAATATAAGCCTCAGGGAATTTTGGTAGCTGTTCAGCAGTTTAGTTTACTTTTTTCTTTGAAAGGGGAGCAGATGGTTCAAAATATAATTATAGATGCATATAGGATGGCAAATATAAAAAAATTAGCTATTATACTTCCTTATAATATGATCGCACAATGGACTATTTTTCAGATGGTTGAAAAAGAGTTTGAATATAGTTTTCAGCGAAGATATTTTATAGATGAGCAAAAGGCAATGCAGTGGCTTTTAGAATGAATAAGGCTACTTTTTAATTTTTTGCTTATCAATTACAAATCCCATATCTGATAAATTTTTCAGCAGAGGAGATATTTTTTTATTCCAGACTATGTTTATTTCTTCGTATTTTTTTAAAGCTGTTTGCAAGTGATTTCCTAATTTTTCAATTTCAGATAAGACTATTTCCAGATTATTTCCGAATTGTTGTGCTATTTGTAATATTTGTTTAGCATTTTCGTTAATGTTTGTTTGTTTCCATATAAATGCAAAAGTTTGTAGAAGTGCCATAAGAGTAAACGGAGTAGCTATTATTATACGTTTTTCAAGGGCATAGTTTATTAAGTCATTATCTAATGACAGGGCTTTTGTCAGAGCGTTTTCTATATGAACATACATAATTACAAATTCAATATTGTTTTCAAATTTTTTCCAGTATTCTCTTTTGTATAATTCGTTTATATGTTTTTTGAAATCAGCAATAAATTTTTTTAGATATTCGGCTTGAAGCGCTTCATTTTCAGTTTCAATAGATTTTAGGAAATTTGTTAAGGGTAATTTAGAGTCAATAATGAGTTTTTTGTTATCTGGTAAATTGACAATAAAATCTGGTTTTTGTTTACTGGTTTCAGTGGTTTTTTGTTCATTGAAGTCAATATATTTTGTCATACCAGTAAGTTCAAAAAGTCGTTTTAGTTGTATTTCAGCCCATTTTCCTCTAATTGTAGGGCTTTTTAAAGCATTACTGAGGTTTTGAGTTTGTTTTCGGAGTTCCTTTTCTAATTTAAGAATTTGATTAAGCTGTTCGGAATATTTTCCGAAGTGTTCAGTATTATAGTGAGCAAATTTTTCAACTAAGTTTTGATATTTTTCAATATTTTCTTTTAAGGGAAATATTAATTCAGTGAATTTATTTTTTTGTTTTTCTATAAGTAATTCCTGATTTTGTTTGTATTTTTCCAGAAGTTCGTTGATTAGTCTTACCAATATTTGACTATTGGAGTTCATAGCATCAATTACAGAATTATTTATAACTGTTTTTATTTGATTATCAATTTGTTTATTTATTTCATTTAATGTGTTAATTTTATTTTTGTAAAATAAGTACATAAATAAAACTCCAAAAGTTAGGCCTAATAAGAAAAATAAAATTTCCATAATAAATTTTTATTTTTTTTATATATTTGCATTTAAATTATAAAAACAAAGCTATGAAAAAATTAGTATTTTTCTTAATGGGGTTGTTTATTTTTATTGATGTTTATTCACAAAAAGACACAAGTAAATATTGGAAATTTGGTCTTATATCTACTTTTTCATACAATCAAACTAAATTAAAGTATTGGACAGCAGGTGGTGATAATTCAATACTTATTGTAGGGCTTGTAAATTCTCATTTAGATTATCAGAAAGACAATATTTTGTGGAATAATACATTGGATTTGGCTTACGGATTGCAGCAAATAGGCAATAAGCCTTTTCGTAAAAATAATGATAAAATGGAGTTTTCTTCAAAATTTGGATATAATCTTTCGGAACATAAGCTTTATATTTCCACGTTGTTTTCTTTTAAAAGTCAGTTTACAAAAGGTTTTGAATATAAAGATAATGGAGATTCTACTCTTATTTCAGAATTTTTAGCACCGGGGTATTTTATATATTCTTTGGGTATGGACTATAAACCAAAGGATTTTCTGTCATTTTATTTTTCTCCTTTGACAGGAAAGACTACTGTTGTAAAAAATGATTCCTTAGCAAGTATAGGTGCTTATGGGGTAGATAGTGGTAAAACAGTAAGAAATGAGTTTGGAGCTTATTTTAAATTTGCTTTTAATAAGAACATAACTAAAAAGATTAGTTTAAATACAGATCTTACTTTATTTTCCAATTATTTGCATAATCCACAGAATATTGATGTGAATTTTAATTTTTTGATAGCTGCGAAAATAACGAAATATATAAGCATCAATTTTTCTAATCAGATGCTATATGATGATGATATTTTAATTACCATAGATCCAGAAACTGGCCGTAAAGGTAAACGCCTACAAATGAAAAATGTTTTGGGCTTGGGTTTGGTCTTTAATTTTTAGGTAATGTTCGCGGAGGTTTGTTGCGGGTTAGTTTTTCTAAATTACGGATTAGATTATATCCTGTTCCGCAGCAGCCTCCTATTATATTAACTAATTTTTCGTTAATCATTTTTTTAGCATATTCCAGTTGTTGTCTTTCTGATAATTCTGTTCCATCAAGGGAGCTATTATTAGGATATGCTATTATGTGGAAAGGAAAATCATTGTATTTTTTAATATTTTGATAGATTTTTTCAAACCCTAAACCACAATTTTCTCCGATAGCTAAGATATTAACATTTGTATAGGTATTTTGTAGTTGTGCTATAAAATCTTTTGTAAGAGGAGTATAACTGTTTTTAGTTTCGCTTACTGAAATAATGACATCAAAAGTTTTATTTCTTTTTTGCATTATGGAATTTAGTGCTTCTACACCTGCTTTTATATTTTCGTAATCGGTCATAGTTTCTAAGAGTATAAAATCAACCCTTCCTGCTATAAGACCTTTAATTTGTTCAGAGAAAATTTCTACTTTGTCTGCGTAGTTTATTTTTTCTGGGAGAGGACCTAAACTTCCTGCCAAAAAGCGAGGTTTTTTTATAGTTAGATTAGTATATTTTACTACTTTTTCCCTGGCGATTTTAGCTGCTTGCATATTTAATTCATAGCTACTTATATTGTTAATACCGTATAATTTTAGATAATAGGAATTAGCTCGAAAGCTATTTGTTTCTATAATATCTGCACCATATTTTAGATACTTTTCGTGAATATCTCCTACTATATCCGAGCGTGTTAAATTTAGTAATTCGTAGTAGCCTTCAAGATTTGTTTCAATTTTTTCTAATCTGGAATCTCTACGATATTCAGGTTCTTTAAGATTGTATTTTTGGATTTGTGTACTAAAACCTCCGTCTAAAACTAAAATTTTATTTTTAAGCAGTTCGGAAATATGTTTTTTCATTAATTTTTTTGTGCTTATATAAACAAATTCTTTGCCAATAGAAATTTTCAAAGCTTTATTTTAGCTAATCAATATTAGTATATAGTGTTTTTTACCTTTTTTGAATAGGAGATATTTATTGTTTATCAGATCCTTAGTCGATACTGTATAATCCTGGCTATCGATTTTAGTTTGATTTAAACTAAGCCCTTTTTCTTTTATTAGTCTTCGGACTTCACTTTTAGAATTAAAAGCTGATGTTTTTACTGCCAAAAGTTCTACTATATTTATGCCGTTCTCTATAGTTTCTTTATCTATTTGAAAATGTGGAACACCTTCAAATATAGATAAAAACGTTTTTTCGTCTAAGGCAGCGATTGTTTCTTTTGTTCCTTTACCGAATAGTATTTGAGTTGCGTCAATTACTTTTTTTAGTTCTTCTTTACCATGTATAGTTTCAGTTAATTCTTCGGCGAGTTTTTTTTGCAAGATTCTCTTATGAGGTTCTTTTTTGTGTTCTTGAATTATTTGCTCAATTGTTTGTAAATCTTTACTACTGTATATTTTTAATAGTTTTTCTGCGTCTTGGTCTGGTAGATTTATAAAGAACTGATAAAATTCATAAGGAGAAGTTTTATTTGGGTCTAACCATACATTACCTTTTTCTGTTTTACCGAATTTTTTGCCATCAGAGCGAGTGATAAGTTTTATTGTTATTCCATAGGCTTCTTTACCTAATTTTTTACGGATAAGTTCTATGCCTGTTGTGATATTGCCCCATTGATCTGAACCTCCTAATTGGAAGGAACATTGGTGTTCTTTAAATAGATAATAAAAGTCGTAAGCTTGTAATAGTTGGTAAGAGAATTCTGTAAAGGAAATACCGTTTTCTGAATTTATTCTTTTTTTGACAGATTCCTTAGATAGCATATAATTGACAGTAATATGTTTACCTATATCTCTTAGAAATCCGAGTAAGGAATAGTTTTTTGTCCAGTCGTAGTTATTAACAAATATAGCTTTGTTGTCCGAATCAAAGTTTATAATTTTTTTGAGTTGTTTTTCTATTGCTTTTTGATTTTTTTGTATTGTTTCTTCAGTTAGAAGTTTTCTTTCTTGGCTTTTACCTGAGGGATCGCCTATCATTCCGGTTGCTCCACCTATTACAAATATTGGTTGATGTCCGGCTTTTTGGAAAAGTCGCATTGTAAAGATAGCAGCCAGGTGTCCTATATGGAGAGAGTCGGCGGTAGGGTCTATGCCTAAGTATATTTTTATTGTTTTTTCTTGTAAAATTTTTTCAGCTTCTGGGGTTATATCTTGCAACATTTGACGCTTTTGCAGTTCTTTTACTATGTTGAATTTAGGCTTATTCATAAGTTATTTTATTTTAATTAAGTTTAGATATACAAATGTTTGATTTACAAGTAGATATGCGATTTCTCCAAAAGTTGCTGGTCCAGTGACTTTTTCGTCTATTGGGTTTATTTCTGCTTCTCCGTATATATAATTTAAAATACAATTTGCAGAAAATACAAATGATGTATTATCTATTTGTTTTATAGCAAATTTAAATTTTTGTGGATAGCTAAAACCGCGTTTTGAGAATCTATATTTAATACCTTTAAAGAAAGGTGCATAGAAATATACTTTTGAATCTTTTATTTCTTGGAAGCTAATATTAATGTTTGCCCCACTAAAATCTCCTATTAAAGGATAACGAATGTCAATATTATTTTTCTCAATAAATTCTGCTAATTTTACTTTTTTACCATCTATTAAACAATATTCAGCACAGAAGCCATCATTTTCAAATTCTATTGTAGGGCTATTGGGGTCTATTTCAAATATGTTTACAATGTTTATTTCTGAATTATATTGTTCATCTATTTCTACTTCCATTAAGACACCTTGATCAGTAAGTTTTTCACCAGTCAGACCATTGAAAACCATTGGGATTTCATCGGAGTTTAGTTTTTTACCAGCAATCCAACCTATTGTAGGTGTAAGCATTACATCTTTATTCATGAATGCAAAGACACTATATTCTTTATGTATGTCGGTAAATGGGGGAATGATAACGAATCTGTAAATATTTTTGTCTGTAGGGATAAATGTTTCTTGTAAAGTATCAGTGTTAAAGATTTTTATGGATATCTTTTGGGCATATTCAGTAAAGTCATGTACAAAAATTTTGTCATCTGTTTCTACTCCTTTACCTTTATCAAAGAAGTAAGGTATTGTTCCTGCGATCCATTTACCTTGTGGTAGGGAGGAGAGAGCTTGTTCTGTTCCTGCTAATGCTAATATTTTCCCTTTTTCGATGAAATCTTTTACTTGGTTTATATCGTATAATCCCGTAGATACTGCTGTGTTCATACTTAGGTATAATTTATGCATTTTTTTCAAATCTTCAATAAAAGATGGTATTAAAATGTAGCGTGTGTACATTTGATATAAATTTTCCACTGCTTTATCTAAAGAAATTGTTTTTCTTTGAATTTGATTTTTTAGGGTTGTAAGTTTTATTTTTAAGGTAAAGCTGCTTAAATTGACTTTTAGATCATTTGTTAATATAAATTCCCAGAATGGGTCGTTTTTAGGTGGTAATTGTGTATACATAGTTTTTTTATTTATAGAATTGTTGTAAAAAATTTATATCGTTTTCAAAGAATAGTCTAATGTCTTTAATACGATATTTTAGCATTGCAATTCTTTCGATGCCGAAACCAAAGGCAAATCCTGAGTAGATATTAGGATCAATACCGACATTTTGGAGCACTGCTGGATCTACCATTCCTGCGCCTAATATTTCTAACCAACCAGTATATTTACATACATTGCAACCTTTTCCACCGCAAATTGAGCAAGTAGCATCAACTTCTGTTGAGGGTTCGGTAAATGGGAAATATGATGGTCTAAAACGGATTTTTGTGTTTGGTCCAAAAAGTTCTTTGGCAAAGAAATGAATAGTTTCTCTTAGGTCCATGAATGAGACGTCTTTATCTACATATAAGCCTTCTATTTGATGGAACATTATGTGGCTGCGTGCTGAGATATCCTCATTTCTATATGTTCTACCCGGTACAATGATTTTAAGAGGCGGTTTATGCTTCTCCATATAGCGTATTTGAGCATTTGATGTATGAGTGTGAAGTAGTATTGCGTTTTTTCCCGGTTCAATGAAAAATGTATCCTGCATATCTCGTGCTGGGTGATCTGGTGGAAAGTTTAGAGCAGTAAAATTATGCCAGTCATCGTCGATTTCTTGTACTTCTGCTACTACAAAACCTAATTTTTTGAATATTTGTGTAATTTCGTTCCAGATTATGCTTACAGGGTGTTCTGTTCCTATTGTATAGCTATCGCCTGGGAGTGTTAGGTCATAATGATGCTGTTTAGTTTGTTTTTGTTCTATTTGTGCTAATAGCTCATTTACTTTTTGTTCTACGTTATTTTTAAGCTCATTAAGAATTTTACCATATTGACGTTTCTCTTCTGGAGAAAATTCTTTAAATTTCTTGAAAAAGTTTGTTATTATGCCATTTTTTTTCGATAAGAATTTACGTTTAAAATTTTCTACTTCTTCTATTGTTGATGCTGAAAATTCACGTATTTCCTTAAAATATTCTTTTAATTTATCTGTTTGCATAAACTAGAATTTTCCATTTGTGCAAAAGTAGATTTTTTTTATTATAAAAAAAAGTATATTTACTGAGCTACAACAAAATTAGCAATATGAAGATTTTTCAGATACGTATAAAAAATATTCATTCGATAAAAGGAGAATATGTAATTAACTTTGAGGAGGAACCTTTTTTGAGTACTGGTATTTTTGCAATAACAGGTAAGACGGGGTCGGGAAAATCTACTATTTTAGATGCAATAACCTTAGCTTTATACGGGAAAATACCGCGTTTGGGCAAGATTACTTCATCAGTAGTTAGAGATTATGGTTCAGTTATAACTCGTGGTGCAGACCATGCTATGGCAGAAGTTATTTATGAAGCGAAGGGTGGGCGATATAGATCTTTTTGGCGTATTACGAAAAATAAATATGGTAATGTAGGAAACTATGAAATGGGTTTGGAAAAAATCGCACCAGAGGTTCAGGTAATAGCAGGCGAATATAAAAGTGAAGTGCCTAAGAAAAATTCTGAGATAATCGGGTTGGACGAAGAGCAGTTTTTAAAGTCTGTAATATTAGCACAAGGTGATTTTGCTAAATATTTAAAATCTCCCCCTAAGCAGAGATTAGAATTATTGGAAAAGATTACAGGTAATACTATTTATAGATATATCGGTAAAAAGGTATATGAAAGGAAAAAGAAAGAAGAAGAGAAGCTTAATTTGTTAAAGCATAGGGCAGAAATGTTTATTATATTATCTGAGCAAGAAAGATTTCAGATATTAAAGCAGATTGAGACTTTTAAAGAAAAAGCAAATAAACTTAGTTCCGATCTTGAACTTTTAATTGATAAGATAAAAGTTAAAGAATTGATATCTAATTTGAAAAATAATCTAAATGAGCTTTTAAATAAACAGAAACATATTAGCGAGGAATTTTATAAAAATAAAAGCGATTTTGAGAAACTGGCTGAATACGAAAAACTTAAAAATTATATTCATAAAATATATGATTATAAGAGACTTAAAAAGGATAATTTACAGTATAACTCTAAAATAAATAATGCCATTGCAGAAATAAAACAATTATCTGTTAGTTATAAACAATTACATGACAAAAAACAAGAATATCAGAGTTTAATAGAGGAGTATGAAGCTAAATTACATAATGCCGAAGCTATTTTCCCGAATATTAAGGAGTATGATGTCGCTATCAATGAGCAGGAAACTGTAATAAGAAAAATTACTAATGATATTGAGCATAGGAAAAAAGCATTGTCTGATATTAGAAACACATTAAATGAAAAAAATTTAATAATAGAACAATTAAAAAATAAAAAAATTGAAATTCAAAAATGGTTGCAGCTTCATAAAAAATTAGAGAAGGCAGAAGTAGAATATCAGAAAATAGAAAGTTATATTTCTGAATTATTGGCAAAAAGAGAACAATTGAAACAACTGTGGTTAAAAACTTATTTGAAAAATAGATATTCAGAAAATATTTTTCAACAAACAGATATTCTTAGAAAAGAACGTAGATTGCTTAATCAGAAAATATCGGAAATCAATCTTAAATATAATAAATATATTGATATTGAGGAGGTTAATGAAAAATTAAAGGCTCTAAGAAATTTAAAGGATAAACTTATTCAAGCTAATTCGTTTTATATCCAATTTGTGGATCTGGAAAATAAAATAAAGAAATTTTCTATTGAAATTAGAGAATTAACTAATAAGCTTGAAATTATTGATAATAAACTTAATAAGATTATAAATGAGCGAAAAATAATAGAAAAACAATTAGAAGTAAAGGAGAAAGAATTGGAGTTGGAGATACTAAAAGCTAAGTATGAGAAAGATAGAATATATTTACAGGAAGGGAAACCTTGCCCATTATGCGGCGCAATTGAGCATCCATATTTGAAGCAGAAACCTGTCGTCTATAAATTCCAGATAAAAGCAGAATTAGTGCAAATAAAAGACAATCAGAAAAAAATTAATGAGCTTTATAAAAATATTTCGGCAGAAAAAGAAAAAACTCTTGCATTGTTGAAACATTTACAATCTGAATTGCAAAATAATCAGAACTCAAAGACAAAAATTTTAGAGGCTTTTTCCAATCTAAAACTTAATATGGATATTTCAGATAATTCTATTTTGCAGCAGAAGTTTGATGAAGTTAATAAGGAAATTGATTTAATAACTAATATGTTAAATGAACTTAGAGAAAGAGATAATTTAAATATTCAATTAAAAGTCGTAGAACAACTTGAATTTTTGTTAAATGAAATAATTGACATCAGAGATAATGTAAAATTTTACATAGACGAATATAAGTCGGAAATAATTGATACTAAGGACTTAAAACATTTTTTGCATAAATTAAAATTGTTGATAAAAGAGTTTATAGACAAAAGGGAGCTATTGAAAGGTATTGAAAATGAAATTATGGCGTTTGATAGTGAAAAAAAGATTTTAGAAAAACAAATACAGGAACAAAATAAGGAATTATTAGATTTTAATAAAGAATTAGAGAATAGCTACCACAATTTGATGAAATTAAAGAATGAACGACAGCAAGTTATTGATGATTTCTTAGAAAGTAAAGAGCCAGAAGAGTTTCGTAAGTTTTATACTACAAAAATTCAGAAGTTAAAAGATAATCTTGCAGAGACTACAAATGAAATAATTAGAATTACAGAGGCAATTAATACCAATAATGAAAATATCAAAGAATATAAATCTCATATATCGGAAAATATTCAGATGCTTCGTGAATATGAGCACGAGCTATTACCTATACTTAGTCAACTCGGATATCAAGATATTGATACAATAGAAATTTTACCAGATGAGCAAGCTCATAGAATAAGAGAATTACGGGATAAATTGCAGCAAGATTATATTCGTGTAAAAGCGTTGATAAACGATACTATGAAAAAAATTGATGAGTATAAACTTAAAGATAAATCTAATGAAACTTTGGCTCAGTTAATTGATTATAAAGAAAAGTTGGAAGAAAGGAGAAAAGAGGTTCATAAAAATTTAGGTGCTTTAACTGAAAAGCTTAATAAAGATAAACAAGAGCGTCAGAAAAAAGAGCTTTTGCTTCAAGAAATAAAACAACAAGAGGAAATAGCATTTTATTGGTCTAAAATCAATAAACTAATCGGTGATAGTGAAGGTAAAAAATTTATGCAAATAGCTCTTGAATATACCATGAATGAGTTGATTTTGAAGGCAAATAATTATCTAAAAAGACTCTCGAAGCGATATATTTTAACTGTTGAAAATTTTTCGGATAAAAAAGAGAATCTTTTTGTGATTGATACTTTTATGGGAAATTATAAAAGATCAGTAGCTACGCTTTCCGGTGGAGAAAGTTTTTTAGTTAGTCTTTCCCTTGCATTAGGTTTATCAGATTTGGCAAGTAATAAAACTACCATTAGGTCATTATTCATAGATGAGGGGTTTGGTTCTCTGGATGAGGATACTTTGGAGAAAGTTTTAAATATCTTAATAAGATTGCAAAAGGTCACAGATAAAACTATCGGTGTAATATCTCATGTAGAAACATTAAAAATGAAAATACCTGTACAAATACAACTTGTAAATATCCCTGGTACGGGGTTTAGTAAAATAGTAATTGCTTAATATTAAAACACTTGGAGCTTATTTTTAACTTTTAAGGCAAAAGGTCATTTATGGTAGAATGTATCCGATAGTTTTTAAAAATTTGTATATTTCCATTCAAAATTTTGTGTTATGAAGCCTATTAAAATTTTATGGATTGACGACGAAATAGATTTATTAAATCTTCATTTGAAGTTTTTGGAAGCCAAAGGTTATCAGGTTGAAACCGCTTCAAATACAATAGATGCCGAAGATGTGCTTAAAAATCAGGATTTTGATATAATTTTTTTAGATGAAAATATGCCAGGAATGACAGGTTTGAATTTTTTGTCAAAAATTCAGCAATTACAACCTTTTACACCAGTTGTTATGATTACAAAAGTTGAAGATGAACGAATAATGGAGGAAGCAATAGGTTCAAAAATAAGCGATTATTTGATTAAACCGGTTAATCCGAAACAAATTTTACTTGTAATTAAAAAACATGTTCAGCGTAAAACTATTATTAGCGAAAAAACAATTGAAAGTTATAGAAAAAATTTTTCTTTTTTGGCAATGGATATATTAAATGCAAAAGATATAAATGCATGGATACGTATTTATAAACAATTAGTAGATTGGGAGCTTGAATTGCAAAATACTTCACAGTCAGATTTAATTGAAATTATAGAAAGCCAAAAAGAAGATGCAAATAATGAGTTTGCTAAATTTGTAAAAAGTAATTATCTGGATTGGGTTAATGCTTCTACTTCTCCGTTTTTTCTGAAGGATGTATTTAGAAGGAGAATTTTTCCTACTTTGCAAGAAGGTAAAAAGATTTTTTTGATAGTAATAGATAATTTACGCTATGATCAATGGAAAATGCTGCAATTATTGATTAAGGACGATTATAAAACTCTAAAAGAAGAAATTATTTTGAGCATTTTACCTACTGCTACGCAGTATGCCCGAAATGCTTTTTTTGCAGGAATTTTTCCTGTTTATATAAAAAAACAATATCCTAAGTTATGGAAAGATGAAGTAGAAAGTGGAAATAAAAATGACTTTGAGGATGAACTGCTTAGATTACAAATTGCAAAGGAAAGTAAAAAAATTGATTTTAATTATTATAAAATTTTTAATGAATCCCATTCAAAAAAAGTCATAGATAATTTAGCTTCATTACAGAATAAAAGTCTTAATGTTTTGGTTTTCAATTTTGTAGATATGCTTTCTCATGCTAAAACAAGCGTTCAGATGGTTAAAGAATTAGCCAAAGATGAAGCGGCTTATCGTTCTTTAACTCAAATATGGTTTGAACATTCCTATTTGAATACTTTGTTTAAACGATTGAAAGCTTATGATGATGTAGAGATTTTTCTTACAACCGATCATGGATCTATTTTAGTAAAAAATCCAATAAAAATAGTTGGAGATAGAGAGACATCTACAAATTTGCGATATAAACAAGGGAAAAATTTAAATTTCAAAAGTAAAAAAGTCTTTATACTAAATAAGCCCCAGGAAGCAGGTTTACCAGTATCTCATCTTACTGCAATGTATGTCTTTGCTCAGGGTAGAGATTTTTTTGTTTATCCAAATAATTACAGTTATTTTGTTAATTATTACCGAGATACATTTCAACATGGTGGTATTTCATTGGAAGAGATGCTTATCCCATTAGTCCATTTGGTTAAAAAATGAAAATTTTTTGTTTTTTCTTTATTTTCTAATTTCGTGGCAAATTTAATTTTAATGAAAATATCAATAGCAATTCCTGTGTATAACAGTGAGCTTACTATTGGCATTTTAGTAGAACAGCTTATTGAGGAATTGAGACCTGAATATGATATTGAGATAGTTCTGGTTAATGATCATTCCACTGATAATACAGAACAGGTATGTGTCTCATTGTTTGAAAAATATCCGAATATTATAAAGTTCTATTCATTGGCAAAAAATGTAGGAGAACACAATGCTATAATTGCTGCTTTGAATTTTGTAAGCGGAGATTGGGTTATTGTAATGGATGATGATTTGCAAAATCCGGTTTCTGAGGTTAAAAAATTGATAGAGTTTGCTTTAAGTCATTCTTATGATGTTGTTTATACTTATTATACCAAAAAGTATCATTCTTTATGGAGAAATCTTGGCAGCAAGTTTAATGATAAAATGGCTAATCTGATACTTAATAAGCCAAAAGATTTATATTTGAGCAGTTTTAGAGCTATAAATAAAAAAATTGTACGAGAGATTATTAAATATCGTTATCCTTTTACCTTTATTGATGGATTGATTTTGAGAACTACTTCGAATATCGGTAAAATACAAGTGCAACATTCGCCACGTAAATTTGGCAAATCTCATTATACCTTTTCAAAACTAATATCTCTATGGTCAAATATGTTTTTTAATTTTTCGCTTTTACCTATAAGGTGGACTTTATTTTGCGGCATATTTTTAATGTTTGTCTCTTTTGCATTTATAATTATAGGTTTATGGAAATTAACTTTTCTACTTACAGATATTCGCTGGTTAACCTTGATAATTGTTATGTTTTTTGCTGGCTTGTTTCTTTTCTTTTTAGGTATAATTGGTGAGTATATAGGAAGGCTTTTTCTTTCATTAAATGGACATCCACAGTTTATTATTAGTAAAAAATTTGAATTAAATAATAGTTCATTTAAATCTCAATTTGACGATGCTTGATATAATTGTCCCATCTTTTTATTAACTCTTTAAAATCTTCCGGCAATTCACTTTCAAAATACATTTTTTTGCCAGTTGAAGGGTGAATAAAACCTAATGATTTTGCGTGTAGAGCTTGTCTGGGCATTATTTTAAAGCAGTTTTGCACAAATTGTTTGTATTTTGCGTATGTTGTTCCCCATAGAATTTTATCGCCACCATAGTCTGCATCATTGAAAAGAGGATGATTTATATGTTTAAAATGTGCTCGTATTTGGTGAGTTCTGCCTGTTTCTAACTTACATTCTACAAGGGTGACATATCCATATCTTTTGAGCACTTTATAGTGAGTAATAGCATGCTTACCTTTCCTGCCATCTGGATAGACATACATTATTTTTCTATTTTTTGGATGACGCCCTATATGACCTATTATTGTCCCTTCATCGGTTTGTAAATCACCCCATACCATTGCGATATAACGTCTATATGTAGTATGTTCTGCAAATTGACGGGAAAGGAAATTTTTAGCTTTTTCATTTTTGGCAATTACTAATAGACCTGAAGTATCTTTATCAATTCGGTGTACTAAACCCGGACGAATGTCATTATTATTTTTAAAAAGAGGTGCATTGCGTAAATGGTGGGCAAGAGCATTGATAAGGGTTCCTGTATAGTGCCCATAAGAAGGGTGTACAACCATACCTGCCTGTTTGTTTATTACTATCAAATCCTCATCTTCATAAACGATTTCTAATGGTAGGTCCTCGGCTATAATTTCTATTTCTTTTTTCGGTTGAGGCATCATAATTTGAATTACATCGTGCGGACGAACTTTATAATTAGCTTTTACAGGCTGATCATTTACATATATAAGGTTTTCTTTGGCTGCTTTTTGTATCTGGGTACGCGATTTTCCTTCTAATTTACGAGTTAGAAACACATCTATCCGTTCAGGGCTTTGACCTTCTTCAACTATAAAGCGATAATGTTCATAAAGTTGCTCCATAAAGTTTTTTTAATACAAAAATAGTAATTTTTTTACTCTGCTTTATTCGTTTGTTCTATATTAGTCATCTTTTATTTTCATTTAATTTCTAATTTTTTTTTTGTAAAAATTTTTTATCATTTCGGAAATAAATAATTTTGTAAAAACAAAATTTCAATTTTATGAAAAAAATATTTGATACTTATCAACAACGTAATTTTGATATTTCAGAGGTTAATAAGGACCTTGAAAATATTCGTCAAAATGTAAGTATTGATGAGAATAATTTGAAAAAAGCCTTTTCCTTTATTGATTTAACCAGTTTAAATAGTACAGATACAAAAGAGAAAATAGCTTCTTTGACTGCAAAAGTGAATGAATTCCCTGAGCGTTTTCCTTCTATGCCTAAGGTCGCGGGAATATGTGTATATCCTAATTTTGTAGAGATTGTTAAAAATAATCTTACAGATAAAGATGTTGCAATAGTGTCGGTAGCTGGTGGTTTCCCTTCTTCTCAAACTTTTATTAACATTAAAACTGCTGAAATTCGTGAAGCTATTTATCACGGCGCGCAAGAAGTGGATATAGTTATTAGTGTAGGGGAATTTATAGCAGGAGAATATGCCTATGTGTTTCATGAACTGAAAAAGATTCGTAAAAATGCTAAGAATGTACATTTAAAGGTAATATTGGAAACAGGATTATTACCTAATTTAAATGACATATATAAGGCTGCTATATTGGCAATGGAGGCAGGAGCAGATTTTATAAAAACTTCTACTGGTAAAGAAAAAGTTGGGGCTACGCCAGAAGCTGTATATGTTATGTCTTATGCTGTTTTGGATTATTATAATAAGACCGAACGTAAGGTTGGTATTAAACCTGCTGGTGGTGTATCCTCTGCTGAGCTCGCTTTATATTATATGGAAATTGTGAAAACAATATTAGGCGAGCAGTGGCTTAATAAACATTTATTCAGAATTGGTACAAGTAGCTTGGCAAATAAATTATTAATTGATTTGCGTTTAACTAAGGAAAATTATTTTTAACTATGAAACAGTATTTACAATTATTGGATTTTGTGTTAAAAAATGGTGTTAGAAAAGATGATAGAACTGGTGTTGGAACTTTGAGTATATTTGGCTATCAAATGCGTTTTAATCTGCAAGAGGGCTTCCCTTTGCTTACAACAAAAAAATTACATTTGAAGTCCATTATATACGAATTGCTTTGGTTTATAAAAGGAGATACAAATATTAAGTATTTAAACGACCATGGAGTGAGAATATGGAATCCCTGGGCAGATGAAAACGGAGATTTAGGACGTATTTATGGCTATCAATGGCGTTCTTGGACAGCCGAAGGTCGTAATATTGATCAGTTAAAGAATGTTATTGAACAATTAAAAAATAATCCTAACTCACGTCGGCATATTGTTAGTGCATGGAATGTTGGAGATCTGGATAAGATGGCTTTACCACCTTGTCATATTCTTTTTCAATTTTATGTTGCAGAGGGTAAACTCTCTTGTCAATTATATCAGAGAAGTGCAGATTTATTTATAGGTGTACCATTTAATATTGCTTCTTATTCCCTTCTTACAATGATGATGGCACAAGTACTTGGGTTGCAACCTGGTGAGTTTATCCATACTCTTGGAGATGCCCATATTTATTTAAATCATATACCTCAGGTTAAGTTGCAACTTACTAGAAAGCCACGTAAATTGCCTAAGATGATATTAAATCCAGAGGTTAAATGTTTGTTTGATTTTAAATATGAAGATTTTACTTTGGTAGATTATAATCCTTATCCGCATATTAAAGCAGAAGTGGCTGTATAATATTTTTTTACTATGGATATTCGTGAAGCTTGGTTGGTTAAAATTCATAGAAATTTACTTCAACAAAAAGAATTGATTCATAAAAAAGATTTTCGTTTTTTTCAGATAGATATACTTCTTGAATTGGCTCGTAGAAGTCAAATATTTTCTCAGACTTGTACACAATGTGCTCATAATAAAGAGATTATTGAACAATTGAGTCAGACTGTGTCTGATAATTTGAATACTATAAAAGGTAGGAATAAAATAACAAAAGATATTGATGCAATTATAAAACATCTTAGAAAGAAACATCGTATTTTTATTAAAGGTTATTTTATTGCATCTTATACTTTTTGGGGGTTAGTTATTGGTACTCTGCTTTTTTCTGTAATTGCGTGGATTTTTCATTTGAATATTATGTCTTTTGCGTTATTAGGATTTTTGATAGGGCTTTTTATAGGAAGGATTGTTGGTAATTATTTTGAAAAACGAGCTTCCGCTGAAAATAGACTAATTAAGCCTGAAATTATTTCCCCCTTAGGTGAAATGATAAAAAAATCGCAAGAATTACAAAGTGAGGAAGTAAAAAATAGATGATAGCTTAAAAAAAAGGGCTGCTTTTAGATTTGCAGCCCTGTATTTTTAATGATATTTTATTCGGTACCTCTTGGACTTCCTACTTTAATCATGGCACATCTGAAACCGATGTCATCGCGAGCCATATTTTGGTTGAGGAATCTTCTGGTTCCTGGGCTTAACCAGTAAGCACGGTCTCTCCAACCTCCTCCTTTATATACTCTAACTTCGTCGTTTATTAATGATGTAGCACCATTGTGTTCATCATCAGTACCCTTATAATTATACATTCTATTTGTTCCTTTACCATCATCGTTTAACCAGTCATCAACGAGTGAAGATTGTAGGTCTCCGTCCATATAATTTCTGTTGTCAGCTTTACGGTAGTTGTATCTATTAAGTTCATTTTTGACGTCATCTTCTGTTAGTCCTGTGATATTTGTCATAGGATCACCGACTTTTCTGTAATATAGATGACCTGTTGTATCGTTTTTATCCACTACATTTCCGTCGGCATCCTTAGCTACTGTTGTAAAGATATTTCCACGGAAGGGGTTAAATTCTTCTACATCTACGAAAGACATAGGACGATATACATCTAATACCCATTCATTTACATTGCCTGCCATACAATATAGTCCATAGTCATTAGGCCAGCCGTAATCTACGGGAGCAGTAGGAGCTGCGTTATCGTTAAGATATCCTGCGACGCCCATATAGTCACCTTTACCTCTTACAAAGTTAGCCATAAAGATTCCACGAGCTTGTGGATCAGGATTTCTTAATGAATATCCATCCCAAGGATATAGACGATAGTTAGCAATTCTTTCAGTTTCGCTATTTCCTATTAAAGCTAAGGCTGCGTATTCCCATTCAGCTTCGGTGGGTAAACGGTATCTGGGTAATAAAATTCCGTCTTCAAAACGCACTCTTCTTGGGTTGCCTTCAAGGTCTGTAAGTCCTTCTCCTTTTACGGAACCTTCGTATTGTCCTGCTAAGTATGCGTCTGTTGTAAAGTTATTAGATCCTTGCTGTTGTGGATCTGGTTCAAGTATTCCGGCATCTATTAAGAGTTTTTCGTTAACTCTGTCGGTACGCCATAAAGCATAGTCGTTTGCTTGTACCCAAGAGACACCTACTACTGGATAGTCTTGGTAAGCAGGGTGCCTGAAATAGTATAAAACAAATGGTTCATTATAAGCGAGAGGTCTACGCCATACGTCTGTATCAGGCATAGCTTTTTGGATAATTTCAGGATATTCCACAAATACTTTTGAAAGCCAGTGTAGATATTCCAGATAATTTAGATTTGAGACTTCGTGTTGGTCCATATAATATGAGGAAAGAGTAACACGGCGTCTCATTGCATTCCAGTTGTCCATAATCCTTTCTTGTGTATTACCCATAGTAAATACACCGCCTTCAATAAGCACTAAATCAGGTCCAGGTTGTTGTTCATTATATTGGACAACTTCAAAACCTCCCCAATCCGGATCATTGTAATACCATCCTGTTTTGTTAGAAGCTTCGTTTCGCCTTTCTATTTTAGGTCCGCATGCACTGAAAGTTAAACCAATTGCAAGCAATAGAACTATTGTCAGTAGATGACGATTTAATTTCATTGTTTTTATATTTTATTTGTTTTTTACTTTAATTTGGACAAAAGTAATTTTAATTTCTTTTTTTTAAAAAAATTCTTTGTTGGTTTAAATAATAACTAATATGCAGGGCAATTTATTGTATTTGAATTATATTTTTTGCAATTGAAAAATATTTGTATGGATAAAGAATGTTCTGTTCCAAAACTATTTATGTTTGGCTTTAAAAAAAACGTTTGAAATTCATAACTTATTGCTAAGTTTTTTCTTTTATATGCAAAAAAGAATTCACCACCAAAATTATAAAAAAAAGAAAATTTTTGATTGAGAATGAAACCAGAATATATGTTTTTTATATTTTTTAATATTCCAAAGTCTGTTCCCCATAAGTTGTTTTTGTTATAAAATAGGCGTAAATATAGAAATAGAGGTGCCTTTCTGGGATTATGATAAATTTTATAGCGTGTGCTTAGTGATATTGTATTTACGCTTGTTTTTTTCTTTTCTATTTGGATATTTTCAAATTTTATAAAAATGAATGAATGCTTATTTTTTAGAGTGGTTTTAAAGGAAATGCTACTTTGCTGATTTTTTTTTATATTGATAATTTCAGGCGAAGGGGTTATATTTTTTGTAAGTATATCAATCATTGATGAAAAAATAAGTTTATTGGGGTCAAAATTTAAAACTGAATAATTGAAAGATAGAGATGTTGCCAGTTTATTAGTTTTATTTAGTTTTAATATATATGCATAACTGCCTGAAATAAAGGTTTGTGAGATAATTTTATTTGGATAGAAAAATTTTTCAATATAGAGGGAAAAACTATGATTGTTAAAAGGTAATGAGATTGCTAATGCGCTATTTTTTACATTTTTTTTTTCGAATAAAAAGTATTGTGAATAAAGATTTACAGAGGGGCATGTATTCATTAGAGCGAAATAGCTGTTATTTGTTTTCTCCCATAAATTAAGGATAGGGTCATATTGTTTTTGGGCATATAAATGTGCGGATATAAAAATTAAAAAAAATGATAATTTTGTTTTTATCAAATTCCTGCATAATCTGTTTAGTATGAAAAAGTTAGTGATATTTTTATTTTTTATTCCCATTGCCGTTTATTCTCAGTTAAATTTAATTTATAGTAAAAAACTCGTTTGGAGTGTGAATAGTTATTATATAAACGGAAAAACTTATCGTTTATTAGCTTTTAAAGATGCAATTATAGATGGGCGTCTTTTGCCATATTATTCAGAATTTGTGAGCGTAAGGAATTATCAGGGGGGTATGGTAAAGTATAAAGTCTTAGAAATGAATACAGAATATGTTTCTAATGAAGAGCTTTCTTTTGTTAAAAGGCAATTTATACCTAATTCTCCTCAGTTGCAGGTAAAATTATTTTATGCACGAGGTAAGCCTTATCTTTCAATTTCTTTTTATCCGATATATCAAAATCAGAATAAATTAGAGAAAATAGTTTCTTTAAAAATAGAAGTTTCTGAAAATAATAAAACAAGTGGTTTAAAGTCTCATAATTTTTATAGATCTACGTCAGTGCTTTCAACAGGTAGATGGGTTAAAATAGGCATTGTGAAAAGTGGAATTTATAAGATTACTTATGAACAATTGCGAAGTATGGGTTTTAATACACCGGGTGCAGTTAGAGTATTTGGTAATGATAATGGTGAGCTTCCTTACATGAATAATATTCCAGTTGATGATGATTTGGTAGAAAATAAAGTTTATTATGGCAATGATTATATTTTGTTTTATGCTACCGGACCTCAGCGATGGCAGTATGATACTATTTCCGGAATGTTTTTGACGCATAGGAATATTTATACGGATACAGCTTATTATTTTTTGACGGATAAAAATACAGGATTTAATAATGCAATTTCTACGGAAAATGTTTCAGGAAGTGCTTCTGCGGATATTAGTTCCTATGTTTATTATGATATTCATGAAGAGAATTTAGTAAATATACTACATTCTGGACGTATTTGGCTTGGAGAAGATTTGTCGTATAATACAACTCAGAGTTTTAATTTTCATGTGGAAAATGTGCTGTCTGAAAGTGCAAAAGTACAAGTGGCTTTGGCTGCTCGTAGTTCTGCCATTGGGACTTTTACATTTACATTACCTTCTGGATCGCAAACTATAAGTTTTACTTCTGTACCGGGGGAGGAATATAATATTTATGCTGATTATAAAGTTGCTACTTATAGTTTTACGCCTACTTCGTCGGATATTAATTTTACCATTAGCTTTAATAAGCCTACTGCTTCGGCGCAGGCATGGTTAGATTATATAATTCTTAATTGTAGTCGTAAATTACATTATAATGGCGAGCAGTTTTCATTCCGTAGTTTACAGAATATAGGAGCAGGGAAAATAAGTCAATTTCATATATCAGGTGCTAATTCGTCGTTAATGGTATGGGATATTACAGATACTCGTCGTCCTGTTGCTGTTAATACACAGCTTAGTTCTGGTGCTTTGTTATTTAAGTCTTATACGGATACCTTACGAGAATTTGTGGTTTTTTCTACTTCTGATGCATATTCTCCGATAATTTATCCTGGGAATTATGGTTTAGTAGCTAATCAGAATATTCACGGAGTACCTTCCAATACACAGCTGTTGATCATTACAAATAAAAAATTTTTAGAGGGAGCAAATCAATTAGCTAAATTGCATAGGCAAAATGGATTGAATGTGTTTGTTGCGACAGAGCAGCAAATTTTTAATGAGTTTTCTTCGGGGATGTCAGATGTTTCAGCCATTAGAAATTTTATTCGTTATACTTATTTAAAAACAGGAAGAGCTTTGAAATATGTATTATTAGTTGGTGATGGTTGTTATGATAATAAATGTAGTTCAGGTGGTTGTCCAAATTATATTTTGACATATCAAACTTATAATTCATTTAATACAGGCGGGTATTTATCCTTAGTATCTGATGATTTTTTTGGTTTATTAGATGATAATGAAGGGGAGTTGACTGGTATGCTTGATGTTTCTGTTGGACGCTTACCTGTGAAAAGCGAAAAGGAGCTTGAGGATTTTA
>CAZWVR010000015.1:26156-36537 GCA_964637235.1 uncultured Bacteroidales bacterium | reverse complement strand
CTCCTCTACTTGTTCATCTACAAACCACTGTAAAAAGCTTGCAGTTGCGTGATCTTTTTCATCAATAGCCAAAGTCATTAACTCATTTATACTTGCCGTAACTTTTTTCTCATGTTCCAAAGTATGCTCAAAGACTTCAATAATATCATTCCATTCTATCTTAGGTTGCTCAATAGCAGCAAGTTTTACACGTCCACCACGATCAATAATGTAATCGTAAAATTTCATTGCATGCATAGTTTCCTCTTTGGCTTGCAAACGCATCCAATTAGCAAAACCATTAAGATTTACAGAATGTAAATAAGCCGACATTGATAAATACAAATATGATGAATAAAATTCAGCATTTAACTGACGATTTAATGCTTCTTCCATTTTTTTGCTTAACATAACTATTAGTTTTTGTATTCATCTACAAAGATAAAAAATTTACTATAATTTGAAAAACTCAATCAAATAACGATAATTTTTTTTAATCTGCTTTTTTTTATACCTTCACAACAAAAAAATATGAAATACCTTTTGACAAATATCAAAGAACTTATACAGGTAAGGGAAAATAATGTAAAAAAAATTGCCGGTGAACAAATGAAAGAACTACCTTCAATAAAAAATGCATATCTGGCTATTGAAGATGAAAAAATTATTGACTACGGTAGTATGGAAAATCTCAATTTAGAAAAATTCTCGGACTACAAAAAAATACAATTGCAAGGACGTTATGTACTACCCACTTTTGTGGATAGTCATACTCACATAGTATATGCCGGTAGCCGAGAAAAAGAATTTGTGGACAAAATAAGAGGTCTTACATACGAAGAGATTGCCCGTCGAGGTGGCGGTATTCTAAACTCAGCCAAAAGATTACACGAAGCTACCGAAGATGAACTATTCCAAAGTGCTATGCAAAGAATACAAGAGATGATACACTGGGGAACCGGTGCTATTGAAATAAAAAGCGGCTATGGACTAAATACCGAAGACGAAATAAAAATGCTAAAAGTTATAAAAAGACTTAAAGATCACTGCTCTATTCCCATAGTTGCTACATTTTTAGGAGCACACGCGATACCCGCAGAATATAAAGACAATCCATCAAAATATGTGGATATAGTCATCAATGAGATGATTCCAATAGTTGCAGCTGAAAAACTTGCTGACTATATTGATGTATTCTGCGATAGAGGCTTTTTCTCCGTAGAAGATACTGACAAAATACTCAATGCTGGTGCTAAATACGGCTTACGAGCCAAAATTCATGCTAATGAATTAGGTTTTACCGGGGGTGTTCAAGTAGGGGTAAAATACAATGCCCTATCTGTTGACCATCTTGAATATGTAGCAGAAAAAGAAATTGAAGCATTACAAAATAGCGAAACTATGCCTACGGTATTGCCTTCAACATCCTTTTATCTAAATCTTAAATATGCACCGGCAAGGAAAATCATTGACAGTGGCCTCCCATTAGCAATTGCCTCAGATTATAACCCGGGTTCCTCTCCCAGTGGTAATATGAAATTCGTATTTTCATTGGCTACTATAAAACTTAAATTACTGCCCCAAGAAGCTTTTAACGCTATGACCATAAATACTGCCTATGCCATTGATATGTCTGATTCACTCGGTAGTATCTCTCGCGGAAAACTCGCAAATATAATAATTACTAAGCCAATACCTTCTTTTGAATATTTCCCTTATGCTTTCAGCTCCGATTTAATAGAAAAAGTTATGATTAAAGGAAAATTTCTCAGAAATTAAAACTATTTGCCTATGAATTTTTTCAATCGCTTTTTTAAACAAAAATCTATAAAAATCCATAGATTAGATCTGGGTAAATATTCATACGCAAATAAAACCCAACAACAAATAGAACACTGGAAAAAAGCAGAAGAATTCTACGAAAAAAAAATGCTATTAAAAGCTTTTGAACATTTTTTCTACTATCTAAAAGATGATGATAATCAAGATTTTAAACTCCAAATAAATCAAAAGCAAATCAATTTTGAATTTCCACAAGGTTCAAAAAAAATATACGGATATATTGATGAAAAAAAAATTAAAGCTTGGGCTGACGTAGTAAAATATATAAATAAAATTGATGTGCATACACTTGAAGAATTTCTAAAACTTAACTACAAACTAAAATTTTCTAAATTTGTAAAAACTGCTTCCTCAATACGTTTGATATCAGAATTTTCAACTTCAACTACACACCCAATAACTCTATATAGAACACTGCGAGAAATAGCTGTCACAGCTGATAGCATAGACGATATATTGGTAGAAAAACACTCTAATTTTCAAGAAATAAACCTCGCAAAAATAACACCTCTCCCTGAACAAGAAAAAAAAATTAAAATATCCTATATACGCACCTGGATAAAACAAGCTCTCAGTTATATAAAAAAATTAGATAAAAAAAAATTTGCCCCTGCAATTGCATTCATTTTACTAAATACTATATACAAAATTTATTACTTAACCTCACCAGAAGGCGTACTGCTAAATGAACTAAAAGAATTAGACCAAATTTATCATACTACCGACAAAACTATTGAAGAAAAAAATAGAATCATTGCCGATAGATTAACAAAAATCTATAAACTCTCAGAGGACCAACTCACAAAATCTTTATATTACGTAAAAGCTACATTTCCCTATCTACCACCTACACCTACAAAAAAAATCATTGAATTTGCTAAAAAAGAAATAAATAAATCCCATTGGTATCACGATAATGGATATAAGTATATTGCCGGAACAATTTGTGAATATATTATAGGATATGCTAATTTTCATTTCGGATTAGAAACTATTACCAACGATCTTTTCAACGTATTTTGGATAGTAATGAATTATCAATATTTTAAAGACTTAGGCATTCAAACAAATTTCATTTTAAATGGAAAAATAAATTACTTTGCAATCCATAATATTATACGAAAAATCACAATAAACGCTAAAAAAATTTATCCAAAATTTGTTTTTAATACAAAACATCTGGCTTTAACCAATTTACAAGATTTTGCATCCAGTTTTATTTACGAATTTATAAACAGTAAATTAGATGAAACTTAAATACCTAATTTCTACAATTTTATTTATCGCTACACTTAATGCCGCAGCACAACAAGTTGAAGGAATAGACTGGCAAGTTGACACCATAAAATTTAAAATAAAAAAATTTATCATAACACAAGATATTGATACTCAACAAATTAAGCTCGATACTCTAATAAAACATATTGAGATATCCCACCCTAACTTCCGTAAATACAGATTTCCAATATATTTAGGGCATACTGTAAGTCCTACAATATCTGCGTTTTTCCCGGAACAAAAAATTCAAGCACCATTTTATCCCATATATTATTACCAAAATTGTATCTTTACTCCTTTTAACTTAGCTTTTTTCAATACTAATATACCATATTCCTATCTTTATTATACAGGCACCGATAAAACAACAGATGAACAAATATTAGACTTCCTCCTTACAATGAATTCTGGTAAACATTTAAATTATGGTATCCAATATAAAATGCAAACAACAAGAAATCAAAAAGTAAATTCAAATTCTGTGGTAAATGCTTTTAGAATATGGATGAGATATGCAAATAGAAAATATTTGTTCCTTGCAAATTTATATTTCGATAAAATAAAAATATACGAAGATGGTGGTTTTATAGATACTGCTAAAACTTTTGATGCGCTAACTGCCCAATACTTTATGAAAACAGCCACAAATACTTTACGAAGTAAAGGATTAACTATATTCCAAAAATTATTAATCTCACCGTCATTATCTATAATCTCCTATACTCGTCTGATACATTCTGATAAAATATTTTACGAACCCTACACCGATACAAATTACTTCGAAATTACTCGATTATCCCAAAATAAAACCTACGACAGTACTGCTCTAAACCTACTCGAAAATGATGCCTATCTATCTATGAATATTAAAAGAATAAGTTTAAAATTCGGTATAAAAAATCAGGTAGAAAGCTACTACTCTTTCAAAAATTACATAATTGGTCTCTCTTCGGACAAATACTACAATAACGCAGCCGAAGCAAAAATATATTTCTCTACCTCAAAATATCAAATAAGTGCCAATGGAAAATATTTTCTTACAGGGCGCAAAAAAAATAACTATTTAATTACCTCCTCTCAAACAATAAACTTAGGAAAAATACAACTAACAAGCCAACAGATGCAAAGCCTCACAGCGCCTTCTCTATTTCTTATTAGATATAACGGCAATCACGATTTTTGGAACAATAATTTTAAACCTATACAAACAACAAATCTTAATATAAGCATATCAATACCAAACTTTGCAATAAATACCGGAATAGGTGGTGGCTGGAAAAAAAATTTCATATACTTCGACTCAATAGCAACTCCTACGCAAACTCTACAAAAAATACCTTATTATTACTTTTTTTGGGACAAAAAATTACATATAAAACCATTTATTACGGAAATGCATATCACACTCCAAAACATTGAAAATAAAAACATAACCCTACCCCACCTATTGATTTTTAACTCTACCTATGCCGATTTCTTTATGTTTAAAAAACACCTAAGACTAAACATCGGCATAAATACCTATTATACAGACAGTTATAAAGCTCTCGCATATAGACCTTCTACCGGAATTTTTTACTACGAAAATAAAAGATTAACAGGCTCTTATCCAATTATTGACATATTTGCAGCTGGTAAAGTTCAGCGAGCCCAATTTTTTCTAAAAGTAAAATACATGAACTTCTTATTATTCAAAGAATACTTCTTTTACGTAAATCACTATCACTTAGCTGAATTTCTAATCCTTTTTGGCGTTAAATGGTGGTTTAAAAACTAAATTATCAATCAGGAATATTGCGAGGATGATACGACAATATTTCCTTTTTTAAATAATTTGTATCCAAATGTGTATATATCTCCGTAGTTGTTATAGATTCATGCCCTAACATTGCTTGAACAGCCCGTAAATCTGCTCCTCCCTCTATTAAATGTGTAGCAAAGGAATGCCTAAATGTATGAGGGCTAATGTTTTTATTTATACCTGCTTTCTGTGCTAACTCTTTGACTATCAAGAAAATCATTACACGCGTCAATTTTTTACCTCGTCTATTTAAAAATAAAATATCCCTATACTCCTCCGGAATCTTTAAATAACGACGATAATGCTCAATATACAAATTTATCTGTTTTATAGCTTTCTGATTTATAGGCACTAAACGCTGTTTCGACCCCTTACCCAAAACACGAATAAACTCCTCCTGAAAAAACAAATCTGAAATCCGCAAATTTATAGTTTCAGAAACCCGCAAGCCACAACTATACATAATTTCTATTATAGCCTTATTCCTATGCCCCTCCGGCTTACTCAAATCAACAGCTTCTAATATCCTATCAATCTCATCTGTGGTTAATATTTCAGGTATAGCTCTCTCTATCCGTGGTACTTCTATCAATTCCGCAGGATTAGTATCTATAACATCTCTAATCAATAAAAACTTATAAAAAGCTTTTATGCCGGATATTATACGGGCTTGCGTACTTAATGCTACTTCTGCATTACTAAGCTGATTTACAAACTCTTGCAAATGCCTATAAGTTAAAAACTGTGGCAATAAGGGATATTTCTTTACCTTTACTATAAAATCTCGCAATTTACCAACATCTCTAAGATAAGCCTCAATGGAATTCTCCGACAGCCCTCGTTCTAACCTCAAAAAATTTTTAAACTCATTTATGTAATAGTTCCAATCATTCATTTTTGTATCATTTTTCCCTGCCAAGTATTTCTATCCTGTAATTTTTTCTCTAACATATGGATTAGTTGATAATTCTTTAATTGACCCCAATGTGGTGCTATTAACAAATTCTGCGGGCTTTCACTGGCTATACGCTCTACTATTATCTTTGGCGATAAATATTCTAAAAAATCAACTACAACATCTAAATAACTATCAGCATCCTCAAACAAAAAATATTTATCTCTATCCAATGCATAATCTTTTGCCATCAATGTATTAGCAATAATCTGTAATTGATGTAATTTTATAAAATTTATCGGTAATTGCGATATTTTTTTCGCATGTTCTATAAAAGTAGCTCTATCCTCTCCAGGCAGCCCTAATATTAAATGCACTCCAATCTTTAATCCTCGTTCAGCAGTCATTAAAATACTTTTTACACTTTCCTCATAAGTATGTCCACGATTTATAAGTGCCAAAGTCTCATTTTTTGTACTTTCTATGCCATACTCAATTACAATATAATATTTTTTTGACAATTCATATAAATAATCTAATATTTTTTCATCTACACAATCAGGACGTGTAGAAATGATTAGTCCAATAACTCTATCATGTTTCAAAGCCTCTTGATATCTATCTTTTAACACTGATAAAGGTGCATAGGTATTAGAATAAGCTTGAAAATATGCCAAAAAATCAGCATCTTTATATTTACGACTAAAAAACTCTATACCTGCATTTATTTGTTCTGTTATGCTCTTTTTTGGAGAACAATAAGCAGGTGTAAATGCTTCATTATTACAATAAGTACACCCTCCTACCCCCTTTGTACCATCTCTATTCGGACAGGTAAATCCTGCATCAATTGAAATTTTCTGCACATATCTCTGAAAAGTTCTCTTATAATAATCGCTTATGCTGTTATAGCGCCTTAGCCCCATTAGCTACTATCCAAAATTTATTTACTTTTGTGAGCTTTGTTCAAGATTTATAGCTTCAAGTATATTATCTATGTATTGTCCATCTTTGGTAAAAGCAATTACAAAAGCACCTTTAACTTTTTTTCGAATTTGATCACGTTTTTGTTTAGCATCTTCATATTTATGGAATTCCCCTACTGAATATTTATACCAACCATTATAAAATGATTCATAGATATGGTCGGAAATTCCATATTTAGCTTTTATTTCATTATCTGTCCAAGGTCTAACATCTGCCAATATTTGAACTCTGTATATTATATCGCTTTCTTTATTTTGCTCTGCCTCTTTAATTTGCTGCTCTATTTCTGCTATTTTTTGTTGAGCTAAACTGACATACCTACCATCAGGATACGCATTGATATAATTTTGATATGCAGAAATAGTATTAGCCTGCAAAGCCTGTTGCCATAAATTATCTTCTTTTTGTTGCTGAGCTTTAAGTTTTTCACCTTGCATATTATATAACTGAATGGCCTGAGCAAGCTTTTCTATTGCCTGCTTCTCATGATCCCTGCCTTTGTAGATAGAACCCTGTAATTTCTTAAATTGAACTTTCTTTTTGAGCTCTTTATCTGTAAAACCTCTATTTTTCTGCAAAATACTTTCTCCGGTTTTGAAAAAATTTTCTGCCTCAGACATTAGATTCGCAGCTTTCTGTTGATCCTCTGGAAAACTAAAACTAACTCCTTTTAAATAATCTGTATATAAATCATACAAAGCTTTATAACCCTTATCATAAAAGGTACCAGCAGTCATTAAGTTCCGCTTAGCACTTACAGTTTTTTTCTCTGCCCTACGACGTTTACGTTTGCGTTTACTATTAAAAAGTTTTGAATACTTTTGATATGCTTTCTGTGCAGCACTAACAAGCTTATCAGCACGACCAATATCACGTTTCGCCCTGGAAATGGATGATTTCTGTTTACTAGTAGGATTTAATATAACTCCATAAATATCAACACTTTGTCCAAAAGAAAATTGAATAAAAAAAACTCCAATAAATAATACTATAAGCTTTTTCATTACTATATTGTTTTAAATTTTTTTCAATTTTATAAAACATTACTATTACCCTATCACTCAGCCTATTATAATTCTCTATTCCTATGAACTTAAATACTAATGCCTCTATAATCCATCCATTTAATTTGACAATAATAATTCCAATTTTTGTTTAGTTAAAATGTCAATTTGGAAAAAATGTTTTACAAATAAAATAAACTTTATTATTATTAACAAATTATCCATCTATTTATTTCATTCTAATATCAAAAAATTGGGTTTTTCTTAGGTTTTTATTATTTTAGCACAAAAAATCTGATGAAAATATTGCTCATTTCTTTGTTAATAATGTTAAATATTAAACTCATTGCACAAAATGATAAAGTTATATATTCCCATAATTATCGCTTTAAAGATGGTTTATACTTAAATACCACACAAATAAGAAATAATGACCCTATCCGAATAAGACAGATAATTACAAAAATAGATAAAAATGATCCGGAATTTTTTTCGCGTATATTGGCAAAAAATACTATATGGTTCTGGGATAAAAACGGACAAAAACAACAAATACCATCCGATAGTGTTCTTGCGGTAGCTAAAAAAGGTAAATTATTCATTTATATCAATAACGATCTATTCCCTCTGATTTTTATCGGAAATCTTACATACTTCATCGCTACAATAGATGTATACGATTATGATTATTCAACATATTACTACTACGACTATACAACTATGGATACCCATAAAGAAACCAGACAATACATATTAGATCTACAAGAAGGAAAAATTTACGATTATAACTATAAAAATCTCCAAATCCTCCTTAAAAAATACGACAAAAATCTATACCAGAAATATATAAATCTGCCAAAAAGAAAAAGAAAAAAACAAATTTTTATTTATATTCGTAAATTCAATGAACGGCATCCTTTATATTTGCCAAAAAACTGATAAACAATGAAAAAACTATTTCTTTTATCAATATTATTGATACAAATTAGCATAGCTTTATCACAAAAAGCTGTCGCTTCACAAGAGGATATTAAACAATTTTTCAAAACAAAAACCTGTGTAGTTTTAGACGATAATATATTTAACCAATACAATAACTCTATAAAACAAGGTGTACAGAAAGCTTGGTATCTTACTGATTATGAATTTATTACAATGAATGAATTTAAACAAAGAATGCATAACCCAAATTACTCTTTTCTAATAAGAACTAAGGTCTATTTCGAAGATAAACCTTCTGCGCCAGCATATACATTTTTGTCTCTCGTATTAGGAAAAAAAGATGCTTCCTTTGATGAACTACCAGATATCTGCTCTTTCCCTCTTTCTTATTACGGCGTCGAATTTGACCAGTATATCTATAAAATGCCAACACTTTTATTATTTATGCAAAGACATGTAGAAATTACCCGAGATCACCCAGAACTTAATGAAAAAAATATACTGAATTACTACCAAAAAAATATGAAAAAAGTTGGTTCCAAAACCATATATTTTACAAAAGAAGACTTAGCTCCCGACGTCAACACAATACAAAAAATAAAAAAATATTATCACGGTAAAGTAGTAATTACTACACCTGAAAACATTGAAAAAATTGTTTTGAACAAAGATAAAAATGCTATCATTTTACATATCGTTAAACCTGATAAAAATAAAAAGAAAGACAGATGCTATAAAATGTTAGTCGGTACAGAAAACGGTCAGTTATATTACTTTAATTGGCATAAAATTTCAAATAAAAAACCTGCTGCTTTCCTAAAATCGGATTTTAAAAAGTTAAGCAATGAAAACAGAAAGTAAAATACAAAGTTTAAAATCTTTTTTAACTAAATTTGTTTATCTAAAACTTTATCCAATAATAATACTCATTGTTTTATTTATCATATTAATATCCCGAAATTTTTACATTAATTCTAAAATAGATGAACTTAAAGTCGCAAATACAAATTATATCCAACAAAGCCTTAACATAATAGAAAAAAAAGAAAATAATGGACAAATTCTTGTAAATTCACTTCAAAATTTAATAACTATAAATAAACTTAATTTTTACACTCTAAATATTTTTATCCAGCAAATTTTAAAACAAAAATATGTTTCCCAAATATCAGTTTTGATATATAGCGATTATATACAAAAACCTACAAAAAACAATTATGTTTATTATAAATGGACTAAAAGTAAAGGTAAAATCTATTTAGATACTTTATTTTCTCAAAAAGAAATAAAATATTTAACAATAGTAAAAGAAAAAAAATCGTTGATATATTTAAACATAGAAAAAAATAATGATAAATTTTTTTTACCAATTCTCTATCCTATAAAATATAAAAATAGTATTATTGGCTATCTGCTTATAAAAATAGATTTAAATATCTTTTCTTTAATAGCAAAAAATAATAAATACGATTTATTAATATACGAACAAAACTCTTTTAGAATAATATACTATTCATTAAATTCTACGTTTATAAATTCTAAAATTTATGACTTATTCCCAATTGATATTAAATTTTTAAAAACATCCAAAGTAGCAAAATCTAAAAAAAACTTTCTAATATTCAGTCCATTTCATATCTATAATAACAATCT
>CAZWVR010000015.1:0-26146 GCA_964637235.1 uncultured Bacteroidales bacterium | reverse complement strand
AATGCAATTCTTGATATCCCTAATAAGCTTACTATAAATGCTCTATTATTTTTAATTTTAATAATTCCCATTCTATACCTTTCCATCAACTCAATAAACAATAAATTTAAAGCAGAAGCGCAACTAATAAACTCTATGCTTTCCGGAATTGAAAAAATGACTGATATTGAAATATATTCATATGAAAAAGAAAGTCAAATTCTGGAACTTAAACAAATAATAGATAATATTCAAAATGTCAAAAAACGCTTCAATCTAATTATTGAAGTTTTAAACAAGCTCTCAAAAGGAGACTTTTCCGCCACAATAGAAGGAGAAGATAAAATTGCAAAATTAATAAATAATATCACCCATAACATCAAAAAATATATAGAAAAAGAAGAAAAAGCAATAGAAGCCAAAAAAGAAATAGATTGGACAAGAACAGGCTTATCTCTATTACATCAAGCTTTACAAATAGAAGAAAACTCATACGAACGGCTGGCAGAAAACTATTTACAAGCAATAATTAAATATACAAACGCAATTTTAAGTAGCTTTTTTATATACAATGAAGAAAAAAATCTCTTAACAGTTGTAGCACTTTTTGCATACGACGAACGGAAAGCTATAAAAAAAGAAATCAAAATGGGTGAAGGGCTTATCGGCTCTATTGCAATGGAAAAAAAGATTACATATTTCGAAAAAATTCCTCAAAATTACCACACTATTATTACTGGTTTAGGAGAAATAAAACCTCAAAGCTTAATATTCTTGCCAATTATATACGAAGAAACTTTTTATGGAGTAATTGAATTAGCTTATATGACTAAGCTAAAACCATATCAAATAGAATTCCTTAAACAAACCACGGAAGTCGTCGGTATAAGACTTAAAAACGTTAAAACTAATATAGAAACTAAAAAACTCTTAGAAAAATACGAAAAACAAAGTAAACAACTAACTCAAATACAAAAAAAACTTGAACAAGAAATTAAAAAATTACAAGAAAGAGAAAAAACTCTCCAACTAAACGAAATAAAATTACAAACATATTATACTGCCATAAATAATACACTGCTTACTATTGAATATAAACCAGATGGTCATATCATTTTCGCTAACGACAGATTCCTTAAAATATTACAATATTCTCAGGATGAGATTGTTGGCAAAAATCTATTTAAAATCGTCAATAATAAAAAAATTGCCGATAGTATAAAAGAAAACATAGAAAAGCTAAAACGAGGAGAAAAATTAGAGGGTATTATTAAAAGATACACAAAATATAACGAGGAAAAATATCTATATGCCACTTATACACCTTTCTATAACCAAGAAGGTGAACTGGAAAAAATAATCTTTTTGGCTTTTGACATAACTGAACTCTATCTAAGAATTCAAGAATATGAAAAAGAAATTCGCTTACTAAAAAAACAAATAAAATTATTACTATAATGATAAATAAGCAGCAAATTGCAGATATATTATTAGACATCAATGCAATAAAAATAAACTTACAAACTCCATTTAAATGGTCTAGTGGTCTATTATCCCCTATATACTGTGATAATCGTAGAATTTTATCATTTCCTAAGCAAAGGGATATAATAAAACAACAATTCGCTAAAATAATAGAGAAAAAATATCCTTCAACCGAAGCAATCGCAGCAATAGCTACCGGTTCAATTGCCTTTGGGGCACTTGTCGCAGATACTTTAAAATTACCAATGGTATATGTTCGTACAAAAAACAAGGAATACGGACTAAAAAAACAAATTGAAGGATATCTCCCGCCAAATACAAAATTAATAGTAATTGAAGATTTAATTTCAACAGGAATGAATTCATCGAAAGCAGTTGAAATACTTAAATCTAATCACTTAGAACCCATCGGACTAATCGCTATTTTTACCTATATGTTCCCAGAAGCACAACTACAATTTGACAAAAAAAATATATCATTAATAACGCTTACAGACTTTGAAACTCTACTACAAAGAGCTTATGAAAAAAATTTTATAAATGAACAAGAAAAAAAACTGTTGCAAATTTGGCACAAAGAGCGTGATTTTAATATTATAAAGCAATCATTAAAATAACAAATGTATAAAACTTCAAATTATGAAAAAAAAAGCTAAAAAAATTCTGATTTACAGTTTATTAATTATCATTGTACTGATTATTGCTTTCAGTATTTTTATTTATTCGTTTTCTCATTCCTCTCTGCCAAAATATCAAGGTACATTTAAATTAAAGGGTCTAAAAGACACAGTATATGTATATCGAGACAGCCTCGGTGTACCACATATCTATGCAAAAAACGATGCTGATCTATATAGAGTATTCGGATATGTATCTGCACAAGAACGTCTTTGGCAAATGGATCTTATAAGACGCGTCACGCAAGGAAGAATTTCCGAAATATTTGGCAAAAAATACGTAGATGTTGACCTAAAATTAAGAGCACTGAGAATAGAAGAAAAATCTCAGCAAATATGGCAAAATATGAACGACACGCTTAAAAATATGCTTATTGCATTCAGCGACGGAATTAATCAATATATTGAAAATAATACCCTACCAATAGAATTTCGTATTTTAGGATATAAACCCGAAAAATGGACTCCGAAAAACTCTCTAAATCTTATCGGATATATGGCTTGGGACTTAGGTATGGCTTGGTCTAATGAAATTACTCTTTACAAAATAAAAAATCTGCTTGGAGACAGCCTTATGAGAACATTTCTGCCAAATTTTAATAATGATTCTATAATATATAAAGGATTTGCGGATACTTTAATAAAAAATATTGAAAATCAAGCTATTGCATTTAACAGCACTTTACAAAAACTCGGTGCATATCCATTTATGGCTAGTAATAACTGGGTAGTAGCAGGTTCAAAATCAATAACAGGGAAACCTATTCTTTGTAATGATATGCATCTGGGGCTAAGTATCCCCGGTATATGGATGCAGGCTCATTTGCATAGCCCAGACCTAAACGTCACAGGTGTAGTAGTTCCAGGTGCGCCTGTAATAGTTGCAGGACATAATGACTCCATCGCTTGGGAAATGACAAATGTAATGCTCGATGACGCTGATTTTTATATAGAAACATTAAACAAAGACTCTACAAAATACCTTGTAAACGGACAGTGGAGAAATCTTACTATAAAAAAATATAAAATCGCTACAAAAGAAGGCGATACAATCACTCGTATATTGCGTTTTACCCATAGAGGTCCTATAATATCATACTTCAAAAAACTCAATAAAGCCCTTTCAATGGCTTGGATAGGCAACCTCCCAAGCAATGAAGTAAAAGGACTTTATATCTTTAACCACGCTAAAAACTGGAATGACTTTAAAAAAGGTGCTAAATACTTCGGTTCTGTGGCTCAAAATATTATTTACGCTGACGTTAACGGCAATATCGGCATACAAATGACTGGAACTATTCCCATACGAAAAACACAAGGATGGCATATATTCCCCGGAGATACAACTCTATACGATTGGAAAAACTTTATTTCAGCCGATAGTTTACCATTTGTTTTTAATCCCAAAGATGGCTTCTTAGCTTCGGCTAATAACAAATCATTGAATAACTATAAATACTATATTACCCAATACTACCATCAAGATTATAGATTTGACAGAATTACATACCTACTCAAATCCAAAGATAAACTCTCAGTAGAAGATATGAAACGCATTCAAAACGATATAAAGTCCGAATTCGTAAAAGAATATCTCCCGGATGTAATTTTTGAGATAGCAAGCAATATACCTAAAAATCCAAATGCAAAAAAAGCTCTGGAAATACTTAAATCTTGGGACGGCGAAATGAAATCACAAGAAGCTGCACCACTAATTTTTGAACAATTTTTCATATTATTTGTAAAAAACACCATAGAAGACGAACTGGGAAAAGATCTAACAAATCAAATTTTTTCCTCTACAATTATGACCGAAGGTGTAATCAGAAACTTATGGCACGATAAATTTTCTCCTCTTTACGATAATAAAAATACAAAGAAAAAAGAGACCTTTAACGATATTGTAAAAATGTCTTTTGCTCAAACAATAGATACCTTAGAAAAACAACTGGGAAAAAATCCGGAAAAATGGCATTACGGAGATATTCACACTATTACATTTGAACACCCACTTGCAGCAGTAAAAATTCTTGATATGATTTTTAACTTAAACCGTGGACCTTATGCAGTAGGAGGCAGCTATCATACTGTATGTCCATTTAGCTATGATTTCACAAATAACTTTAAAGTAAAATCCGGAGCGTCAGAACGTCATATTTTTGATTTAAGCAACTGGGATAATTCGCAAACAGTAATTCCCACAGGCGTTTCAGGACAACCTGCAAGCGAATTTTATTGCAACCAAACTCAAATGTATCTTAAAAATAAATACCACCGGGATTTATTCAGCCTTGCTCTTATCAAGAAAAAAACAAAATACCACAGCGTCTTTATTCCATAATAAAAAAAGGAGGAGATAGAACTTAAAGTTCTACCTCCTCCTTAAAGTGATCCCGGCAGGATTCGAACCTGCGGCCCACGGCTTAGAAGGCCGTTGCTCTATCCAGCTGAGCTACGGGACCCCTTAAATGCGGTGCAAAATTATTATTCTTTTCTGAAAAAAACAAATTTTTATGCCTGAATACCCGAATCACCAAAATTTATCGGCGGAAAACCTTTCGGATTCTTAGGTTGCGGTATCTCAATAGTTCCAAATACTGCCTCATATTTACGTAAATTCTCCTCTAATGCATTCAATAAACGCTTAGCGTGCTGTGGAGTAAGAATTATCCGAGACTTAACCTGAGCTTTATTTATTCCAGGAACTATACGTACAAAATCTATAACAAACTCAGACTCCGAATGTGAAATAATTGCTAAATTTGAATAAATACCCTGAGCCACTTCCTCAGAAAGTTCAATATTCAATTGATTTTCCTGTTGTTCTTTCATAACTTTTTTTTTCAAAGATAAACATTTTTTTCTAAACAAGAAAACTATCCGGATCTGGTCCTATTTTTCTCAAAGTATTTAACTCATTTATACGCTTTATATCCTCCTCAGAGAGTTCAAAATCAAATACATCAAAATTTTCAGCAATTCTTTTCGGATTTCCACTTTTGGGAATAACAATAAACCCCCTATCAATATGCCAACGTATCGCAACCTGTGCAGGTGTTTTCCCGTACTTCTCAGCTATTTGAGAAAGCACATTATCTACTGTCACTCGTCCTTTTGCCAATGGAGACCAAGATTCCGGGATTATTCCTTCATTTTTGCAATATTCTATCAAATCCTCTTGAATAAAATACGGATGTATCTCTATCTGGTTCACCACAGGCAAAATCTCACTATTATTTTTCAAATATTCCAAATGCCCACGATGAAAATTACTAACGCCAATAGCTCTTATTCGTCCTTCTTTATATAAATCGGTCATTGCAGACCAGGTTTCAATAAAAGAATATCCCCGAGGCCAATGTATTAAGTACAAATCTAAATAGTCTGTTTTGAGCCTTTCCAATGTAGCCTCAAAACTCTTTATCGTATAATCATAACCTATGGAACTATCCCATATTTTACTTGTAATAAACAACTGGTCTCTGGGTATTCCATATTCTTTTATTGCCCTACCTATCTGATACTCATTTGCATACATTTCTGCTGTGTCTATCAATCGATATCCTAAATCCAAAGCCTTAAAAATTGCCTGTTTAACTTCTTTATAATCAACAAGTTTATAAGTTCCAAGCCCCAAAATAGGTATTTTTACACCATTGTTTAAAACAATATGTTTCATTTTGTATAATTTTTGCCTATCTTTATCAAAAACAAAATTATGGATAAAAATAAAAAAATAAAACTGGAACACTTAGCAAATATAGTAGCAGTAGCAACAGCAGATGGTATAATGACAAAAGATGAATTAGCATTCTTATACGAACGAGCACAAGAATATGGAATAGATAAAAATGATGTAAAAAATTTGATTAATAATGCCGAAAAACTTAAATTTGTAATTCCGATGAATCAAGAGGAACGGGAGGAACAACTTAGCGAAGCAGTTATGATGTCTATGATTGACGGAAAAATTGATCAAAAAGAATATGAATTATGTCTAAAACTGGCGGAAAAATTAGATTTAAACAAAACATATTTAGATCATGTAATTTCTTTAACAAAAAAACTTTGGAAATATGACTGACAATAGTATCATTTTTAGAGGCAATGCGGGAGCTATCATATATAATGACAACGGAAAAGTTTTAGCTTTTGAAAGACGAGATACACCCGGCAACTGGCAATTCCCACAAGGCGGAATAAATAAAGATGAAGCCCCCCTAAAAGCAATAAAACGTGAAATAAAAGAAGAAACAGGCATAGACCCAGAAACACAGCTTATTTTAAAAGGAGAATATCCAGACTGGATTGTATATGTAATTCCACCAGAAATACGAAAAGACTTTTTCGGTCAAGTACAAAAATGGTATATTTTTAAAATTAAAAATCCAGAGTTAAATATAGACTTAGATAATGTACAAACACCAGAATTTATCAATTTTAAATGGGCTGATTTTGAGGAAATTACAAAACAAATAATAGATTTTAAAAAGCATACTTATGAAAAATTAAACGAATGGTTTAATAGAAATTTCAAATTCTAAGCTATTTTAGAAATGGTATACCAAAATGAAAAAATTTAGCTTTTTATTGCTTATAATAGTACTTTTCAATACGATTTATGGCCAACAAACTTCTATAAAGTGGCTAAGTTTTGATACTGTAAAAAATATTTTCCCCAAAAAACCTAAGCCTGTATTAATTTTTATTGAATGCGATACATCTAAAATTTCAAAAAAATTTATAGATAGCACTTTTTCAAATCCAGAAGTAGCAAACTACATCAATGTACTATTTTATCCGATAAAATTAAAAGCCACAGATACAGAGAGTATTACCTTTTTTAATGGCAATACATTCAAAAAGGAACCTAACAAACCTTTCCATTCGTTAGTATATTTTTTATTGGGAAACAAAATACAATTTCCTGCTATAATAGTATATGACAGGCAAGCGCGAGGGAGAGTTTTTTATGGATATAGAGATAGAGATCATATATTTCCTATCTTGGTATATTATGCAGAAAGTGCCTATCTTTCAACAGATTATCCCACTTATGAGAAATATTTTCTAAAAGCTTATCCTCCCGGAAAAAAACAAATTATAACAAGATTAAATGTCAGATGGTTAACAATGAGCGAAGCTATTGAAAAAATGAAGGAAAAACCAAAAAAACTATTCATAGATTTATACGACAATTACAACACCTCTCAAACTATTATGCGAACGCAAACATACAACAATCCAATTATTGCCCGATATCTAAATTCCCATTTTTACCCAGTCACAATATATGTAAGAAATGATGAGCATTTTACAATAAATGGAGTAGAATATAAAAAATCGGATAAATATCCTTTCAATACTTTTGCTATTGCAGTGTTAAATGGGAAAATGAGATTTCCTGCTTTTGTAATTATGGATGAAAACTTTAAACTACTTGATAAAGAACAAGTTTTTATGACCCCAGAAACAATAGAACCTATATTACATTACTTCGGTGATAATGCATATAAAGAAATGAGTTTCAAAGAGTTTTTAAAAAACTTTAAAAGCTCATTCAAAAAAGACAAAAAAAATAATAACGATAAAAAAATGTAGGCAAGGTAAAAAAGATAATTACTACCTTACTATCTGTCAATGCCAAATTAAAAGTTTATCAAACTCAGTTTCATCAATTTGCCTATCAAACCATATCTCAAAAGAACGAATAGCCTGCAACTGCAACATTTCCAATCCATTTTTTACTTTCGCACCTCTCTTAGCGCATTCTTTCATAAATGCCGTTTCTGATGGATTATAGACCAAATCATAACAATAATGATTTTCAGTGATAAATGTATATGGCACAGGTGGTTTGGAAAAAATATCAGGATACATACCCAAAGGAGTAGCATTAACAATTAAAAAAGCTTCTGAAAGTAATTGAGGAGTTAGCTCTTCGTATGGTAATATATTTATAGCTTTTTTAGAACGAGACACGAAAAAAAAGTCAATACCTAAATTATTAAGTACATAGGCAACTGCTTTGGCAGCCCCTCCTGTACCTAAAATCAATGCCTTAGGAGGAAAAAAACTACCCAGAAAATGTTTCAAACTAACTTGAAAACCATAAATATCTGTATTATAACCAGTAATAGCATTCTTAAATACCTTTACAACATTAACGGAACCCACAGAACAAGCCTCAGGCGTCAAAAAATCTAAATACTTAAAAATGCTCTCTTTATATGGAATTGTGATATTAAAACCGGCTATATTTGGGATATTCTTTAACAAAGCAGGTAATTGCTCTATACTTCTGAGCTCAAAATTACGATATTCGCAATGATTGAGTGCATAAAAATCAAATAAATGAGAAAAAAACTTATAAGAATATGAATGAGAAAGTTTTCTACCTATCAATCCGAAAATTTTTCGGTTCATTTTTTCATAAGTTATTCAAGATATTTTCAAGCTCCTGTTTATATTCGGGCAACATTTGAGGTGAAAGCTTGTTATTATACTTATAACTAAGTTCTTCGAGCTGTTTAAAATACTCTTGTTTATACTCCAATTCTTTACGAATTTCATCATAATTTAACTCTGAATTAGCTATTGTTTTTTCGCCTTCTATATCTGCATCAAAAGCCTCAATTTTTTTATAATGAGAATCCAACTTTTGCATTTGTTTTCTTTCGCGTTCGGATTTCAAAATTTGGTCGTAAAGAGCTTTATATTTAACATCCATTTTTTCCAATGCCTCAATTTTACTTTTTTCCGCGTTAATGATACTAAGATAACTATTTACAATTTCATCGCATTTATTGGCTTTTAAGGTGTCAATTTTAGTAGCATAATCGGCTCTGATTTTTTCATAGTTTTCTAAAAGCTCCGATTTTGTATATTTATCACCAAACAAATCGGAATATGTAGTATATATAGCATCAGCAGCCCATTCAGAAAGACGTTTTATATTATTTTCTGCCTTAAACTTCTGCTGACGAATTTTAGAACGCAAAGTACGTATTTGCTCTTTAATAGAATCTGATGGTTTTGTTTTTTTAGAAGCCTTAATTAGTAGGATAATAGCAACAGCAATAAGAATAAGCAGCACAGCAGCAATTATCACAAAAGTCCATAAATGCTTAATTATCAGATAAATAATTGCCAAGATAATGATAATACCCAAAATGGAAAGCCCGGAATTAGAATTATTAGCCATTTTTTGTGGAAAAAATAATTTTTTTTGGAATATAAGACAAATTTTTTTGACAGAATTTAGATAAAAATAAATGGTTATGCGAAAAAGTTTGATAAGTTATTGTATAGGCGTGTAAGGGCGGAGGCGGGTTAGGCGGTGCAGGGTGCGGCTAAGCGGCTGCTTGCGGGCGGAGGCTGAGCGACATAGCGAAGCCCCACGCACCGCAAAACGAGGCGAAGTTTAGGCGGGCGTGCTGACAGGCGTAAGACTGCTGCCGCCCGCCTTACTGAGCCGAGTATATGCAGCCGCAAGCCAAACCCAAACCGACTACAAGCCGTAGCCCGACCCCGAGCCCCTCGGCGAGGGGATACACCCAAATAAATTTTATTTTCAAACTTAAAATAATATTTTTGCAACAAAAATGATAGTCTTAGACGGCAAAAATACTGCTAAACAAATACGTAAGGAACTAAGCAGAGAAGTAGAACTAATACGTCAACAAAGAGGTAAAGAACCTACCTCTGCTATCATTATGGTAGGCAACAATCTGGCTAGTGAGGTATATGTAAAAAATAAAATCAAAAGTGCACAGGAAATAGGTATAAAAACCATTCTTATAGAACTTCCAGAAAATACAACCGAAGCGCAACTGCTGGAAAAAATTACACACCTAAATAATGATAAACAAATAGACGGATTTATTATACAACTTCCATTGCCTGAACATATTAAAGAAAAAAATATTATTGAGGCAATATCTCCCACAAAAGATATTGATGGGTTTCACCCATTGAATATGGGAAAACTTATAGAAGGGAACCCATTATTTATTCCTGCAACCCCCTTAGGGATAATGGAACTAATAAAAAGATATAAAATAGAAACCGAAGGGAAACATTGCGTTATAGTAGGCAGAAGCAATATAGTAGGCAAGCCTTTAGCTATACTAATGAGCAGAAAAGGGTATCCGGGAAATGCAACAGTGACATTATGTCATAGCAAGACTCATAATTTGCCAGAGATAACTCGGCAGGCAGATATACTCATAGCTGCAATCGGACAGGCAAACTTTATTACCGCAGAAATGGTAAAAAAAGATGCAACAGTAATTGATGTGGGAATAAATACAATACCGGATAATAAAATTAAAAAAGGAATAAAATTAGTCGGAGATGTTGATTTTCAATCAGTTTCAAAAAAGGTTAAATATATCACTCCTGTTCCGGGAGGTGTAGGACCAATGACAGTAGCAGGATTACTGTTAAACACAATAAAAGCGGCAAAAATAAATACAAATTTTAAAGCATAAATAAAAAGTTTTGTTTATTCAGAAAAAAAAACACTATATTTGCACGCTGGCAAATTTCATAGTCATAAATTTTAAATTTTTAGTCAAATGCAACATAAAGGTATTATTAGGCTACTGACGGCATTATTAATTCTGGTTACACTTTATCATCTTTCCTTTACTTTTGTAACGTACAAAATAAAGAAACAGGCAAAAGAATATGCCAAAGGAGATTATGCAAAAGAAAATGCCTACTTAGACTCAATGAGTAATGAAGTAGTATATAATTTCCTTTGGCTGAAAAAATACACATTTAAAGAATGCCAGGAAAGAGAAATAAATCTGGGGCTGGACCTCCAAGGAGGTATGAACGTAATACTACAAATCTCTGTTGATGATCTATTAAGGAAACTTGCAGATACAGACAATCCTAAATTTGAGAAAGCCATAGAATTAGCAAAAGAGCGAGAAAAAACAACGCAAAAAGATTTTATTACTTTATTTGGAGAAGCCTTTAAAGAAGTCGCCCCAGGAGAAAGCTTGGCATCAATATTCTATACTTCACCGGAATTACGTGGAAAAATAAAAATTAATCAAACAAATGATCAAGTGCTTCAAATACTTAGAGAGGAAGCACAGGCTGCCATAGATAATTCTTTTAATGTACTTCGTGCACGTATAGACAGATTTGGTGTAGCTCAGCCTGTTATACAACAGCTACAAGGACAACTGGGTAGAATACTTATTGAATTACCGGGAGTTAGAGACGAAAAGCGAGTTAGAAATATTCTTCAAAGAACTGCACAACTGGAATTCTATTTAACTTATGATGCCTCCGAAGTTTATCATTTTATACAACAAGCAAATGCAAAACTTAGAGAGATACTACAAAGACAAAAGTACAAAAATAGACCAACAAGGGACACAAGCAGTTTACTGGCAAATTCCGATACAGCAAGCTCATTATTGGATACAAATGCAGTATCTGATTCGTCTTTAATAGCCCAAGATACATCTCTTGTAGATACCACTCAACCGAAAACATATCAAGAATATCTAAAACGAAATCCACTTATAGGACTTTTGCTTCCACCAGTAGATAAAGAAGGAAATTTACTTAAAGGACCGGTTGTTGGATATGCACAAAAGAAAGATATACCTAAAATTAACCAGTATTTGAATATGCCTGAAATAAAGGCACTATTTCCTAAGAATCTAAAATTTGCGTGGACAGTAAAACCCTTTGATAAAGACGGACGTTTTTATCAGTTAATAGCCCTAAAAACTACCTCGCGAGGAGAACCTCAATTAACCGGAGATGTAATAGTTGACGCAACTCACGAATATAACCAACTAAGAGGAAGCGCAGAAGTCAATATGGTAATGAACGCCTCAGGCGCTGAAAAATGGGCAAAACTTACTCGCGAAAATATAGGTAAATCAATAGCAATAGTTTTAGACGGTTTAGTTTATTCATATCCAGTAGTACAAAGCGAAATTACCGGAGGACGCTCTCAAATTACCGGAGATTTTACTATTGCAGAAGCTCAAGACTTAGCCAATGTCTTAAAATCTGGTAAATTACCAATATCAGTTGAAATAGTTGAACTTAATCACGTAGGACCATCGCTGGGTAAAGAATCTATTAGAGCCGGATTATTATCATTCATAATAGCTTTTGTTGTTATCCTGCTGTATATGGGGCTATATTATAAGACAGCAGGTTGGGTTGCAGATGTAGCCCTATTAGCCAATATGTTTTTTATCGTTGGAGTACTTGCTGCTCTGGGAGCTGTACTTACTCTTCCCGGTATAGCAGGTATAGTACTCACTATCGGTATGTCCGTTGACGCAAATGTAATTATATACGAACGTATTAGAGAAGAACTTCGAAATGGTAAAGGACTAAAACTGGCTATAAAAGACGGTTATAAAAACGCTTATTCCGCTATAATTGACGCAAACGTAACTACATTACTAACAGGTATTATACTTTATAGTTTCGGACACGGGCCTATCAGAGGTTTCGCTACAACTCTAATAATAGGTATTTTAACTTCTCTTTATACCGCAATATTTATAACTCGTTTAATATTTGAAAGACTTCTGCAAAAGAACAAACCTATATATTTCTGGACAAAACTGACAAAAAACATACTTGTCAATGTAAATATAAACTTTCTGGGAAAACGCAAATTGTTCTATATAATATCAGGAACCTTAGTCACAATAAGTCTTATATCGATATTCACACGTGGTTTTGACTTAGGCGTTGATTTCGTAGGAGGTAGAACTTTTATAGTAAGATTTGATAAACCTGTAAACACTGTTAAAATAGTAAAATCTCTGAGTAAAGTATTCCATAGTAAACCAGAAGTAAAAACATACGGTTCTGATAATCAAGTAAAAATAACGACAAAATATAAAATCAATCAAAAACACGTAGAAAACGAAATTGACAGCTTACTATACGTAGGATTAAAAGAGTATTTGCCTGATACAGTTTCTATGCAAACATTTTTGCAGAAATATAGACTAAGCGCCCAAAAAGTAGGACCAACCATAGCAAGAGATATCAAAGCAGGGGCTGTCAGATCTGTAATTCTTTCATTATTAGTAATATTCCTGTATATCTTTATTAGATTCCGGAACTGGCAATATGGTCTGGGTGCAACAGTAGCACTTTTACACGATAGTATCATTGTAATGGGGGTATTCTCACTACTATATGGAATTTTGCCGTTTTCATTAGAAATAGACCAAGCATTTATAGCCGCAATCCTTACAGTCGTAGGATACTCAGTAAACGATACGGTGATAATATACGACCGTATCCGTGAATACCTTAAAATATTCCCAAAACACGATAGATTTGAAACTATAAATAAAGCATTAAATAGCACACTATCAAGAACTTTGAACACCTCATTGACAACATTCTTTGTACTGCTTGTAATTTTCATATTCGGTGGTGAGGTAATCCGTGGCTTCGTATTCGCAATGTTAATAGGTATTATAGTAGGTACATACTCATCACTATATATTGCAACACCTCTAACATTCGATACTATTAGAGCAAAAGAAGTTAAACTTGAAAAACAAAGAAAAGCAGAAGAAGAAAGACGTAAAGCAATACAACGAGAGATACAAAGACAAAAAGAAGAGGAAGAACAAGAAACTGCTCAAAAAGCCAATCCTAAGAAAAAAGACAAGAAAAAGAAAAAGAAAAAGAAAAAAAAGCATAAGTAAGTAAAAGACTGCCTTTATGGCAGTCTTTTTTTATATCCTCTAATACAAAAAATAAGCACAATAAATATAGACAAGTTAAATATCCGTTAGTAAAAATAGCGCAATAGTAAAAATGGATATAAATTTTCCAAAAAAAATAAAAATTCATTTAAACGAAATAATAACCCTTTGTCATTTTAACAAATAAATAGACACAAAGCGACATTTTGTCATAAAAAAACATAATCACAATCAACTGATTATCAAATAGTTATAATAAAAATATCTTTATGGCACAATGGTTGATAAATAAAAGCGAACCAAAAAGGAGGAAAAAACTATGGGAAAAATAATAGGCATTGACTTAGGAACAACAAACTCTTGTGTTGCCATAATGGAAGGCAACGAACCAACAGTAATTGCGAATGAAGAAGGCAAACGTACAACTCCATCAGTAGTTGCATTCTTAGATGATGGAGAAAGAAAAGTAGGAGACCCAGCAAAACGTCAGGCAATAATAAATCCCAAAAGAACAATTTTTTCTATCAAACGTTTTATGGGTCGCACATATGACGAAGTTCAAGAGGAAATAAAACGCGTACCATATAAAGTTGTACGTGGAGATAACAATACACCAAGAATAGATATTGACGGACGCCTATATTCTCCACAGGAGATATCGGCAATGATTCTGCAAAAGATGAAAAAAATCGCCGAGGACTATCTTGGACAGGAAGTCACAGAAGCAGTAATCACAGTACCGGCATACTTCAATGATTCACAACGTCAAGCAACCAAAGAAGCTGGTGAAATTGCGGGGTTAAAAGTTAGGCGAATAATAAACGAACCTACGGCAGCAGCCTTAGCCTATGGTTTAGATAAAGTCAAAGGAGAAAAGAAAATAGCAGTATATGACTTAGGCGGCGGTACATTTGATATCTCTATTCTAGAACTGGGAGAAGGCGTTTTTGAAGTAAAATCTACCAGCGGAGATACGCATTTAGGAGGTGATGATTTTGACCAAAGAATAATTGACTGGCTTGCAGAGGAGTTTATGAAAGATGAAGGCGTTGACCCAAGAAAAGATCCGATGGCTCTCCAACGCTTAAAAGAAGCAGCAGAAAAAGCTAAAATAGAACTTTCAAGTACAACAACTACTGAAATAAATTTACCCTATCTTATACCTGTAAATGGTGTACCAAAACATTTAGTAAAGAAACTTACAAGAGCAAAATTTGAACAACTTATAGACGACTTGGTACAAAAGACAATAGAACCTTGTAAAACAGCATTAAATGCTGCTGGCTTACAACCGTCCGATATTGACGAAGTAATACTCGTTGGAGGTTCTACACGTATCCCATACATACAGCAAACTGTTGAAAAATTCTTTGGACGCAAACCAGCAAGAAACCTCAACCCCGACGAAGTAGTTGCAATCGGAGCAGCTATACAAGGTGGTGTACTAAGTGGTGATGTTAAAGACGTATTACTACTGGACGTAACGCCTTTGTCTCTTGGAATTGAAACTCTTGGAGGCGTATTTACAAAACTTATTGAAGCTAATACAACAATACCTACACGCAAAACTGAAATATTCACAACTGCTACTGATAATCAGACCTCAGTTGAGATACACGTTTTACAAGGAGAAAGACCTCTCGCAAAAGATAACAAAACAATAGGTCGTTTCCATCTGGACGGAATACCACCAGCACCCAGAGGCGTACCACAAATTGAAGTGACATTTGATATTGATGCAAACGGTATCCTGAATGTTTCTGCAAAAGATAAAGCCACTGGTAAAGAACAAAAAATACGTATTGAAGCAACAAGCGGATTAAGCAAAGAAGAAATCGAAAGAATGAAACAAGAAGCTAAGCAGCACGCTGAGGAAGACCGTAAACTTAAAGAAAAAATTGACAAGCTCAATCAAGCTGACTCCTTAATATATCAAACAGAAAAAAGCTTAAAAGAATACGGAGACAAAATTCCAGCTGATAAACGCAGTCAGATAGAAGATTTACTCAAAAAACTCAAAGATGCTCATAAACGTGAAAGCTTAACAGAAATAGATCAATATTCAGCAGAATTAAATAGAGTATTCCAAGAAGCTGCTAAATATATGTATGGACAAGCAGGAGCAGGACAGCAGCAAAACTTCGGAGGAGCAGGCTCTACAAGTGGCACACAAACAGATGGAACATCAGGCGGTACATCAAACAATAAAAACGACGACGATGTAACAGATGTAGATTTCGAGGAAGTAAACTAAATAATAACATTGATAGAAGGAAGGGGACGTCTGAAAAGGCGTCCCCTTTTTATTTTATTATAATTTTTTATTTCTTTTAGCCCAAAATCACTTCCAAATATTATAAAAACATATAATATTCTTGATTTTTTGGATATTCCTTTTTTATCAACTTATATCAGAACGGCGTATTAAAAAGTTTTCAAGTACCAAAACATCCATCTTTGTCCGCAAAAATGTATCTATTGCCTCCTGAGGAGTGTTTACAATAGGCTCATTTTCATTAAAAGAAGTATTTAGGAGAATAGGCACTCCTGTTTTGAGATAAAACTTATAAATCAAATCATAATACTTAGGGTTAATAGTCTTTTCCACTGTTTGCAAACGACCTGTGCCATCGACGTGTGTGACAGCAGGGATAATATTACGTTTCTCTGGTTTAATAACATAAACTTTTTCCATAAAGGGAACAGGAGCTGTCTGCTCAAAATATTCTCCAACAAACTCTGCAAGTATAGATGGCGCAAAAGGTCTGAATTTTTCGCGTTTTTTAATTTTTGTATTTAGCAAATCTTTTGCGTCTGTTCTACGGGGATCTACCAATATAGAACGATAGCCCAAAGCTCTGGGACCAAATTCAGAACGATCTTGAAACCAACCTACTACTGCTCCATCAATAAGAGCATTGACAACTTGTTCATTCAATTGCTCATCCGGAAGCTTAACATAAGAAAGATTTTTATTCTGTATTGCAGCTAAAATTTGCTGATCAGAAAACTTTTGCCCCCAATTTGCATTACGCATAATAAAAGTAGTTTTTTTTCTCTGTAAATTATGGATAAACCATAGAGCCGAACCTATTGCAGTTCCAGCATCGGTAGCAGCTGGTGGTAAATAAATGTTTTTAAAAGGTGTATTCAAAGCAATTTTGCCATTAGCCACAGAATTTTGCCCTACCCCACCGGCAATACATAAATTATCAATTTTTACTTTGTCATACAAAGAATTTAAAATATGAAAAATAGTTAACTCTGTCATTTTTTGGGCAGAAGCAGCCAAATCTTTATGATAATCAGTGATAGGTTCGTCTTTTTGGCGAGGTTTACCCAATTTTTTTATCATATAATCGCTAAAAAGAGGCTCTATATGCGGATATCCATTTTCCCAAGTCATTGAGACGCCTTCGGAAGAATGCTTAAAATATTTTTGATTAAGTTCAAATAATCCATTATCTGTCAAAATGACAATATCTTGCATTTTGTCCAGCATAGAAGGCTTTCCATAAGAAGCAAGCCCCATAACCTTATATTCGTCTCCGTATTTATGAAATCCTAAAAACTGAGTTATAGCTGTATAAAATATACCCAAAGAATGTGGGAAATTAACGGTATCAAAAATTGTAATATCATTAGCTTCTCCCATTGCTATCATTGTAGAAGTAAAATCACCAAAGCCATCGATAGAAAGTAAAGCAGCTTTCTGAAAACCGGAGACATAAAAAGTACTAGCTAAATGAGATCTATGGTGTTCAATCCAATGAATTTGAGCCTTAATTTTCTGGGGTTCAATGCCAAATTCTTGTGCCAAGATATCTTTTATAGAAAATATCTTACGATAATTTTTTAGTCGATCTAAAACACTGCTGAAAATTTTAAATCTTTTTATTGAGAATAACAGTTTTTTTTCCCAATTAGCAGCTGGATCTCGTGAAATAGTAATATGATCAATATCAAAAATCGAGATATTTGCTTCTTTCAAAGCGGCTTTAATGGATAAAATGGGGAAACCAGCCCAGTGTTTTATTCGTCTGAGGCGTTCCTCCTCAATAGCAAATATCAATTTATCGTCTTTGAATAAACAAGCAGAAGAATCACCGTGATATGCATTTAATCCGAGAATATACATAATTTTTTTAGGGCAAAAATAGCATTTTCTGGTTAAGTTTCAATAGTGATAAAACTTATAAATTGCAAAATCAAAAGACAATGGGAGCTTTAATTCTGGTAAGTACTGCCAATTCAAGTTTGCGTGAGGGATTGGAGCGATATGAGGCGAAGGCAAAGGCTTAGGCATACTTGGCGGCGGAGGCTGAGCGGAGGAGCGAAGCCCCACGCACGCCAAAGCAAGCGAAATGCTTAGGCAGGCGAGTTGTCCGCCGAAGGCGGCTACCGCATTGCCTTGCATTTCGCTTGCGAGAGTATGCCTTGCCTTTGCCGAGCCGAATATAAGCGGAAAGCCCGACCCGAGCCTAAGCGAGGGACACGCCCTAAAAATAATCTCACTGCAAAATTAACTTACTTATCTTTCCAAAATTTCAACCTGAAAAAAGACTTAGATTTCTTTTCCTCTTGAATATCATCGTCGTAATAACCCTGTCCATAGCCATAGCCATAGCCATAACCATAACCATAACCGTATTTTATACCATAAGATAAATCCATTTTTACACCATTAAACACAATGTAAACATGCTGCAAATTACTATTCATAACTATCTCGCGCAAAACCCTGACAGAATTTTTACTGGAAAATTTCTGACGTATTACGTATAGAAAAATACTGTTATAATCGCTCAATAATAGCGCATCAGCGACAATGCCTACCGGGGGGGTATCAAAAATAACAAAATCATAATTTTTTTCTGCCCAATCTATAAATTCCTCCATACGTTTAGATTCAATAAGTTCAGCCGGATTGGGAGGTATAGGTCCAGGTAATATTACATCAAGATTTTTAAACAGATGTATTAAAATTTCATCTACATCAGCGTCTTTTATCAAGTAATTACTCATTCCTTTATTGTTAGGTATATTAAAAATCTTTTGGATACGAGGCTTACGCATATCTAATCCCACTATTAAAGTTTTCTTTTCTGCCTGAGCAATGATAGAGGCTAAATTAGCAGCTATAAAAGTTTTACCCTCGCCACTGATTGTTGAGGATACTACAATAATTTTACTTTCAATAGCAGAGATAATATATTGAATATTAGTTCTTAAAAGCCTAAAAGCTTCGCTTATAGAAGATTTAGGATAGCGATATGTAGGTAAATCAGTTTTACGATGATTATAAGGGATAGTAGCAATAATAGGCAAATTTATTAACCTTTCCAATTCCATTTTATCTTCAACCTTGAAACGTAAAATCTCTTTCATAAAGATTATAAAAGCAGCTAAAAATAATGCTACAAAAATAGTTTTAAAATAACTTGCACCACCTTGTCTTCCTTTAAAAGATACAGTTTCAGGACGAGCCCTATCTATTATCTGGACATCAGGTACATTAGAAGCTAATGTAATACCCGCCTCCATTCTACGTTGTAATAAAAATGTATATATCTGATTATTAACATCAAACTGCCTATTTATCTGAATGTATTGCCTTTCAATAGCCGGTAAAGCACGCAGTTGTTTTTCTATTTTTAACATTTGTTTTTGTAAATTGTCAATAGTAGATTGGGTAAAAGTTATAGTTTGAGAAAGATGCTCTTTGATAGTATTTAACATACTACGCACCTTCAAATCACTAATTACTGATGGAGGCAATTTTGAACCTTTTTTTACTGTGAAATGTAAAACTTGCTTTTTATATACAGCATCTGAAAGCTCTTTTAAGTAGGTCTCTAAAATCTTATCTTCATATCCCAAAATGGAAGGCGAAAGTACTAAAATTTCTTGATCATTATTTTCTACCACTGTAAGCATATATCTATAATAATCACGTTTTATTTTCTCCTTTCTTATTTCTTCGTCCAAAGTTCTCAATTGTTCAAAAAGAGACTCTCCTTCATCGCTTAAATTTACAATATTTTTCTGCTTAAAAACTTGCAGTTTGTCTTCGGCAGATTTTAACGAATCAGAAAAATTTTTCAACTGATTATCAATAAATTCAAGAGTACGAAGGGCAATTTCATTTTTCTCCGCAAGGCGTTTATCTATATATACATCCACCAAAGCATTTAAATAATCAATATCTTTTTGAGGGGAAATAGATTCAAGCCAAAGCCATAAAATAGAACTATTTTTACTACGAGGTTCAACGTTTAATGAGTTAGAATATTGTAAAATCAAATTTTCAAGATTATTTCTGACAAAATAGTAAGTGTTATTCAAAACGGCGTCAGAAAATTTATCTGTTTTTTTTATCACAAATTTAAAATTATCTAATAAAAAAGTATCACCTATTTTCAACTTACCTTGATAATCAAAATCTGGAATCCTTATCTGCATAGTTGAAGTATCTATAAAATGAACATAAACTTTTACATTTGTATATTGTTTATACAAGCTATCAAACTCCACTATAAAAGGGGAATCTTTGTAAAGCTCAGGGTCATAAGCGAATTTTTTATCTTTAAAATAACTTACTTCAAAATATTTTTTATTTTTCATAACAGCTCTTTCCGAAGCTGAATAAGATTTTAAATAACCTATTTCATCTTCTAAATTTTTGGAAGCATACAAAAACAAACCTCCCGCATAAACCTCTGGACTTGTATTCTGCTTTTTGACAAGTACAGAAGTATATACACCATATTTTTTATAAGCATAACGATTTTTAGTATAGGCAAAAAGAAAAGCTAACAATAAAAACAAAACAATTATATACCAATTTTCTATTGCTAAAACTAAATAACGGCGAAAATAAATATTAACATTATCAGTTTCATTATTTATAATATTTTTAGCGTCCATTGCGTAAGTTTAAAATTAAAAATACAGTAGTAATAGTAGTGCTTATAAAAGTCAATAAAGTCATATAGTCCGAAATAAATAATTTTAAATTATAAAATTTACGTCTTGGGACATAAATAATATCATTAGGCTGAATAAAAAAATCTTTTTGCCCAATAATGTTTTTATTAGTCAAATCCAATTTATAGACGTTATATATACTATCTTGGCGTCTTATAACATAGACATTTTTTCTATCTCCGGACTGGGTTATTCCTCCTGCTTTTGATATAGCCTCTAATATAGAAACACGCTCTTTATAGAACTTTATTTGTCCCTGTATTGAAACTTCTCCCAAAAGATAGACATTAAAAGAGGTCAAACGAACATTTACTACTGCATTCGTTAAATTTTTACTAATACTATCTCTAATTATCTTGCGGACTTCACCTAAGGTTTTACCAGCAGCCTTAATATTCCCTACAAGAGGGATATAAACATAACCAGAATCATTTATTAAATAACCTGTTAAGAAAAAATAATAATCGCTTTGGATAGACATTACCTGCGTTGATATACCCTCAAAAAGTTCGTTAATATCTTTATCGCTCGTCTTAATTTTAACGTACAAATAATCATAAGGTTGCAGCCGATAAGGTTCAGATTTTATAGGAAATTTCTCATACGCCAATTTTTCAACTTGTTCATTACGTGAAATATAACGAGGCTGCATACAAGAAAAAGTAAAAAGCATAACAGCACTTAAAAAAAGTATAAAAAAAACTTTGTTCATCTTTTTTTAATTTAATCGTTTATATCTCTCAAATATTCTTTTAAAGATTCATCTTTCAATCTAAACTTATCCACAGGATTTTTACCCTGCGGTTTTATATGAACAGCATCTATATTCGTTTTTTTACGAAACTGTTGCCAAAATCCTTGCTTAATAGGAACTATTCGAAACTTCCTAAATTTAAATTGCGAAAAATCAATATTCTTTTTTATATCATACACATTACTATCTACGAAATCTATTAACAAATCCACACTTTTAACATTCGGAAGTTCAATTTCAAAAGTATCCACAGGAACAAACGTCTGTCTTTCTCCATTGATATAAGGAATAAAAGACGCTCCTTTTTCCGTAGTATAAACAAAAATTTTACCTAAATATTGACTAAATCCAAATATCGGTAGAAATACAAAATTTACTAATAAAAACTTTTTCATAGTGCTTAGTTTTTATAGTTATTCAAAAAGAATATTGAATACCTAAGCTAAAAGGTATCAATCCCTTTGTAGGAGAATTATAAGAACCATTCCACTGAATATTTGATAAAGTAAACATACTATTCAATCTATACTCGCTAATAAACGATATATTGCCACTGCCTAATCTAATACCTATCCCATAATTATATGGACTAATAAATTTAACCCGAGAAAATCTTTGAATAGAGAACGTACTAAAACCATAATTTTTGTGTATTTCCAGCTTATAAATACGCCATAAATTATAAGTACCAAAAGCTAAAAAATCAAGATATTTACCTCCATTCATACCGTGATATTTAGAAAAATATATTCTAAAAAAAATTCCACTATTTATGCCAGCAGTACGAATGCTTTCTTTTACTTGTTCATCTGATTTTTTTATATAAATAAAGCTCTCTGAAAAAATATATTGCTGATGTTTAAAGCGAAAAGTAAAACCCCAACCTAAAAATTTAGCAAAATCAAGTTTATATTCCAATCCAAATGAATACATAGTAGAATAAAAGTAATTCAATGTATATTCCTTAGCATTGTTCATAGGCATTGCAAAAGAAATAGAAAACGGTATGGACATATAAAAATGTTTCTTATGTTGCAAAAAATCTTTATACTCAAAAGGTTTCTGTTCAAGAATAATTTTTTGAGCCTCCACAGAAAACAATAAAATAAAGAAAACAGTAAATACAATAATTTTTTTCATTTAAAACACTTTTAACGATTCAAAAAAATATGCTTTTTATAATAAGTACCGTGATAAAATGCTTCTAAAACAAAATCATTGTAGTCAGGATAAGGGATACTATACTCAGGAGAATAAATATCTACTACATAATATTCGCGAATACAGCCATTTACTGTTATTTTATAAAAAAGATAAGTACCTCCATTTTTAGAAAAATAACTAAAATGAAAAACAATACTGTCATCATAAGTGATTGAAAAAAGCGAATCGTGTTTTAATGTATCAGTGGAAAAAATATTCTTCGCATTAGGAACGCCATATCCATGAGCATAATCATAATAAGGATATAAACTTGCAGATTGACGGACAATATTTTTTATCTGCCAAGCATGTTTATGAGGGAAAGCCTGCTTTATACAAGCAATATATCCAGTAATCAAAGGGGCAGAAAAAGAGGTTCCTTGTACTAATTTCCAACCAGTAGGACTTGCGGCAATAACTTCTGCGGGAGCTACTACATCAGGTTTAGGAACGCACCTGGCATTTGGTCCATAAGAGCTAAAATCTATATGCAATCCTGTATTGTAAGCAATGCCACCCACAGAAAATACACTATCAGCATCTGCTGGGGTAGCTAAAACTTTCCAACGTGTATCAGCTTCATTACCTATTGAATTTACTACAATAATACCTTTACGTGCTGCAATATTTGCTGCATAAGCCACCAAAGATGTGTTCCCATCCATCTGATAAGGATAATATCTTTGGTAGGTATAACCCAAAGAACTATTGATAATATCTGCACCATTTTTATCAGCCCATTCAGCAGCTGCTTCCCAGTTTACTTCCTCTGAAAATGGTTCTCCTCTGACTTCTGTCTTAGCAAGTAAAAACTCTGCATCAGGTGCTAAGCCCCCATATCTATTGCCTATATGTCCAGCTATACACGAAAGAACCATTGTTCCGTGGTTATTATAATAATATACGAAATCCTTTTTCTTTGTAAAATCATAAGTCTTTAAAATATGCAAATGCTCAAATTCTTTAAGTTTATCAACTCCCTTAAAACCTATATCAAAAACAGCTATACGCACACCTTTACCTGTTAATTTGTGATTATGCAAAACTCTACTGCCTAAGGTATCTGTCTGCCATTTTAATATCTCAAACTCTCTATACGACAATGTAGTATCATACCAAAAACAAGGCTCTACTTGCGGAATATATATTGGTCGGATACTGTCCACAAAAGGCAAAGTTTTTATTCGTTCTATTTGCTTTTCATCGGCATGAACGGCAACTGCATTAAACCAACGACTTACATAAGCTATCCCCTCAACATATTTAGCAACACTATCTACATATCTCTGATTTACAGGAAAATCAGAATAATCATATAAAGAAATACCCTCTCTAATTCGACGTTCTATTGCCTTCTTATCAAAATATTGATATGGATTAAATGATACTCCTGCTTTATCAGTAAAAAATACCCAATAATGACCTTGGGAAAAAATATTTCCAAAATTAAAAAGCAAAACTATTATAAAAACAAAATGCCTCATTTAGAGATATTATATGCCTGCATAAAACTATCGCTTTCCAAAATAAAGCCCTCTTCGGTAATATCCTCAAAAATTATCCGTTGCATATATGATTTACCATCGTCCAAGTTTACAACAACGTTAATCACACCGATATTTTCCTCATCGTCATATTCAATAGTATAACTTGCAGAGACTATTCTATCAGCATTTTTATTATACCATTTATCAAAATCTCTCTTAGTCATAGAAGTCCTTCTCCAACAGTCTACTTTATTATAAGGTAATTCATTAAACCTTTCAATGACAAAATCTCTGTCTATAAAAGCAATAAAAGATCCGGCTTTTGGGCCTTGATTTTTTCCTATTAAAACGATATAAATAGCCTCAAAGGCTTTTTTTACAGGCAATGGCACAATACGAGCAATATTAAAAATAGCAGTTTGAATTTGCTCGGCAGAAGCCTTAGGATTATCTTTCAAAAATTCAGCCATAAAACGCAAAAAAGCACGTTGCTCAGGCGAAAGTTCCTCAGCCTTTTCAGGCAAGTTTTCTTGCAGTTGTATTTTTTCCTCTTCATCAGCATAATGGGAAAGCCAATATTTAGCAGCGTTTATTCTCCTATCAAGTACAATTCTCTCTGTATCAGAGAGTTCATGCCCTAATATTTCCTCAACTTTTTTGTATATATCAATATGGGGTAATTGTATCAAAGTTATAATATAAGAAAAATCAACAACATCAAATTTCTCGTCGTAAAATATCTGAGAAAGTTTATAAAACTGCTTTTCATAATCCTCCATATCCTCACCTGAAACATATTTTCTATGAATCTTATCAAAATCATTAAATAGTTTAATGATGTAGCGTTGATTGGGTTCAAAATTTATTGCTCTTTTGGGTTGTGTATAAAGCATTAAAAAACGCAAAATTTCCGGAGGCAGGAAATCAGCCATCTCGCGTGCCGTGGCTCCAATACCTTTGGATGATGACATTTTAGCTCCGCCCATCAAAAAGAAGCCATAAGGAATATTAACCGGTGGAGTATAACCAAAAACTTCGCGACTTATTGCATTAGCAATATCACGAGAACCGCCTTTTGTATTGTGATCTGTACCTGCACCTTCTATTGTAACACCAAAATATTTCCATTTAGCAGGCCATTCAACTTTATATGGCATTTTAGCATTTCCATCAAAAGGTGAAATTTTACCTTTATAGCCACAACCTTTTGCCCAACTTACATGGTCCTCTTTACAGATATAAGTGACCTCCTTACCATCGTAATCTATAACTTGCGTAGTCCCTATTTTACCGCATTTTTCACATTTAACTTGCAATGGATACCAATCCTTAGGTCTCTCAGATTTACTTACACGCCAATAAATTTCGCGAATTTTATCGGCATTTCTTAGAACTATATCTATTGCCTCATTAAAAAAGCCACTTTTATAATAATCACGCATATAATATCTTTCTGCGTCAACTTTAAGCTCATCAAAAATTTTAAAAAAGTCATCTATAAAAAACATTGCCAAATCGGAAAAACCACTACCTTCCGGAGCAGGTACTTCCGAAAGTGGCATACCCAAATACTTCTCAAACATATCAGCCGGATATCCAGCAGGCAATTCATCAAAAGGATCATAATCATCTGAACCAAATATATATTTTACTGCTATACCTTTCTCTTTCAAAAACTTATAAACAGCATCATGGATTAAAACTCCACGAAGTGCTCCAACATGTGGCCTCCCAGAAGGCGACTTCGCATCATTGATAACTTGAACATCTGCTTTATGCAATTGTTTATAAATATTATCCAACCAACTCATTTTTATCTATTTATATTTTTCAGCGACAAAAATAACAATTTTA
>CAZWVR010000014.1:0-38496 GCA_964637235.1 uncultured Bacteroidales bacterium | reverse complement strand
TTTGTGCTCCCACCTTTTGACAAGCTGGGAAAATATTACGAAGAGATAATCAAAACCATCATAAAATGAATAAAGAACAATTGATAAATTTACTAACTACAAATGCAAAACACGGTAATTATCAACAAATTCCACCAATATTGTTAGATAAAATTCCTGAACTCAAAAAACTACAAAAAAACTCTATACGTTTAGATGAACAACGCTACGAGTGGTTTTCGGAAAAATTAGACTTTAAAAATAAAAACGTTTTGGATATAGGAGCAAATACAGGATATTTTTCAATACGCCTATCTACCGAAAAAGATGCCCAAGTGATCGCTTATGAACCTTTTGAAAAACATTACAAAGCAATTGTAGAAATAAAAAACTTTCTATCTTTACCAGATAACAAATTAAAAGTAGAAAAAAAAGGCATAGCCATAAACGATATTGAAAAACTTCCAAATGTAGATATTATACTATTTTTCAACGTTATACAACACGCAGGAGAAGATTTTGATAGCGATAAAGTCAAAAATATCAATCAATGGTATAACTATGCTGTTGAATACTTACAAAAACTCGCACAAAAAGCTAATTATATAGTTTTCCAAATGGGATACTCCTGGCTTGGTCATAATGGAGTATTTTGTCCTGAAAATCAAATTATTGAATTCACTCTAAAACTTTTTAAAGACGCAAAACTACAAATAAAACATTTCGCTGTAATAAAAAATCCTCTACTCCCAAAATATATAGATATAACGCCAGAGAACCATTTAAAACACCCTATCCTAAAATTCCCTAAAAAATATACCCTTGAAATATTCAAAAAATTAAAACTTACCCATAACAATTACAGATTTATGCAACGCCCAATCTTAATTTTTTCAAAATAATTAAAAAATGAAACAAGTTCTAATTATAACGTCAAATCATAGAGCCGCAATAACACAACTTAGAGAACTTTCTAAAATCAAAGACATAAAAATCTTTATTGGTCTAAAAACTACCAGTCTCAGCGAACGCATTAGATATCACAAATACCTGAAAAACAACTTTTTTATCGTAAAAAATGATGTAAAAAATTTTTTAACAGAAGTCCATAACAAAATCGGTGAATTTATCCTTTTCCCTAATGGAGAAGGATTTATTCGTGAAGTTTTGAAAGAAAAAAAATATTACGAAAACCTGAATATTGAACTTCCCTTGCCCTCATTTGAAGCATATCGTAAATTTTCAGATAAATATAGTTTTCAAAAATTATGCAGTCAATATGGCTTAAATATTCCCAAAGAAATAAATCCACCTCAAAACACTTTTACCGAGCCTTTTGTGGTAAAACCGAAAATATTAGCAGACGATAAACATATTTTACGTATCCCTATGTTGATAGAAAACAAAAAAGCATTTAAAAAATACCAAAAAATGCAATTGGACAGCGAAAAACATTTCTATCAGCAATACATCAAGGGACCAAGCATATACTACTGTGCAAACTATTGGAAAGGTCAAAAAAGAACTTGGTGCGTGCAGAGAAACCTCGCACAACAACCTAACGGAAAATCTGTTATAAAAGCAGAACCATACAATCTCCCCAAAGAAATCCTCGCCAAAATAGACAAAATGTTTATAGATAACAATTGGAATGGCGTAATGATGATGGAACTTAAATATTCTATCGCTGATAAAAAATTTTACGCAATAGAATGTAATCCCAGATTTTGGGGACCTCTGCAATTAGCAATAGATAATAACGTAAATTTTATAAAAGCATTGCTAAATCCCTCATACACTTCCCAACCAGACGAAAATGCAAAAATTGGATACCTATGGCTGGGCGGATACATAAAAGGACTATTACTAAAAATACAGACAAAAACTAAATTCCAATTTTTCAAATCAGAACAAAAAAAAGTAAAATATAAAGACGTATGGTGTAGAAAAGATACCTTTTTGTACTTTATTTACGAAATTCTCTATTTCATTTTCTACGAAAGCATACGTACATTGCTAAATATCGGCAAAAATAAGTCTTAATTTATTTTAAATATTAACCTTATCTATCTCATTTTTTGACCTTTGCGAATATTTTCTTTAAAAAACTTCTAACAGTTTGCACTTCCTCATTAGAAAAGAAACCAACCACACGCAATAAAATAATAAATAACAAAAATAAACCTAATTTTAAAACTACTCCAATAATAAGAGAAAAGCCCATTATATGCCTTCCTGCCATAGCAAATAGATAAGCAAGAATATAGACCACCAAAATTCTAAAATACTCATACTTAACCTTAAAATAGCGAACTGAAAAAAATAAATAACTTAAAGTCATAACAACAGCTGAAATGAAAGACGCTAAAATAGCCCCATTTATACCCAAAATTGGAATAAATAAAAAATTCAAAGCTATATTTAACACTGCTGCAACAATCACAATGATCGGAATCAAGGAGGTCTTTTTTCTTATATGCATAGCTATACCAAACATAAATCTTAAAGCATACAAAGGCCGCAAAAATGCTAAAAATGGCACAAAAGCTGCTGCTGCCCAATAATTTTTATTATACGGAGAAAAAATCTCTATAACTTCTAACGCAAATAAACTTATAAATAAAGCAGATATTACCATTATAAAAACTAAATAAGTAGTCATCTTAGAATGCCTATATGGATATTCCTCCTTGCTATAAGAGGCAAATGAATATGGCAAATAAGAAAGCTGAAAATTCTGCAAAATGAAAAAATCAATAACCGTAGCAAACTTCACAGCTAAGGAATAAATACCCACGGCAGCATCATTCATAAGAAATTTTATAATATATCTATCTCCCGTAGCAAATATCATTGTAGAAATAGAAGAAAATGCCAAAGGAGCAGAATAAGCTAACATATGCTTCAATAAAGAAAAATTTATAGATAACTTAGTTTCTGAAAAAAAGCCCGGTAAAAATACCAATATGGTAATAATAAAGGAAAGCGTCTGTGCCAACATTATACCCTTGATACCCCAGTTCAATTTTACTATAAAATAAATAGTCAATAAAAGAACTATAATAAAACGTAAAAAATTAAACATAGAAAATTTAAAAGAAAGCTGTTTGGCATTATAATAATTACGTACAACAAAAGCTATATTTTGTAAAGCTATATTTAAAAACAAAAAACGAAAATAAATAGCAAAATCCCGAGTATGAAAAAATTTCTCCGAAAAAAAAGAACTAAATGGCTGAAATGCAATATTTAACAGTATACCTGTAAAAACAGAAAAAATAAAAGCATTAAACAAAATTTCGCCTCTATATTCCTGATATTTTTTATCACCGAAAAAACGTACTATGGCATTACCAATATTTAATAAAAATAACGGAGATAAAATGCTCAGCGTGGTCTCTAAAATTGCTAATATACCATATTGATCAGTGGTTAATTTCGTCGTATATAATGGAAGTAATATAAATCCTACTAATTTAACAGAAATGTTTCCCAAACTGTAAAAAAAAGTGTGCCTTATATTATATTTCAATTCTTTAATCATAAAATAGTCGTTAAATTATGCTAATTATCTTATTGCCAATATTACATTTTAGACATTTACCAAGTTTACAATATTCATTGTATAGCTGTATAAGAGCCTGTGTTTCAAAAGCATTCTTTGGCAAAATACCTGCATTTTGCCATTTTTGGATAATTGCATTTTTTTCTGGTTTGATTGTTTTCAGTAATGATAAAGCTCTATTTATCAGTTTATTATCATTATTATATTTGCCATAAGCATACATAAAAAGCGAAATCGTATTTATGATAATATTTTCTATTGAACTTTTACTCAATTTTTTCTGCGAAAAACGTTTTGATTGCTTACAAAAATCATAATGATTTTTCCAATATTGAGAAACTCCCGCTTCAAAAACTGAATACAAATCGCTATATCTGTCAAAAAAATAAAACATAGAAAATGCCTCCCCTCCTGTATATACCAAATTTGCAAATTGAGCTATACGAATAGCCGGAAAATTAGCAGGTCGAAGCCGCATATAACGCCATAACGACAAGTCTATTGGCTTTAAAGAATATTTATGTCTCAAAAATTCATATTCTCTTTTCAAGTTTAAATAATATTTATCTGAACACTCTTTTTCTAACATTCCTGCTTGACCATATAACATAGCCTCTATTTGCATTAAATTATCAGCATGAAATAATAAATATTTTAAAGGGAGAGATTTAGCAAGCAAAGAAAAAGCAGTAGAGTTTTGTTTAAAACCAAAATTTTTGGCTAAAAAAATGTAAAAAACTTCCTGCCAATCATTATTCCTTTTTTTAAGTTCAGTATATACCTCGTCTGATTTCTGTTCTAATCTCCGCTGCTCTACCCTATCAAGCCATTGATAAAAATCTTTTTTACTCAGATGCCGCAAAAACTTTGTACACGGAATTTTATCAGAAGCTAATTTTAAATAGACAAATTTTTCATAAAGCCTTGCTTCATAAGATAAAATTATAGTAGGTATTTGAAAACCTTGCGAATTAAAAACAGGAGTATCATATTCTTTAACCACATGTAATATCACAGTATCATATTTTTTATCCTCATGATGTTTATGTAAATACCAATCCGAGGCTTTTATATGAACTTCTATATCACCCGCCCAAAGCTGTCCATCTATAAGAATTTTTGCATTAAAAAAATCAGGTCCTTGGTGAAAATTTTCTTTCCCTAAATCTAATATCTCTATATTCTTACCACATACGCTCTGCAAATCCTTTTTCTTAAATAAACCATTTTTCCATACAAAATGTAAAAATTCCTCTACCATGTCTTTATATACGTTTTTTTCAATGTGATAAAAAAATATTAGGTTATTTACTTTTGTAAAAATACAAACTTTTATAAATTTTATTGAGAAAAAAAATTTTTTCTCATTTTTGTTTTGTAAATAGACTTTTGAATGATAATATGTAATTAACTGAAAATAAACGAATTAACACTTGTAAATAGGAAGTTTAGTAAATTAAATATTGAATTTTGTAAACAAATTATAACAAAAAGTAAATAAAACTTTACATTATGTGTTTTATTGAACTTACAGGAATGAAATTTCATTCTTTTATTGGACATTTTGACGAAGAAAAACATATTGGGGATAACTTCAATATTGATATAAAAATAAAAACAGACTGTGAAAAAGCTGCTAAAACTGATAAATTAAAAGATGCTCTTGATTATCAAGAAGTTTATAAAATAATAAAACAACAAATGCAAATAAAATGCAATCTACTGGAAAATGTTGCAAATAGAATTATTGAACAACTATTTAGTCAATTTACCCAAATAACAGAAATTGAGCTAAAAGTATCAAAACTATCCCCTAAACTTGGAGGTATTGTGAATAAAGTAAGTGTTATTATGCATAAAAAACGAAATAAATAAAATTGCATTTTTCAAAAAAAAAACTTAGTTTTGTTGCGCAAAATGGTCGCGTGGCCGAGGGGTTTAGGCAGAGGTCTGCAAAACCTCTTACAGCGGTTCGAGTCCGCTCGCGACCTCGGACGTTAGGACTGCCACTGTCGCATAAGCGACCTACAAGGCAGTCCTTTTTTATTAAAATTTCTATTATGAAAAAAAATTTCAAAGATAAAGTATTCATAATTACAGGTGCCTCATCTGGTATTGGAAAAGCCCTTGCAATAGAAAGTGCAAAACAAGGTGCTAACCTTGTATTAGCTGCAAGAAATATCGCTAAACTTCAAAAAGTAGCTGACCATTGTCAAACTTATGGAATAGAAGCTATTGCCATAAAAACTGACGTCTCTGTACCAGATGATTGTAAAAATTTAATTGACAAAGCAATAGAAAAATTCGGAAAAATTGATGTACTCATAAATAATGCAGGTATCTCTATGAGAGCACTTTTTAATGAAATGAAACTGGAAGTGTTTCAAAAAGTTATGAACATAAATTTTATGGGCACAGTATATTGTACACATTATGCTATAAACCATATCCTAAAACAAAAAGGTAGCGTGGTAGGAATATCCTCAATAGCAGGATTAGCTCCACTACCAGCAAGAACCGCATATAGCGCTTCTAAATTTGCTATGTTCGGATTTTTAACAACCCTGAGAACAGAAAATAGAAAAAAAGGACTACACGTACTTATCGCACACCCCGGTTTTACAGAATCTGAAATAAGAAAACATGCTCTGACCAAAGACGGTACTCCACAAGGAGAAACCCCACGAAAAGAAGAAAAAATGATGACAGCTCAGGAAGTAGCTCTAAAAGTTTTAAAAGCAATACGCAAAAGAAAAAATATTCTCGTCCTTACAACAACAGGAAAACTTACTTATCTCCTATACAAATTTTTCCCAAAAATGATGGAAGGAGTAATCTATAACGCTATGCGTAAAGAACCTGATTCGCCATTACCCTAATATTCATCTTCGCATTGCTTTTAATATCTCATAAGATTTTATGCGAGTTTCTTTATCACATAAAATATATCCCTGTAAATCAAGACCTTCAAGATGCTGACTATTTGATAATACTTCTTCTATCAAATTAGCAATATCTAAAAAACCTATTTTACCTGCTAAAAAAGCCTCAACAGCTACCTCGTTAGCAGCATTTAAAATACATGGATAATTCCCTGCTTTTTTTAAAGCCTCAAAAGCTAATCTTAAAGCTTTAAAAACTTTATAATCAGGCTTTTCAAATGTAAGAGTAGGATAATTAAAAAAATCAAAACGTTCAAAATTCGATTTATAGCGTTCTGGATAGCTAAAAGCATATAAAATCGGTAAACGCATATCAGGTAAACCCATCTGAGCTTTCATAGAACCATCTATAAATTGCACTATGGAATGTATTATTGACTGAGGATGTACTATAACATCTATCCGAGATGGTTCCAAGTCAAAAAGCCATCGAGCTTCTATAACTTCTAAGCCTTTATTCATCATAGTTGCAGAATCTATGGTTATTTTATTCCCCATTGACCAATTTGGATGCTTCAGAGCTTGTTCAACGCTTACGTTTCTCAATTGCTCTATGGAATATCCGCGAAAAGGCCCACCGGACGCTGTTAAATAAATTTTCTCTATATTTGAATAATGCTCCCCTATTAAACATTGAAAAATAGCTGAATGCTCTGAATCTACTGGAACTATTCGTATTTTTTTCTCCTTAGCTAATTTCATAATTAAATCACCTGCAACAACAAGGGTTTCTTTATTTGCCAAAGCTATATCATGCCCTGTTTCTATTGCTTTTATTGTAGGAATAAGCCCAGAATAACCGACCAAAGCGGTTAATAAAATATCATATTCAGATTGTACTATATCATTAACAGCCTGTACTCCTGAATATACTTTGATAGGTAAATCTTTTAATCGGTCTTTTAGCAATTTATAATGAGCTTCATTTACAATTACTACTTGGGATGGTAAAAACTTTGCAGCTTGTTCAGCTAGAAGCTCATAATTATTATAGGCCGTTAAAAATTCTACTCTAAATTTAGATTTATGCTCACTTATAACTTCTAAGGCTTGTCTCCCAATAGAGCCCGTAGAACCTAAAATTCCAATTCTTTTCACTATCTTTACTTTTTTGCATTATTGTATCTTACAATTTAATGTTAATATTTATCAGAAAACTATATAGTTAGTAGGATTAACTGGCACCCCATCTATCCACAATTCAAAGTGTAGATGAGTACCACTAGTTTGCTCTCCTGTATTTCCTACCAATGCTATTGGTTCTCCTGCTGCTACTCTATCACCTTCATGCTTCAGTAATTCTGCATTATGTTTATATACTGAAATAATATTATTTGCATGCTGAATTTCTATTATATAGCCACTATTTAAACTCCAAGTTGCTAAAATTACGGTTCCGCTTAATACTGAAACAACAGGTGTTTTCTCCGGTGCTACTATATCAATACCATAATGACCATCAGCTGGATTAAAATTATTAGATATTACGCCGTCTAATGGCTTTGTAAAATGTAAATTTTTATATTTTGTATTTGAATTTATCACTTCCTGCATCTGACTAAAATTAGCAGAAGTTGCTTTCAATTGTTTTAATATAGAATCATGCTCACTATTTGTAAGTAATAAAGCCGAAAGTCCCGAAGAATCCATTATAGCTATTGAATCTAAATTTTTTCCACTCAAAATATAATTTAGTTTATTGAAATACTTATGCATAATATCTATTTCAGAAGCAAGAGAATCTAATTTTACTTGGGCATCTATGTATATTTTGCTGGATATATCCGAATTAGTATTTGTATAAATTAGTGAACTTAAAGAAGTGAACCTGAATAATACAAAAAATATTAACATTAAGATTATAAATCCTCCTCCGAAATAAAATAAAACATTTACTTTTGAGAGCTGAAAACTCCATAAAGGTTTATAAGTTTTTTCTTCAAGAATTAACAATCTATATATTTTCTTTTCTTTTTTCTTTTTCTGTGTTTTATTTTCCATACTCATAAGTTTAAATGTTCAAAATTAAAATAACTCAGGATAAAAATCCTTACCGGGATAATCTTTTTTTAAATGTTTATAGGCTAAAGGAGTTGCAATTCTTCCCCGAGGAGTACGTTTTATAAAGCCTTGCATTATCAAATATGGTTCATATACCTCCTCAATTGTCCCAGCATCTTCCCCTACAGCTGTTGATATTGTATTTAAACCCACGGGACCGCCACCGAATTTTTCTATTATTGTTAATAAAATTTTATTGTCCATCTCATCGAGACCCAAAGTATCAATATTTAGAGCATTTAAAGCATATTTTGTAATTTCAATATCTATTTTTCCAGAGCCTTTTACTTGCGCAAAGTCTCTAACACGACGTAACAATGCATTTGCAATTCTTGGAGTTCCTCTACTACGACGTGCAATCTCCTCAGCAGCAGCTTCGGATATTGGAACAGAGAGTATTTTGGCAGATCTTATAACAATACTTTTCAAGGTTTCTGGTGAATAGTATTCCAAAAGAGCCTTAATACCGAAGCGAGCTCGCAATGGAGAAGTCAATAATCCTGCCCGAGTAGTAGCACCTATCAATGTAAATGGATTTAATTTCAATTGAATAGTTCGGGCATTAGGTCCTTTATCAATGATTATATCTATTTTATAATCCTCCATAGCTGAATAAAGGTATTCCTCAACAATAGGAGAAAGTCTATGTATCTCGTCAATAAACAGTACATCGTAAGGTTCAAGGTTTGTAAGCAATCCTGCTAAATCTCCCGGTTTATCAATAACAGGACCGGATGTGGCTTTTATATTAACATTTAGTTCATTAGCGATTATATGGGCTAAGGTCGTTTTACCTAAACCTGGTGGACCAAATAATAACACATGGTCTAATGCTTCTTTTCGCATTTTTGCGGCTTCTACGAAAGCTTTCAGATTTTCTACTACCCTATCTTGACCTCTAAAATCTTTAAAGTTTAAGGGTCTTAACTTCTGCGCAAATTCTTTATCTACTTTTATGTCTTTACTAATTTCCATTGCTTTATTTTATTGGTAAATCATTGATTTTTATAATGTTATCATTTTTATAAGTAATTGTGTACCCTAATGTTCCATCTGGGTTGTAAAAATACCATTTTTTACTTTTTTTATTGTCAATATAATACCCAATAACTTTTAATTTGCCGTTTTTATAAAAACATTTAAATTTTCCATTCAATGAGCCTAAAATATATTTTTTCTTACATTTAATTTGCATATCAGGCATATAATACGTTAACCACACGCCATCTTTCAATCCATTAGTATATTTTCCTGTACTATATTCATCTCCTATTTTGTAGTACCATAAACCTGTTTTTTTTCCATTTTCATATTTACCTTTTACGATAGTATCACCTTCTGGGGAAAATTCATAATAATCGCCTTCTGTTAATCCGTCAGATGAATAGAATTCTTTTTTTAGGACTTTACCATTAGGATAATACATGATCCACTTCCCTACTGGATAGCCTTCTATATACTTGCCTTTTTGCATAATAGAACCATTACGATAGTAAAAAATCCACAAACTATCAGGTAAATCATTTTTATAGTACCCTTCTGCAAATTTTTCTCCTGTGTTGTAATATAAAATCCATTTTCCTATTTTTTTACCAAGAGAATCTATTAGACCTTCTCCCTTTTTTTCACCGTAATCCGAGTACCATATAGCTTTTATAAGTTTACCATTTTCAGCATAGTACTTATGCATTCCAATGGGTATAGAATCCCGAAATGTCTTAAAAAATTTAGTTTTACCATTTGGATATTTTTCTTCAATAACTTGAATATCAGCAGTTTTTAAGTTTAATTTATTACTTTGCGAAATTAATTTACCATTTCTGTAAATTTCAATCTTTTTTACTGTTCCCAAAGGAGTATATTCTTTGTAAACTCCATCAGGCATTCCATTGTTATATGTAATTTCTGATTTAATCTTTCCGTCCGGATAAAGTTCTAACCAAACTCCTTGTTTTTGACCATTTTGGTTATATCTATTGACAGCTCTATGCTCTACAAGATTATTGTATCTATATTCGTTAATTGCTATAAGACGTCCGCTGGTATCATATTCATAGCCTGTGCCGTATTTATAGTTATCTTTATATGGAATAATGTAATGTAATTTTCCATTTGGATAATAATAATAGGCTTTGCCCTGCTTTTTATCGTCTACATATAGTTCCTTAGACTTAGGAATATTGCCTATTGCATCACTATCCAATCGCGTGTAGTATTTTATATACCAACCATTTTTCTTCCCATATAAATATGAGATTTTTTCAGTTGTATCACCTAATTCATTATAAAAAATCCATATACTATCCAATAGAAAATTTTTCCTATTTCCTTCTGATTTCTTTTTTCCATTAACATAGTATGTAATCCAATATCCATCAGGTTTACCATCTTTCATATAACCTTCTGAGGCTTTAAAGCCATTTGGATAATAAAAAATATTATATCCATTAGGATTTATCTTATTCTTTATATTCTGAGAAACAGCAAAAAGGGGAATTATAAAAAATATTATAAAAATTTTTATCCTCATTATCAATTTTTTATAAGACCTAATTTTACTGATAAGTTTAGCATTCTTTCAATTGGTTTTCTTGCCTTAGCTATTAAATCCTCATCCATAATAATTTCATCTTTTTCGTTTAATAAGGCATTATATACTTTTTTCAAATTATGTTTTTTCATATTAACACATAAGCTTTGCGGCTTTTTATCAATAGTAGGTAAAGGTATACAATTTTTTTCAGGAGCTAATTTTTTAATCTGATGAATAACGCCTGGTTCAGTAGCTATAATCAAATTTTTAGCAGAACTTTCAACAGCCGCTTTAATTATTTTTGAGGTAGAACCGATATAATTAGCTTTAAGTAATACCTCTTTTCCAGCCTCCGGATGGGCTAAAACAATAGCATCTGCATATTGTTTTTTTAATGTATCAATAGCTTTGACATCAAAATTTTGATGAACAGGACAATATCCTTCCCATATAATCATATCTCTTCCTGTAATTCCTTTTACATAAGCTCCTAAATTTTTATCTGGCCCGAAAATTATCTTAACATCTTCGGGTAAAGAATTTACTATATCCACTGCATTAGATGAAGTACAAATAATATCACTTAAAGCTTTTACTTCTGCGGTAGTATTTATATACGAGATTACAAAATGATCTGGATATTTTTCTTTTAAATGTTTTAATTTTTCTGCTGGCATAGAATCTGCCAAAGGACAACCAGAGCTAATATCTGGAATAATTACTTTTTTATTAGGTGAAAGAATTTTAGCGGTTTCTGCCATAAAATGTACTCCCGCAAAAACAATGATATCTGCATTAGTTTCAGCGGCTTTTTTTGCTAATATTAAACTATCTCCCACAAAATCAGCAATATCTTGAATGTCTCCGTCTACATAATAATGCGCTAAGAGTATGGCATTTTTTTGTTTTTTCAACTTTATAATTTCATCAATATAAAATTTTTTATTTTTCATTTTATTTTATTTTTTGATATATAATTAGATTGTGAATTTTTTGAATAAATTTTTTCTATAAAATTTGCTTTTTACAAAATTAAATTTGCAGTAGAATTTTTCAACATATTTTTATGAGTTAATTTATTCATTTTCAGAATATTTATTTAGAAATAAACATTGTGGAAAATTTTTTACTGTTGAAATCTTTTTTTATTCTTTTCGCTTTTTTGTTGTTAATTTGTTGTATAAAATTTACTTTTTTTGTTGAGTTATTTGTTTATATATGTGCAAAGTTTTTTATTTTTTCGTAAAAAAAGAATTTTTACACATAAATATTTTGTTTTTTATATTTTTTTCCACATCTAAATCTATCAATAATTTTGTTTCCTTCTAAGATTTTTTATTTTAATATACTGATATTTAACTAACTAACAAGTGTGGAAAACTAACCTAAAATAATATACTATGGCGACTAAAAAAATTAAAATTGGCTTGGCATCTGATCATGCAGGTTATGAAATGAAAAAAGCTCTTATTGAATATTTGAAGCAGAAAGGGTATGAAGTAAAAGATTTTGGTACATATAGTTCTGAAAGTGTTGATTATCCTGATTTTGCTCATCCATTAGCAGAAGCAGTAGAAAAAGGAGAATGTGACTATGGTATTTCTTTATGTGGGAGTGGCAATGGTATCAATATGACTGTAAATAAACATCAGGGCATACGATCTGCATTATGTTGGATGCACGAAATAGCTCGTCTTGCTCGTTTGCATAATGATGCTAACATTTGCGCTTTACCAGCTCGTTTTATATCTATATATATGGCAAAGGAACTTATAGATATATTCTTAAATACTCCGTTTGAAGGCGGAAGGCATAAGCGTAGAATAGATAAAATTCCTTTGAAATAGTCTTATGAAAAAAATTTTTTGTACTTTTTATGTAAATGCAGTATTGCTTCTAATAATGAACGCCGTTTTACACCGCGTTTCCCCTTCTTTTGATAATTATGTAAAAGGAGAGCTTAAAAATTTATCTCCGGTATTAAAAATTGAGTTTACCAGGGATACTACTGTTATTAAACAAATGTTTTCTTTTCAAGAACCTGAGAAAAATATTAAACTAAAAAATGAAATAATTCTTGCTAACTCATTGGATTTTATTTATATGATACTTTACTCATTGTATATGTATTTATTTGTTAGAATTTTAGCTAAAAAATATTCGCATCAATTTTTTTTCATTTTGTTTTATCTTCCTATTTTGGCTTTTATATTTGATTTTTCAGAGAACTTACTCACTTTTAAGATATTACAGAATTTATCAGGCGATTTTTCATTCTATTTATATTACGAATGGTTGTTTTCTATTACAAAATGGATTATAATTTCCTTATTTTTTGTTTTAACCATTGCTTTTGTGGCAGTTGACTTTTTCTCAATATTATTTTTGCTTTTTTCACTAATTGTCTTATTATTAGGTATATATGCTATTTTTTTTCATCATAAACTTTTAAGCTTATATGTTTTTTTAGTTAGTTTAGATTTTTTTGCAGCTTTATTTTATGTAGTTTTTCTTCATATAAGAAAAGATGGATATAGACGCAAAAAAATATAATAAAAATAAAATTTTTATTGGCATATTTATTTTTGTATTTTATTTAATTGTGGGGGTTATTGTATATATGAAAATTGAAGGATATAGCTTTCTGGAAGCCATTTATATGGTAATTATCACTATATCCACAGTTGGATATAAGGAAGTAAAACCCCTTTCTGATACCGGAATAGTTTTTACAATTTTCTTTATAATAGTTAATTTTCTAATTGTAGGTTTTGTTCTGCAAAATTTGATATCTTATCTCTTTTATGATAATTTTTTTAAACGGTTAAAATTGAGAATGATGGATAGACGTTTAAATAAATTACATAATCATATTATTATTTGCGGCTATGGTAGAAATGGCAAACGTGCTTTTAGTGAATTGATGGCTAATAATGAGCAGGTTGTCGTTATTGAAAAAAATGAGGCATTAGTAGAAGAGGTTGAGAATGATTATAAAAATGCGGTTTTTATTAAAGGAGATGCTACAAAAGAAGAAGTTTTGCTAAAAGCAGGAGTTAAACGTGCGCGGTCTTTAATAACGACCTTACCCACAGATGCCCATAATGTTTTTATTGTCTTGATTTCTAAGTATTTAAATCCTTCTATTCTCGTTGTAAGTCGCGCTTCTGATGAACATAGTGATATTCAATTGCGCCGTGCAGGCGCAGATTATGTTATTTTGCCGGATATGGTTGGTGGTGTAAGAATGGCAAAATTAGTATTAGAGCCTGATGTAATAGAATTCCTTGAATATTTGATGATAAAGACAAATGAGGATGTCAATCTTGTTGAGATTAAATGTTCTGAGCTCCATTCTGAGTATATCAATGCTACATTAGAAGACTTAGATGTACGACGTAAAACAGGTGCTAATGTTATTGGTATGAAAATGCCTGATGGAAAATATATTTTTAATCCTGCTCCTTCTCAGATTATTACTTCGCAAACTAAGTTGTTTGTTTTAGGAACTCCTGAACAAATTGAAAATTTTAAAAAATTATTAGTAAAAAAATAGTTCATTGAAAATGAAACAGTTATTTTTTGTTATTTTATTTTTGTCATTAAAAATAGCATTTTCCCAGTCTTTGTCTTATAGGCAAAAGGTAGAAAAAGGCTTTTTTGTATTAAAAAATGAGCATAATTTTTTGCCTATAAAGAATTTAGCTTCCGCTATTTTTGAGATAAAGAGCTTAAATGAGACGGCTAATATTTTTTATAAAAGTGCTTTGCGTTATACAGAAAATTTAGATACCCTTAATTCATTGAAATACAATACATTGATTATTATAGTTTCTGCTGATAGTTTAAATTTACTTAATAAATACATAGATACAATAGCTGCTTATAATTCTGTTATTTTTATATTTGATAATCAAGATATTACCTCTGTTAAATCAGAAAAATGGTTTTCAGCTGCTCAAAGTGTAATTTCTTCGCGATATGCAGATTCTTTAGCTTTTGATTATGCAGCACAGTTATGCTTTGGTGCTTTCAGTGCGTATGGTAATGATACAATAAAAGGAGGTATCAGATTTAAATATACTATTCCTCAGGAGCTTGGCCTTGATAGTGCATTTTTATATAATAAAATAGATAGTATTGTAAATCGTGGTATGGAATTACAGGCTTTCCCGGGTTGTGTTATTTTTGTTGCTTTAAAACAAAAAGTAATATTTTATCGCAGTTATGGCTTTCATACTTATGAGAGGATTACTCCTGTTAATAAATATGATTTATATGATTTGGCTTCTATTACAAAAATAGCAGCTTCTGCTCCCTGCTTAATGTTATTAAATCAAGAAGGTAAATTTTCTTTATCTGATAAAATTTCTAAGTATTATAGACCATGGCGTCATTCAAATAAAAAGAATATAACTTTTATTGATGCCCTTACACATCAAGCGCGATTGAAGCCTTGGATACCATTTTGGAAAAAATTGCTTTATAATAGAAAGGGTCGTTTGAAAAAAAGAGCTATATCTCATTCATATTCTCATAAGTATTCTGTTAAAATAGCCGAAAATTTTTATTTGAATAGGCATTATGTACGTAAGGTATATAAGTTGATAAAAAAATCCCCTCTCTTGCCAGAGAAAAAATACAAGTATAGTGATTTATCTTTTTATATTTATCCACTGATTATTAAGAAGTTATATGGTAAAGATATTTTTTCATGTTTAAAAGAGAATTTTTATTTGTCTTTGGGTGCTTATTCTCTTATGTTTAATCCTTGGCGTAAGTATGATTGTAAGAAGATCGTTCCCACTGAAAATGATACAGTATTTCGCCATCAGTTGTTATGTGGTTATGTTCATGATGAGGGGGCAGCTATGCTTGGAGGTGTTTCAGGTCATGCTGGATTGTTTGGTAATGCGAATGATTTAGCCAAACTTATGCAGATGTTTTTGAATTATGGAGAATATGGTGGAAAGCGTTATCTTTCAGAGCTTTTGGTGCGTCGTTGGACTCGTTATCAATTTATTAAAAATGGAAATCGTAGAGGTATAGCTTTTGATAAGCCTCTTTTAAAACACAAAGAATTAGGCACTCCTTCTCCATTAGCAACTAATGATAGTTTTGGTCATTCAGGGTTTACTGGTACTTTTGTTTGGATGGATCCTGAATACAAATTATTATTTGTATTTTTATCCAATCGTGTATATCCATCGCGCGATCATAAAAATTTACTGCGTTATAATATTAGACCATCTATTCATACAGTAATTTATCAGGCAATAATAAAGAGGAATAGGGGAGAGTAATAAAGAGCAACAGTCCCCTGATTCAGAAAAAGAGAATATTTTTCGTGTGAGAGATGAATAAGGCAAAAAAAGTGACTGTCCAAAAAGTCAAGGACATTATATATTTTTATGACATTATGACATTTAGAAAGAATTTTTTGTGGAGAGAGAAATCATAATATGAAAAATTATAATAAAATAAAAAAGGAGGCGACTTTTTAGACGCCTCCCTAAGCTTGATATAGAATATTGGCGTGCCCCTTCGCCGTGGTCCCGCTAGGGCTCGAACCTAGGACCCCCTGATTATGAGTCAGGTGCTCTAACCAACTGAGCTACGGGACCATTCGCAGGGCAAAGATAGATATTTCTTTTTTAATTTGCCAAAATATTTATTTTTTTTAACATTATTTTTGAGATAGATATTTTTTTACTTTTTTAATTAGCAAATACGGATTTTCAAGCAAGATGGTTTTTATTCCTAAGTTCATTGCTGTTTTTATATTTTGATAGTTGTCGTCGATAAATAATGTTTTTGATGGTATTAGATGATTTTCGTTTAGAATCTTATAGAAAAATTCTGGTTCTGGTTTACGCATTTTTTCAAAATGGGATAAATACATTTTTATTGTTTTAAGTTTTCCGAATAGTTTTTCTTTTTTGATATGTTCATAGTGTAAACTATTTATATTACTCATAATGAATATGTTATATTTATGTTGAAGCTTTAATATAAATTCAACGTTCTCTTGGATAAATCCTTTTAGTAGAGCATTCCAGCATTCGCTAAACTCCTCTTTTGATATCTTTTTATTTAGTATATTATTTACTTTTCTGATGAATTCTGCTGTTTCTATAATTCCTTTCTCATAGTTATGTATTTGATTTTCAATTTTTTTATAGTAGAATGCATTTATTTCTGTGAGCGATTTTTTTGCAAAGCATTCTACTAATTTTTTTTCGTCAAGTCGATATAATACTTCTCCCAAATCAAATATTATTGCTTGCATAGAGTTTTATTTGGTATCAATATAAAAAATTTTGATATAAAATGGTAAATTTGGAGAAAAAAATATGGCTTTTAGCGAGGAATTTATTCAGAAAGTTTTGAATACTGCTGATATTGTTGAAGTTATTGGTGAATTTGTAAATTTAAAAAAAGCAGGAGTTAATTATAAGGGTCTATGTCCATTTCATAATGAAAAGACCCCTTCATTTATAGTTTCTCCATCCAAAAATATTTTTAAATGTTTTGGCTGTGGGGAACATGGCTCTGTGGTTGGCTTTTTAATGAAACATGAAAAACTTTCTTTTACAGAGGCAATTCGTTGGCTTGCCAATAAATATCATATTCCTATTGAGGAAAAAGAACTCTCTGATGAGGAAAAGAAAGAATTAGCAGAAAAGGATACCTTGTTTATTATCAATCAATTAGCTAATGAATTTTATAAAAACAATTTATATTCAACACAGCTGGGGAGAAATCTTGGATATGGATATTTTAAAAGTCGTGGTTTTACAGATGAGATAATAAAAAAATTTGAATTGGGTTTTGCTCTTGATGCAAAGCGTTCTTTTACTGATTATGCTTTGAGTAAAGGATATAAGATAGAGAATTTAGCAAAAGCAGGTTTGACAATTGTTAAAGATAATGATTATTATGATAGATTTCGTAATAGAGTGATTTTTCCTATTCATACTTTGGGAGGTAGAGTAGTGGGCTTTGCTGGACGTATTTTAGGAAATTCTCAGAGTAAAAATGCTCCGAAATATTTAAATTCTCCTGAAACTATAATTTATCAAAAGAGGTTTTTATTATATGGTTTGCATTTAGCAAAAAATCAAATTATTAAAGAGGATAAATGTTATTTAGTTGAGGGATATACAGATGTTATTTCTATGCATCAGGCAGGTATTACTAATGTTGTTGCTTCTGCTGGAACTTCTTTAACCTCTGAACAGATAAGAATTATCAGGAGATTTACGAGAAATTTAACATTGATTTTTGATGGAGACAAGGCAGGTCTAAATGCTGCTATTAGAGGAGTAGACCTCGTTTTACAAGAAGATATGAACGTTAGGATTGTTGTTTTACCTGAAAATGAAGATCCCGATAGTTTTACTAAGAATAATTACCCCGATGTAGTGAAATCTTATATTGATGAAAATGAACAAGATTTTATAAAATTTAAAATTCATCTGCTGCTCTCTGAAGCAGAAGATGACCCCGTTAGACGAGCTTATGCATTACGTTCAATTGCTACATCTTTGGCTTTTATGCCTGATGAATTAAAAAGATCCGTCTATATCACCGAAGCGGCTAAACTTCTTGACGTTCAGGAGAAAACTTTATTAGCAGAGGTAAATAAAATTATTTTAAAGCAGAAAAAAGATGCATATTTTAAGAATAAACGTCAACAAGAACTATCTTTACGTCAATCTCCTCCTTTACCGAGTCATATTCTTTCGATAGATGTGCCGCATGAAAAGGAAATATTGTTTTTTTTATTGAATTTTGGCTCTCATACTTTTATAAATTCAGCTGGTGTGCAGACTACAATAGCTAATTATATAATTACTGAATTGCAAAATGATCAATTAGAATTTGTGAATTTAAAGTATAGAAAACTTTTTGAGGAGTATGAAAAGCTTTCTGCTGATGTAGATAGTATAAATCCTGTAATTTTTACTAATTATCCAGATCCTGAGATAAGTGAAGTTGCTGCTGAAATTCTTTCTGATGATTTTTATTTAGCAGATATCTGGTTAAAGCCTGATGAAAATAAAGATAAACAAACAATGAGTTTACAAGAGGCTGTTAAGAGGGCTATTTTTGCTTATAAACGTAAAATTTTAGATCTTGAAATAGACCGATTGCAAAAACTTCTAAAAGATGAGCCTCTATCTGAACAGCAATATGCATTGATAGAAAAAATTCAAAATTTGACCATCTTGCGTAATGAATTGACAAAGCAAACAGATAATAGGGTTATATTTTAGCTTATTTTCTCTTGTTTTGTTCTTGATTGCTTTCTATTAGTCCTTTTTCTTTTAAATATTTCAGCATCTCATCGCTCGATATGTAGCTATTTTTAGGCTTTTTCTCCCGTTTATATTTCTTTGTAAAAAATATTATTGTAGCATCAAAGACAGGATAGAGGGCAGCCTTTATATTTACTTCATTGCTGAAAGCTGTTTTATAACCTGCTGCAACACGTAGGTGTGTTAACCATAAAATATAAAATAAAGTTTTATGTTCTATGGTGAAACTGTTGGTATTAATACCTATGGAGTAAAAACCTATATCTATCGCATAATGAAGTCCATATGGAAAACTACTTGTATAATTAAAGCCTAAATACCAAATGGGATTTTCAAAAACAGAAGTTTTTCTATACCAATAAGCATTTTTCTTTTCTAATGGATTTATGTCATTGTTTTTATTTAGAGGAAAAGCTACCCCTAAGTATATTGTATAGAGACTTCTTTTTCTACTGCATCCCTTTTTATAATCATCAATAATTGAAAAAAGTAGTTCGTTTCTGAAAATCAATGAATTAGGAATTTGACCATTATTAAATGAAAGCCCTAAAATATTTTTTTTTGCTATATATCTCATAAGAGGACTGGGATAATATATTCCATGCAAAGAACCTATGGCATACCCTATTCTTTTATAGAACTGTTTGTTAGCTTTGGGTGGAATATATAACCAATTTATTTTTAAATTTAAATTTGGAATTTTATAAAAAAAAATAGGTTTACTTTCTATTTCTATTTTTTTAGTTAATCCATATTTTGAAAAAAAAGTGGAACTAAGTTGCATTTGTGCTTCTGGAACAGTTAAAGCCGTTTGATAGCTCCAAGTTGTATTTTTCACATTATAGTAAAGATTTATTTGAGCAGGTGAATTTTTTATTATAAGGTAGAGACAAATTATTAGAATTATTTTTTTCATCTGCGGTGCGATTTGTATTTTTTCTTTTTACTTTTACCGAAAAGAAGCCCTGCGCTAATATTAAAACTCATATTTCTCATTTGATTTTCAGAGGAATATTCGCCTTCGTTTATTGGGAAAAAACCATGAGTGAAATTTGCTTCAATGAGTATATCTACTTTTTTTCTTGTGCTAAACTGAAATCCTGCTCCAAAATATGCGCCTATATCATATAAGCGTAGTGAATTAACAAAACTCGGATATTGTCCATTATATGTTTGCATACTATCGCGATATTTATATTCTAAAAACCATAGAGATTTTGCATTAGCCGCAATTTCACTATATATTCCAATTTTTGTGTATGCTGTTCCAAAATGTTCTTTCCATACCACTGGTATTTGAATGTAGTCTATTTTGTTAATGTTTTTCATATAGACTTCTTTGTTGAAGTCAAAATATTGATGATAGTATTTCACTCCTTGCTGAGAGTAGAATATCCCAAATTCAAAATCTGTATTGTATTTAACATTAAAATCCCAAAACATTCCTGCTCGTGCCCCATATCTAAAAGTTCTATTAGGTAATTTTGTACTATCTCCTGTAAGCATTGATAGATTGAGCCCACTGAAAAAACCTGAAGCAGAATTTTGTCCTTGAAGAGATGTATAAATAAAAAGCAATATAATAATTGAAGATATTTTTTTCATCAATATGTTTTTTCTAATAACGCGAGACATTCAAAACTATTTTTATAATTTTGCCAAAATTAACATTTTTCCTTTTTAATTTCAATTTAAAAAAAAAGACTATGATACTAACTATACATTCTTTTGGTGCCGATAATGAACTTTTTAAACTTGCAATGAAGGTACGTTTTGAAGTTTTTACAAAAGAACAAGGAATTGATAAAAATATAGAATTTGATGGTTTGGACTTTGAAGCTGTGCATTATTTAATTATGGCTGACAATAAGCCAATTGCTGCTGCTCGATGGAGAGAAACTGCTGATGGTCTGAAAATTGAACGATTGGCTGTGATTAAAGAATATAGATCTTTGGGAATAGGCACTATGCTCTTGAAAATGATTATTTCTGAACTTAAAAAAGCTAAAAAACAAATTTATTTGCATGCTCAGACTTATTTACAGAAATATTATGAATGTCATGGCTTTAAACCTGTTGGAGAAAAATTTATGGAGGCAAATATAGAGCATATTAAAATGATTTATTCTCAAAATTAAAATGAGTACTTTAAAAAAATTAGCGGGACAGACTGCTATATATGGGTTGAGTAGTATAATAGGACGTTTTTTAAATTATTTACTTGTTCCGCTTTATACATATAACTTTCCTCCTGATAAATATGGGATAGTCACAGAGTTTTATGCTTACGTTGTTGTTTTACAAATTTTGCTTACCTATGGAATGGAAACAGGCTATTTTCGCTTTTCGCAAAAAGAAAATATTGCTGAAGAGCGAGTATTTTCAACAGTGCTTACTTCTGTGTTTTCAACCTCTTTGATTTTTGTGTTATTTATTTTTTCTTTTGCAAGTCAGATAGCTCGGGCAATGGGATATGCCCACCATAAACAATTTATCCAAATATTTGCTGTTATTTTAGCTGCTGATGCTATTTCTGCAATCTTTTTTGCTCGCCTTAGACAGCAGAATAAAGCTATTAAATTCGCTGCTTTAAAAATATTTAATATCTTGGTTAATATTGCATTTAATCTCTTTTTTATTTTACTCTGTCCTAAAATGCAAAATTCAAATTTTTGCTTTTTTTATAATCCTAATTTTTCTGTGGGATATATTTTCCTTGCAAATTTGATTGCAAGTATTTCAGTCTTATTGATATTTCTTCCTGAACTCTTTAAAATAAAACTCACTTTTGATTATAAACTTTGGAAGCAAATTTTAGTTTATTCTTTGCCTTTATTGATTACAGGTCTTACGGGCTCAGTTAATGAAATGGCTGACAGAATATTGCTAAAATATTGGACTGTTGTTCCTCAGAATGTAGTAGATAAAACTGATTATGTTTTATATCAATTAGGTATATATGGTGCTAATGCTAAACTTGCTGTTTTAATGATGCTTTTTGTGCAAGCATTTCGTTATGCTGCTGAGCCTTTTTTCTTTTCTTATGCCAGAAAAAATAAATCTCTTAGTGTTTTCGCTGATGTAATGAAGTATTATATTGCATTTGCTTTTGCTGTTTTTTTGGCAATAATGCTTAATTTGGATATTATTAAATATTTTATTAGTTCAAAATATTTTGAGGGTTTAAAAGTTGTTTTTCCTTTATTTCTAAGCAGAATATTAGTCGGAGTCTTTTTTATTTTGTCATTTTGGTATAAATTAAATGATATAACGAAATATGGTATGATAATTTTCGCTATTGGAGCTATTATTACTGTTGCTTTAAATGCTTTTATGATACCTCATTTTGGATATATGGGCGCTGCTTGGACTAATTTTACTACTTATTTTGTAATGGTAATGATTTCTTATTTTTGGTCTAAAAAATATATGCCTGTTAAATATGATTTTAAGAGAATTTTCTTTTATATTATTTTTGCTATAACTCTTTATTTATTTTCAAAATATATTGATAATAAGGTTTTTATAATAAAATTGATAATTAAAAATATTTTACTGATAATTTATTTAATTGTTCTGTTTAAAATTGAAAAATTCACTATTAGAAATTTACTATCAATTAAACATAAACATTATGGAAGTTAAAATAATAAATAAGTCTAATAATCCATTACCTGAATATGCCACAGCCGCGGCATCCGGAATGGATTTAAGAGCTTTTCTGAAAGAACCAGTAGTACTAAAACCTCTGCAAAGAGCGCTGATACCTACTGGTCTTTTTATTGAATTACCGCCTGGTTATGAGGCTCAAATCCGTCCAAGAAGCGGATTAGCTATAAAATACGGGATAACAGTATTGAATACTCCTGGAACTATTGACGCCGATTATCGCGGTGAAATCAAGGTTATTTTAGTAAACCTCTCTAATGAGGACTTTATTGTAAAAAATGGCGATAGAATTTGTCAGATGGTAATTTCAAAGGTTGAACAAATTCATTGGAAAGAAGTTGATTATATATCTGATACTAAAAGAGGTAGTGGCGGATTTGGTCATACTGGTAAACAATAAAAATTGCAAGATATGAATTTAATTATTCCAATGGCAGGTATGGGAAAAAGATTAAGACCCCATACTCTAATTACTCCTAAGCCTTTATTTAAAATTGCTGGAAAGCCTATTGTTGAAAGGCTTGTTAAGGATATTGCAAAATTATTGAATATTAAGTTTGATAAAATAGGTTTTGTAATAGGTAATTTCCCCGATTCTATTAGGAAGGAGCTTATTGATTTGGCTCATGCTATTGATGCTCAACCAGAAATATTTATTCAAGATAAACCTCTGGGTACCGCTGACGCAGTTTTCCGAGCTGCCGATATTCTAAATGGTGAAGTTATTATTGCTTTTGCGGATACACTATTTGAAGCTGATTTTGAATTAGACCCTCATGCTGACGCTGTAATTTGGACAAAGAAGGTTGATGATCCCTCTAAATATGGAGTTGTCAAAACAAATGAAAAAGGTTATATTACTGACTTTGTGGAAAAGCCAGCTACTTTTGTTTCTGATCAAGCTATTATTGGAATTTATTACTTTAAGAGGGCAGAAGAATTACTTAAAAAAATTGAGTTTATTATTTCAAATGATATTAAAGTTAAAGGTGAATATCAGCTTACTGACGCTCTTAAATTAATGATGGATGACGGATATCTCTTTGTAGCTCAAAGCGTTAAAGAATGGTATGACTGTGGAAATAAAGATTTAGTTATTAAAACTACTGCTGCTGTTTTGAAAAAAGAGGGCATTTTTATTGGTAGTAATTTTACTAAACAGAATTCATTACTTTTAGGAAATTATTTTATAGGTGATAATGTTTTTTTGAAAAATGTTATTATTTTGGATAATGTTGTTATTGAGAATAATGTCCGAATAGAAAATGCAATATTAGAAAATGTTATTATTCAAGAAAATGCTTCTGTTAGGTCTATTTTATTGAAAAATAGTATCATTGGGGCTAATACGAATGTTATGGGTAATATAAATATGTTAAATTTAGGCGCATATTCATCTATTGAATTGTAATTTTTTTGATATGAGACGGATTTTTATTCTTATTATATTTTTACCTATCTCTGGTTGTTTTGTATTTAAAAATATTAACCATAATTTGAATGGTAAACTAAAGCACGGTAGTTTTAAAATTTATTTTTCTGAGGCTCAGAAATATTTTTTATTGCAGCAATATGATTATGCTGAAAAATTAGCTATCAATGCCTTGAAATATAAACCTAATTCTGCTGCAACATATTATCTTTTAGCTCGAATATATTCAAATTTAGATACTTTGCCTTTGGCTATTGAGTATGCACAAAAAGCTACTGAAAATAATCCAAAAAATTTATGGTATTGGCGTTTGTTGGCAACATTATATCAAAAACAGAATAATATTAACGACGCTATTAAAATATATAAACAGAAAATTATTGATTCTTCCACTGTAATTGCCGATTATTATAACCTTTTAAATCTTTATATTACAGTCGGTAGAACTTCTTCTGCAATAAATCTTTTAAAAGATATTCGTCAAAAAGAAGGCTTTACTATTGACAATTTTAATATTGCATTGAACCTATATTCACAAGTTTTAGATACAAATGCTATTATGCAAGAGTATAAAAAGGCAGTATATTCTTATCCTACGAATATGGATATTTTATACTCCTTAGCTAACTTTGTTTGTATATCTAATAGATATGATTTTGCTGATGAAATTGCAGATTCTTTGGCTCATTGGAACTATTATTCCGGTTATTATTATTTCCTTAAATCTTATTATTTTTTGAATTTAGATTCGATAAAACTCTTTTTTGTTAATTTTAAAAAGGCTGTATATTCTTATGATATTGATAAAATGAGGCTATATCATCTTTTCCAAACAATTAAATATTCACTAAATTATGATACAATGGGAAATTATTTTGATTCTTTATTTGTTTTAGTTAAAGATGCTTTTTTAGATCTACCTGAATTTTACTCATTTTTTGCAGATGAATATATAGAACATCACCAATTTTATAAAGCTAAAAATTCCCTTGAATATGCTTTTCATAATAATATAATTTCCTCTGAAAATGCCTCTGTTTTAGGTTGGCTATATATTAGATTAAATATGATTGACACGCTTAAATATTTTTTGGATACCATCAGTGTTTATTATCCTATGAATTTGAGATTGTATTATTATAAATCTATTTATTATTTGAAAAAAAGAAAGCCTGACATAGCATTGAAAGCAATAGCAAATGGTGAAAAATATAATGTTAGTAATTTCCAAATGAAAGCTTTTTTTCTATATTTGAAATATTTAGCTTATGCTTATAAAAAAGATAATCAAAATGCAGATAGTTATTTTTCAAAAGCTATGAGCTTATTTCAGCGTGATTGTAGCACTCTTGCTTACCTTGTTTATTTGAATGTTTATTTGAATATTGATATAAATAGAATTAAGCAATTTGTTGATTCTTGCCTTTCTGATACTTCAAGAATTAAATCTGCTGATGATTACTTTATATTTGCATATTATTTTTATAGTATTAAAAAATTTTCCAATGCTAAAAATTTGATTCTTAAAGCAATAGAATTAAATAATTCTGATTTTATTTATTATGAGTTGGCTTATCATATCTTTGAAGCCATAGGAGATTCTAAAAATGCTGACTTCTATAAGAAAAAAGCACTTATATTAGGTTCAAAATTGTCAATTTTTAAAGTATGAATAAACTAAAATTTTTACTTATTTTCTTGCTATTATTTTTTTTAGGATGTAAATCATTGAAATTAACATCTTATGGAAAAGTTTCTCGTAGAAGATTGTTGAAGTATTATCATTCTCGTTATGAAATAAATGCTTATTCTGCCAGATTTTTGCTTAAATCCGCAGATGAAAATACCACTTCATATTCCTTTAATGGAAATATTAAAATTACAAAGGATTCTTTGTATTTTTCTTTATTACTTCCTTTTGGCATTACGGCTGTGGAGGCTTTAATTACTGCCGATACTATTAAATTATATATTCCTTTGCAGAAAAAATATACTGCAGTCCCTTCCGATAGTTTAATTTTTTATTTTGATCCATCTTATTTTATAAAAATTTTAACTGCTGATATTTTTACTATTCCGCCTATCAATAGCATTTCTAAATATAAATTTATAGCTGATACTCTTCTTTTCTTGCAATATCGTAAAAAAAATAAGGTTAATCCTATACTTTCGGACTATTTCCATAGACTTGCTTTTGAAAAAAATTTATTATTGAAATTCTCAAATTATTATTACTATCCGAATTTTAGTCAATTTAATATTTACTATTCTCATTATAAGCAAATTACTGTAAAGAGACATAAATTATTTTTGCCAGATAAAATTCAATTTGAATATTTAGATTTGAAAAATAATTATCGTTTTGATATTATTTTAAAAAAAATAAAACTAAATCAAACTGTAAAAATTTCTTTTAAAATACCTAACAATGCTAAGAAAGTGGATTTTTCTGATATTACTGTTTTTTAATATAACTACTTATGCACAGTTGAAAAATATCGCCTATCAAATTTATCTGTATGATACTTTTTATTCTACGCAAGATTCTCTTAGGACAATTTCTGATTTTATGTCAATAGCAGAAAATAATGATTTACGAGATAAGTATATAATAAGCTTGAAAAATCAATTATTGAGCGTTAATAATGAAATTAAACAGCTTGATATTAGTATTAAGCAACTTTCTAATGATTTAAAGATTGCAAAAGCAAATTTTGGTAAGGTTTTGTTATTTCTCTATTTGTCAAAAAAATTTATCGGTAATCGCCTTTTGTTTGTTTTTTCTGCTTCTTCGTTCAATAGAGCCTTTTTACGATATAATTTTTTGAAATTAATCAGTTTCTATCTGGATAAACTTGCTTATACAATTGAAAAACTGAAAAATGATTTAAAACAAAAACGATTTTTATTGAAAAAGGAGTATCGCTTGAAAAAAGATTTATTACAAAAATTAACACAACAGAAACATTTGCAACAACTGTATTTAAAAAAACAATATGCTTTACTTAAATCTTTGGAACAAAAGCAGCAATCTTTACGTTTAAAATTAAATAAAATAAGCCGTTCTTTTGAGATTATAGCAAGCTATATTGAACATTTTAAAAATTTAAAAACTGATGATACTTCTTTAACATTGTCATTTTTTAAAGAGAAAGGGAAATTGCCTTTACCTTTATCTAATGCAGTGATTATTAGTTCATTTGGCATACATAAACATAGAAGCTTAAAAAATATTACTGTCAGAAATGATGGTATTGATTTAGCTTCAAATACCGATACCTTAGTTAAAAATATTTTTGACGGTAGGGTAGTGGCTATCATTACTTTACCAACTAAGGCAAAAGCTATAATTATTAAACACGGTGAATTTTTTACAGTATATAATAATTTAAATCAAGTTTATGTCGTTGATAATCAATTTGTTTTTAAGAAGCAAATTATTGCTTCAATATCACCGAAAACTTCGCCCTATTCTTTCAGTGCTTTAAATTTTCAAATATGGAAAAATACTAAAAAACTTAATCCGGCAAAATGGTTAAAATTTAATTGAGATGTCCGAAAGCTATGATTTAATATTAAAAAAAATTCGTGAGTTTATTAGAAAGTTTTATCTATTTCAACTTCTTAGAGGTATAATTATTTTTATTTCCATATTTTTATTTATCTATCTGATAATAATATTATTACAATATTTTTTCTATTTTGATGTCTTTATAAAAACAGTGATTTTTTACGGCTTTGTTTTTATCGCTCTATTAGGTTTTGTAGATTTTATTTTTATTCCTTTCTTAAAAATTTTTGGAATTACTAAAACTATTGATTTTAAGGAAGCTGCAAATTATATTTCAAATAGATTTCCTGAAATAAAAGACCAATTATTGAATATTTTAGAACTTGCTGAGCAGTTCCCTCATTCAGATATTGCTTTAGCCAGTATTGAGCAGAAAACTCGTAATGTTAAATTATTTGATTTCTCAGAGGCAGTAAATTTTGCACAATTAGGTAGATATGCTAAATATTTAATATTTCCATTGATAGTATTTTTGTATTTGTTGTTTTTTAATTCCTCTATTTTGGATGAGGGTACAAAACGTTTTTTAGCTTATAATAAATATATTGCTCCTAAACCTCCTTTTTCTTTTCAATTGCTTAATAAAAATTTAACTGTTAAAAAAGGGGGAGACTTTACTTTAAAGGTCAAGGTTGATGGTAAATATATTCCAGAGGAAGTTTATTTAAACTATGGTGGTAATCGCTTTGTTTTGATTAAAGAAAAAGGACATAAGAATATTTTTACATATACTTTTGAAAATGTCAATAAATCTTTTGATTTCTATTTACAAGCTGATAAATATAAATCAGAGTTTTTTCATTTGAAAGTATTACCAATTCCTTTAGTTGCAGATTTTTCTGTAAAAGTTATACCTCCCAAATATACCAATATATCTCAAAAAATTTTGAAAAATACCGGTGATATTGTGGTGCCTTATGGAAGCCGTTTAATTTGGAAATTTAAAACTATTGATGTTGATACTTTAATTTTTATGTTGGATACTACTAAGTTATTCGCCCGTAAGCTTAAAGATGCTTTTATTGTAGAGTATATGATAAGACACTCTGGAACATATAAAGTTGTTGCTTCTAATCAATTTTTTTCAAGGCAAAATATATTTAAGTTTAATGTTATAGTGATACCTGATTTACCTCCTTCTATAAATGTTGCAATTTTACCTGATAGTGCTAATATTACTTCTTATTATTTTCGTGGTCTCATTAGTGATGACTATGGTTTTACCTCTTTAACTTTTCATTACGGAGTTTTTGATAAAAATTCCCATTCCATAGATTTTTCTAAATTTAAAAGTATAAATATACCTTTTGTTCCTGCTTTGCTTCATCAGAACTTTTATTATTATTTTGATTTTTCGAAATTTGTCAATCTAAAAGGTAAAGTTGTGAAATATTATTTTCAAGTCGCTGATAATGATGTTATTAGTGGTTTTAAAAAAACTATGACTGATATTTTTGAATTTCATATTTATTCTACTTTTGAATTGGATTCTATACTGGATACTTTGGATAATGATGTTAGTGATAAATTATCGGCTGCTGAACAATTGGCTTCATCGATCCGTGAAGATATAAATGAATATCAACAGAAACTCCTACAAGAAAATATGTCTGAGTGGGAGAAACAAGATTTTCTAAATCGTATCCTCTCAAAGCAACAGCAATTGCAACAATTATTAGAAACATTGAAAAAAGAAAATCAGCAAAAGCTCAATAATCTGAAAACTTTTTCACAAAATAAGGATCTTATTGAAAAACAGAAAAAACTACAACAATTCCTTGATAGTCTTATGACCGATGAAATTAAAGATTTATTGAAAAAACTTGAACAATTACAAAAGCAATTTAATTCGCAACAGTTTGATAAACTAATGCAAAAAATGCAAATGCCTTATGAAGATTTATCTAAGAGAATGAATCGTAATTTGAATTTATTGAAAAGACTAAAAATTGAACAGGATATTAAAAATACTGCTCAGCAACTGAAAGATATTGCTCATCAATTAGATAGTTTACGCTCTGAAATTAACTCTAAAAAGAATGCTGATAGTGCTAAAAATTCATTAAATTCTCTTGAAAACCGTTTTAAACAGCTGCAAGAAAAGTATAATAAAGCTCTAAAACTAAATGAAGAATTATCTAAACCATATAATTTACAGGATTTTAAACAGGAATTTCAAAACATAAATAACAATTTTTCGCAAATAAATGATAAATTACAACAACAGAAAAATAGACAGGCTAATAAATTGATGAAAAATACTTCCCAAGATATACAGAATTTAGCTCAGAAAATGGAGCAAATGATGACGCAAAATATGCAGGCTGCTGCTATGGAAGATATAAGTTCTCTTAAACGTTTATTTGAAAGTGTTTTAGAATTTTCTTTTGCTCAGGAAAGTTTATATACTGTTGGTAAATCTATTCGTCTTTATACTCCTTCATATAATCGTGTTAAGAGACAACAGTTCTTTTTAAAAGAAAAATTTAAGATAATTGAAGATTCTCTATATTCCTTGGCAGAGCGAAATCCAATTATTAGTACTTTTGTAATGTCAGAAGTCTCTTCAATAAAACGTAATCTGAATTCTGCAATTGAATTTTTTGAAAAAAATAACAGAAGTCAAGCTCGCTTTTTTCAAAGAAAAGTATTTATTTCTATGAATAAATTGGCTTTGTTCTTAGAGGAAAGTATACAAAATCTACAAAATCAAATGCAAGGTTCTGGCTCTGGTAATCCTCAGCAGCAGCCCAGTGCAAGCCCGAGTCTTTCTGATTTACAGCAACTTCAACAAGCACTCCAACAACAATTGCAAAAAATGTTGCAACAGATGCAACAGCAACAGGGTAAAAATAATTCTAAGCAAATGCAGCAGATGGCTGAACAAATCGCAAATCGCGAAATGTTCGATAAAATGCTCCGTGACTTTATGAATAATAATACTCTTTCTCCTCAGGAATCAAAAATTTTGAATCAAATTAAACAAGATAATGATCAGATAAAAAGCGATATAATAAATAACCGTCTAACTACTCAGACACTTTTACGACAGCAGCAAATTATGGTTCGTCTGTTGGAAGCAGAAAAAGCTGATATGACTAGAAAATTTTCTAATAAGAGAATTGCTCAAAAAGGTGCGGATAGCCTTTATCGTAATCCTGCACAAATTGAAAAATATTTTAAAAAATATCATAAAAGCATTGAACTTATTAATTATAATCCAATAGAACTTAATCGTTTTTATAAACATTATTTTAACTTTTATTTAAACCAAATTTCGAAAAAACAATGAAAAGAACTTTGAAAATACCTTCAAAAATTGATAGACTTAATATAGTGGACAAAATTATTGAGGAAATCAATCGTAAAGTCAAATTAAGTGAGGAAATCTATGGTAATGTTTTACTATCATTATCAGAAGCTACTTTAAATGCTATTGTGCATGGAAATAAATTTAATAGTAAAAAGAAAGTTACAATTAACTATGAAATTAAAAACGATTATTTAACAATAGTGGTGGCTGACGAGGGTGAAGGTTTTGATCCAGATTCACTACCAGATCCTACCAGCCCTGAAAATATAGAAAAACTCCATTCGAGAGGTGTCTATATAATTAAACATCTATGTGATGAAATTGCTTTTGATTATGATAAAGGACAAAAAGTTATTATGAAATTTAAACTAAAATGAGATGGTAAACTTTTTTAATGAGGATATTAATTTTGATTTGTCTATTGAACAAAAGCAGTTTTTGAAAACTTGGATAACTCAATGTATAGAAAATTTTTCTAAGCATGAGGGCGATATCAATATAATATTTGCTTCTGATGAATACCTTTATCAATTGAATATCAAATATTTAAATCACGACTATTATACAGATATTATAACTTTTGATTACGTAAACCAGAATCAAATAAATGGAGATTTATTTATCAGTATAGAGCGAGTAAAAGAAAATGCTAACATTTATCATGAACCTTTTGAAAGAGAATTATATAGAGTAATCATCCATGGTATTTTACATTTGATAGGTTTTAGCGATAAAACTGAAAATCAGAAACAAATCATGCGAGAAAAAGAAAACTTTTGTTTATCAAAATTGGATAATTTGAACTAAAAAATTATAGAAGGTGAGAACAGATTTTGATATAATAGTTATAGGAGCAGGTCATGCAGGATCCGAAGCAGCAGCAGCTGCTGCAAGAATGGGCTCTTCTGTTTTATTGATAACTATGGATATGACGAAAATTGCCCAGATGTCATGTAATCCTGCTATGGGTGGTATAGCAAAGGGACAGATTATTAGAGAAATTGACGCATTGGGTGGTCTCTCCGGACTTATTACTGATAAAACAATGATACAATTTAGAATGTTAAATCGCTCTAAGGGACCTGCTATGTGGAGCCCAAGAGCCCAAAATGATAGGATGAAATTTTCTTATCAATGGAGAATGGCTTTGGAAAAAATAAAGAACCTGTATTTTTGGCAAGATACTGTTCGAGAACTTATAATAGAAAATAATACAGTGAAAGGTGTAATTACAAAGTGGGGTGTCCGATTTTATTCTAAAGCTGTTATTATTACTGCTGGAACATTTTTAAATGGTATTATGTATATTGGCAATAGAAGTTTAAAAGGTGGTAGAATGGGCGAAGCTGCTTCGGAAGGTTTGAGTAATCAGATTGCTGAATATAAAATTCCTACCGGAAGAATGAAAACTGGTACACCTCCCAGAATTGATGGAAGAACTATTAACTTCTCTGTTTTGACAGAACAGAAAGGAGATGATCCTCCCGGTAAATTTTCTTTTGATATAAACTCTAAAATGGTTTTACCACAGCGTAGCTGTTATATTACATATACAAATCCAAAAGTTCATGATGAGCTTAGAAAAGGTTTTAAATTCTCACCGTTGTTTAATGGAACTATTAAAGGAATAGGACCACGTTATTGTCCCAGTATAGAAGATAAATTAGTTACTTTCGCAGATAAAGATTCGCATCAGCTGTTTTTAGAACCAGAAGGTACAGAAACTGTTGAATATTATTTGAATGGCTTTTCTTCATCATTGCCTCTTGAAGTCCAAGTAAAAGCTTTAAGACGTATTCCAGGACTTGAAAATGCAGAAATATTCCGACCTGCTTATGCTATTGAATATGATTTTTTCCAACCTACACAGCTTTATCATACTTTGGAATCTAAATATGTTGAAAATTTATTTTTTGCAGGACAGGTTAATGGTACAACAGGATATGAAGAAGCTGCTGCTCAGGGTATAATAGCCGGTATAAATGCTCATTTGAAAATAAACAATATGCATGAGTTTATATTAAATCGTGATCAAGCTTATATTGGAGTACTTATTGATGATTTAGTTACCAAAGGAGTGGATGAACCTTATAGAATGTTTACTTCAAGAGCTGAATTTCGTATCCTATTGCGTCAAGATAATGCAGATAGACGATTAACACCTTTGGGATATAACTTAGGTTTAATTTCAGAAGAACGTTTTTCAATTTATAAATTAAAATATGAGCTTATAGATTGGGCAGTTTCTTTTATTAAAAACAATAATATTTCTCCAAATCTAATAAATCCAATTTTAAAAAGTAAAAATTGTTCTATTATTCGACAACCTCAACGTATCGCTAAAATTCTTTTGCGTCCTAAAATTAAAATTACTGATATTTTGCCCTTAATTCCAGACTTAGATAAAAAAATAAGAAAAATACCTCAACTTTATGAAGAAATAATTACTTCGGTAGAAATTTTAATAAAATATGAGTTTTATATTGAAAGAGAAAAAATTATTGCTGAAAAAATTCATAAATTGGAGAATTTGCCACTGCCTGAGAATTTCGATTATAATAAATTACATTCTATTTCTACCGAAGCAAGACAAAAATTGAATAAGATAAAACCTAAGACTATTGGGCAAGCTTCACGTATTCCTGGTGTATCACCTTCGGATATAAATGTATTATTAATTTATTTAGGACGTTAATGTTCTTTGTGGAACATTTTTATAAATAATTGAATTACAATCATTAAACATTAAATTATGGAAAAAATAAATTCTATAAAAGGTAAAATTGTTGATGTTTTAAACCGTGAAATTTTTAATGGAATAATTTATATTTCTAATGGTAAAATTTCTCAGATTGAGAAAGTAAATGAGGAATTTGATAATTATATCTTACCAGGGTTAATTGATTCTCATGTTCATATAGAAAGTTCTATGCTTATTCCATCGCGATTTGCATATTTTGCTGTAAAAAATGGGGTTGTTGCTGTGGTTACTGATCCTCACGAAATTGCAAATGTATTGGGTATTGAAGGTATTGATTTTATGATTGATGATAGTAAAAAAGTTCCTTTGAAAGTTTATTTTGGTGCACCTTCCTGTGTGCCTGCTACTGATTTTGAAACTTCTGGTGCTAAAATTGATAGTGAGGCTATTTTTAAATTACTACAACGTAAGGATATTTATTTTTTAAGTGAAATGATGAACTATCCTGGGGTAATATATAATGACGGACAAGTGCTTTTAAAATTGAAGTATGCTAAAATGTTCAATAAACCTATTGATGGGCATGCTCCGGGCTTGCGTGGAGATAATCTGAAAAAATACATACAAGCTGGTGTTTCTACTGATCATGAGAGTTATACTATCGAGGAAGCAGAAGAAAAAATTGCATTAGGAATGAAAATCCAAATTAGAGAGGGGAGTGCAGCTAAAAATTTTGAAGCCTTATATCCTTTGATAGATAAATATCCAGGTATGGTAATGCTATGCACCGACGATTCCCATCCTGATGACCTACAAAAAGGGTATATCAATAAAATTGTTGCAAAAGCTATCAATAAAGGATTAGATTTATTTAATGTGCTTCAAGCAGCTACTATTGTGCCTAAACAGCATTATGGTTTGGATGTAGGACTGCTTCAAATAGGTGATAAAGCAGATTTTATTGTTGTTGATAATTTGAAGGATTTTAATGTATTACGTACGGTTATTGATGGAAATATTGTTTTTGATAGTACTGAGCAAAAAGTTTATTTTTCTTTTCCATCTATTGAAAATCCTCCTAATAAATTTTTTAAGAATAAAGTATATGCCGAGGATATAAAAGTCCTTTATAAAAAAGAGAGTAAAATAGCCGTTATTAAAGCATTTGATGGAGAATTGATAACTAAAAAGCTTGTTGTTAATCCAAAAGTTATAAACAACGAAATCGTATCTGATATTGATAGAGATATTTTAAAAATCGTTGTATTAAATCGTTATAAAGCAGCTAAACCTGCGGTTGGATTCATTAACGGATTTGGTTTAAAAAAAGGAGCAATTGCTACTACTGTTGCACATGATAGTCATAATATTATTGCAATTGGCGTCTCTGATAAAGATATTCTAGATGTCATAGAACGAGTCATTAACCTAAAAGGTGGTTTGGTAGTCTCCGATGGGGCAAATATTTATGATTTACCTTTACCTGTAGCAGGTTTAATGACTTATATTCATCCTGATACAGTTGCTGAGCGTTATAAAGAATTAAATAAAATTGCCAAAGAAAAATTGTTCGTTAAATTGAATTCTCCTTTTATGACTTTATCATTTATGGCTTTATTAGTTATTCCTGAACTTAAATTATCAGATGAAGGACTTTTTGATGCTGATAAATTTACTTTTGTTGATATATTTTGCTAACAAAAAGTAGAGTGATGTTCCACGTGGAACATTACTCTTTGATTATTGAAAATCTGTATTTTATACTATTGTTTGTAATTTTTACGAAGTATATACCATCTTTTAACTTTTCTAAGTTTAGATTTATTTGAATTTGATTGGGTGTTAAATTAATATTTTTATTAAATATTTTTTGTCCTAATACATTAAAAATTTCAATATTTACATTTGGATTTAAAAGTTTTTCTCTTGATAAAATTTGTATTTTAAGAATATCATGAACAGGATTATTGTATGCAAATAGTTTAGATTGCTTTATCTGACTTTTTACATTAGATGGGGCAGGTGTTTGATTTATAAAAAATTCGGCATATACAGGTAAATGATCTGAATTATTTGCTAAAGCATTTAAAACTTCACTTGGGACACTGTTATTTCCATTATAATTTACAGACATGTTAAAATGTTGTCCATCTTGTCCTATGACTTTAAAGCTGCCATTGATATAGTGTATAGGATTTAAGGAGTTATTCATTGCTTGTGAAAATAATATAAAGTCAAATCTATCGTTTAAGCCTCCTCCAGAAGCACATCCATTAGAATAATAATGGGTGGATTGACTATGTAATAAAGCAAAATTTTGATTTTCGTGCCATGCACCGCTTTCGCCTGGATCTACGAAATTAATATTTGGATTACTGTTATTAGTTAATTTTTGGTATGCAGGTTCCTCAGAAGTATATAAATTTAAATCTCCCGAAAGAATTATATTTTTATTTTCTAAGTTATGTTCTGTAATATAGTCTATAATAGCTTGGGCTGTGTTTGCTCTATCGTTTTGATTTTCTGTTTGATCTCCGGCTTTGAAATGATTTAAAAAATACCAGATGAAAATAGTATCTGCATTATTTTGTAAATCAGGTGATTTATAATAAAATTTGTAAACAAACACATCTCTTGGATACGCATTTATATAATCAGTTTTTAGTAATCCTAATTTACAATAGTTATAAAATATTTGATTTGTCAGATATTGCCCATGTACCTCTGCTCTATGATAACAGCTGAATCCATTGTATAAAAATACATTTGCTAATAGATAATCATGATAGTTTTCTAATGCATTTATTTCATTTACTGCAAAAATATGAGGTTTAAGATAAGAGACAATTGTTTTTAAGTAATTAGTTTTATCGTTAATGTTATTATTTTGGCTATTACAATCATTATCTTCTAAGCCATAATAGAGTAAGTTATATTGTACTACGCGTAAAGTATCTTGTGCATAGTTGTTTAGGAATAGTAAAATAAAGCCCAAAAATAAGATTGATATTTTTTTCATTATAATAGGTTTATGGTTTGTAATGGTTTTGGACAAAAATATAATTTTATACTTTTGTTGAAAAATAAACAATTATGTCAGAATTATCTCGTTTGAAAGAACCTATACATCAAGAGCTTGATAGATTTGAAAGTTATTTTAGTCAATTGATGCGAACAAATAACCGACTTCTTAATATTATTTTGAAATATATACTGAAAACTAAGGGAAAGCGTTTTAGACCAATGTTAGTTTTTTATAGTGCAAAATTGCAGGGTTATACAAATGAAAGAACTTTTGTCGCAGCTGCTTTAATAGAACTTTTGCATACAGCTACATTGGTACATGATGATGTCGTAGATAATTCCCAATTGCGAAGAGGTTTTTTTTCTATAAAATCTTTATGGAAATCAAAGGTAGCTGTTTTAGTTGGGGATTATTTATTGTCTAAGGGATTATTGTTATCTGTTGAAAATAAAGCTTTTGATTTATTAGAGATTGTTTCAGAAGCTGTAAAAGAAATGGCAGAGGGTGAGATTTTGCAAATAGAAAAAGCCAGAAATTTAGATATTTCAGAAGCTTTATATTATGAAATTATCCGTAAAAAAACTGCTGTTTTAATAGCTGCTTCGATGTTAGCAGGATATAAATCTGTTTCTGAGAATAGAGAAAAATTAGATGTAATAAAGGAAATTGGTATAAATTTGGGAATGGCTTTTCAGATTAAAGATGATTTATTTGATTATCAATCTAATCAGAAAATTATTGGTAAACCCATTGGTAATGATATTATTGAAAGAAAAATTACGCTGCCTTTAATTTTTGCATTAAATAATGCAGATAATAAGGAGCGAAAAAAAATTTTACGATTATTGAATTCTGCGAATATTTCGAAAAAAGATATACATTATATTATTGAATTTGTTAATAATGCTGGTGGTGTTAAATATGCTAATGAAAAAATGCTATTTTTGGTGCAAAGTGCTGTAAATTTATTAGATTTACACTTTTCAACTTCTCCTATAATTGAGAACTTTAAGGATTTGATGTTTTTTGTAGTTCAGCGTAATAAATAATTTATACAATGAGGAAACAAATTAAGCTGTTTATTTTCTTTTTTTTGATTATGTTTATTGTATTTATGGAGAAAGTTTATGCTTTCCCTATAAGAGAGGTGGTTTTAGGCGACACTTCTATATTACAACATTATCAGCCTTATATAACTCCGTCTGAATATAAGATTACTTTTAAGCGGTATTTTCCTCAGGTAAATATTATATTTTTATTAGTAATTAGTTTGTTTGATGTTTTTATTTTATTTTTTTATAATCAAGAAGTTAAACAAATTGTAAAATCCTATTTTTCTAAAACCTTTTTTAATAATTTTTTATTTGAAAAAAATTATATTTAT
>CAZWVR010000013.1:0-39583 GCA_964637235.1 uncultured Bacteroidales bacterium | reverse complement strand
TATATATTCATCAATAGAAACACTTAAAGGTATGTCCTCAAAATAGATACCTTCGGATATTCCCATTGTCAGTAAAATGTAGTCTATGATAATCATACGATTTATATCCCAGTTTTTAATAACTTTTTTCAAATATTGAGTATATTCCTCCCTATTAAAGGCAGTTTTTCTTAATAAATTAAGCGCAAAAATTTTGTCAAAATTATTTCTAAATTGCTTAAAAAAGAAATTTTTATCTAAATTTTTTTCAGTAATTCTTTCTTTTACAGTAATATAGGCTTTTTCAATCATAAAACCTATTGTATCAACCCAATAAGTTGTTAAATCCGAAATATATTCATAAAATTCATCGTCGTTCCATAAAAAATGCAAAATTTCTAATATCAGTTGCTTATCTTCGTCAAAATTATTTTCTCTTTTACTTTTATATTCTTTATAAAAATCGGTTTGCGTAAGCTTTTTATATATAGAACTAATTACATTCTGATAATCAGCATTTTTACGATTTATTTTACTGTCCATTTGTTTATAAAAAAGATTATTTTCTATCCCATTCAAAACAATATTATTAACGAACCTCATATTAGGATTTAGATCTTCTTCGGTGGGCAAAAGTTTATTTTTACCTTTCAAAATACGTTGATATTCAAAATTTTTCAATAAAATCAAAAACTTAAAAATATACAAATAAAGATTATATAGCTCATCAAACCAAGTAATTAAAAACTGCTCAGCAGCAGCAACTTTTTCATCTAATGAATTATAATATACTGAATGATTTATATTCGGAGAATTTGTCAATCGTTCGTTTAAATCAAAACCTCCTGTATATAATGCAAATAAAGTTTGAAATACTTTTATACGTATTATTCTCCTATTTAACATATTCGTATTTTTCGGTTGCAAAAGTAGTTTTTTTAAAGCTATAAAAAAATTTTGCTGCTATTTTTTATAACTGATAGGTATTAAAAACTTCTAAGAGTGGTCAATAAAAATATGAATAAATTTTTGGATAAAAATTTAATTGCAATAAATTAGCAGTCCCTTAACCGTAAAACCGAATAATATGAAATTACACGAAAAAATTTTGGAACTTGCCGAAAAATATCGTGATTATACAGCGGAGAACCTCTCTAAAATGGTAAAAATCAAAACATTAAGCGGCAAGGAGAAAGAGCATCAGATGCTTATAAAAAAACTTATGGAGGAAGCAAATTTTGATGAAGTAAAAATTGATGGTCTGGGGAATGTAATAGGTCGCATAGGAAATGGGGAAAAAATATTAGCTATTGATGCACATATAGATACAGTAGATGTGGGTAATATTGAAAATTGGGAATTTGATCCTTTTAGCGGAGAAATAAAAGATGGATATGTTTTAGGACGCGGAAGCGTCGATCAAAAAGGTGGGGCTGCTTCCTTTATTACCGCTGGCAGAATTCTGAAAGAATTAGGCTTTGATAGAGATATGACAATTTTATTTACTGCCACAGTTATGGAAGAAGACTGTGATGGACTTTGTTGGAAATATATTGTGGAGGAAGATAAAATAAAACCGGATTTAGTAATTATCACAGAACCAACAAATTTAAATATCTATCGTGGACACAGGGGACGTATGGAAATAAGAACCATTTTTAAAGGTATCTCTGCACACGGCTCAGCTCCTGAAAGAGGGGATAATGCTATATACAAAGCTGCAAGAGCTGCTTTGGAAATTGAAAAACTAAACGAAAGACTCAGATACGACGATTTCCTCGGAAAAGGGACTGTGGTAGTCAGTGAATTTAAATCCGGGGCTCCCTCTCTATGCGCTGTTGCTGATTATGCTCATCTACATCTGGATAGAAGATTAACATGGGGGGAAACTAAACAAAGTGCATTAGACGAAATAAATAAAATCGTTAAACCTCTCGGTGGAGAAGCTATCGTACTTCAATATAAAAATACCGCATGGACAGGAGTTGAATATGGAATGGAAAAATACTATCCTACATGGAAAATGCCTGAAAATCATCCGGCAATACTTTTTGCCAGTGAAGTATTTGAAAAGCTATTTAATAAATCACCACGTATCGATAAATGGACATTCTCCACAAATGGAGTAGTAATAAATGGCTACTATAATATTCCGATAGTAGGCTTTGGACCAGGAAATGAAGTCATGGCTCATGCTCCAAACGAAAAAACTCCTGTGGAGCATTTAGTCGCTGCCTCTGCATTTTATGCACTTTTTGCTATGGAAGTAAAACTCTAAAAAAATAATTATGGAAAAAATTAACAAACTCATAGATAAGCTTAACTCATTAAATTTCAGCGGATTATATGGAAAAGATTTCCTTTTAACCTGGGAAAAAAATATGGACGAGCTCAATGCTATATTACTGATAGCTAAAATAGCAAAACTACTACGGGACAAAGGCTACTCTCTAAAAGTTTTTGAAAGCGGATTAGCTATCTCACATTTTCGTGATAAATCCACCAGAACTCGTTTTTCTTATGCTTCTGCTGCTAATCTTTTAGGTTTAGCTATTCAAGAAATTGATGAATCAAAAGTACAAATAGCACACGGGGAAACTGTTCGGGAAACAGCAAATATGATATCATTTATGGCAGAAGTAATCGGAATTCGCGACGATATGTATTTAGGAGAAGGAAACAAATATATGCGCCAAGTAGCAAGTGCTCTTGAAGATGGATTTAAAAACGGCGTTCTGCCTCAAAGACCAACAGTAATAAATCTACAATGTGATATTGATCATCCAACGCAAACTCTTGCTGACTTAGCTCACTTAATTGAATACTTCGGCGGAATTGAAAATTTAAAAGGCAAAAAAATAGCTATGAGCTGGGCTTATTCACCCAGCTATGGTAAACCACTCTCTGTTCCACAAGGTATTATTGGTCTAATGACACGCTTAGGTATGCAAGTAGATTTAGCCTATCCAGAAGGATATGACCTAATACCAGAAACTATAAAAATAGCTGAAAAACAAGCTCAACAAAGTGGCGGCAGCTTCCGAATACTCCATTCTATGGAAGAAGCTTTCGAAAACGCCGATATAATTTATCCAAAAAGCTGGGCTCCATACTGGGTTATGGAAAAAAGAACCGAATTACTTAAAAAGAAAGATTACAACGCATTAGACGAATTAGAAAAACAAGCTCTGGCAGAAAATGCTAAACATAAACATTGGACAGTCAATAATAAAATGATCAGCTTAACAAAAAATGCCTCAGCTCTTTATATGCATCCACTACCTGCTGATATCAGTGGACTAAACTGCGAACAGGGCGAAGTAGATAACGAAATTTTTGAAAAATACCGCATCCAAACATATAAACAAGCCGGCTGGAAACCATACATTATCACGGCAATAATATTAGCTTCTAAATTTAAAAATCCATCTGATATCTTTAACAATATTATAAAACAAAATAAACGCCGAATTTTGAGCTAATATTTTACCAAACCTATGAAAATTTGGAGCATTTATCGTCCTAAATAAGGTTTACAGTAGGTGAGTATCAAAAACATCAAATCCTTACTCTCGCAGGGGGCTAAAAAGGCTCCCCTGTTTATTTTCTTATTTTTTTACTCTATTATTCCCTTTACAATAAAAAATTTTCTATAAATCTCATAAAAAACTACAACATTATTGACTTTTTTTGGACAGCCCCGTTTTTAGACAGCTATCTTTCTATTCAATTCTCTCAAAAGGATGATCATAGTTAAAATCCGGAATATAATGTTGATGACTTTGTATATCCTGAATCCAGCCATTTGTTAGATTTAACCGTATTGCCTCCTCCACTACTTTTTGGTATTCGCTGGGATAAACAGTACGATTTATCTCAGGATATTTATATGCATCCGCCGTTGGGAAATATTGAGACATTAATGAAATATAAATATTCTGGGAAATAGAAGCTATAAAACGAAGTACAGCAATAGAATTCTCTATATGCGAAGGAAGAACTAAATGTCTGATAATTACACCTGATATCGCATATCCGTTTTTATCAATAATTAAATCATCTCCTTTTTGACGAATCATCTCCTTTATGGCTAAGCTTGCTACTTGTGGATAATCTCGTGCCTTTGAATACTTAGCCGCCAATGCTGAATCCATATACTTCAAATCCGGTAAATATACATCTACATACGGTTCAAGCATTCTTAATGTCTCAACTTTTTCATAAGCATTGGTGTTATATACTATCGTAGGAAAATATCCACGTTTATACAAAGCCTTAACAATTTCTATCACTTCAAGCGGAAAATGAGACGGAGAAACAAAGCCTAACATATTTATTCCTGTATCCAGTATGCTAACAATTTTATCTATAAGTTCAGACAAAGACATCTTGTATCTCTCAATATCTGTGTTATTTTTACTTATTTGGTAATTTTGACAATATACACACTGCAAATTGCAATGTGCAAAAAAAACATTACATATCCCTTTTTCTCCACTTATAGGCGGTTCCTCCCCTTTATGTACAACAACCGAAGCAACATAATACCCAGCCTTTGTCCTACAAACTCCTCTATCTGTATTGAGTTTGTCTATGGAACATTCCCTCGGACACAACTTACAAGATTTTAAAAGCTTTTCATACATTGCTTTTTTCTGTTTTTTTTTGTAATATTAGACAAAAAAGTTTTTTTTTGTAAAAAATAGAAAAAATGAAACAAAAAATACTTGTAATTATCGCATTGATTATAAGTGTATTAACTTTATCTTTTACATCATTAAAAGCACAAGATGATAATATACGGTATTATTGGTTCACCGTAATTATAAAAATAAAACAAGAATTAGGCAACTTAAAATATCAAATAGTCGGAAGTAGCTCGCAAATATACTCCGGAACTCTTAAAGACTTTGATAAAGCTATTTGGGAAGGGCTCCGCAGAAGGAGAATTGTAGTAGGTGCATTCCTATCCAAACAAGATGCCCTAAATGCAAAAATGCTCTATAAAAGCAAAAAAGAAAAAATAAAGAAAAAACCTGTAATTAACGGAACAGTCTATTGGTTTGCAATTCATTTTGAGGAACAACCACGATTAAGAATTTATATAATACGCCGTAAACCCGGTGCAGTAAGATACGGATCAGGCGATTTAAACTATTTTATAGACGCATTCTATCAGCAATTACAATATGGAATGTTTACAATAGGTCCATTTCATAGCCAAGAAACAGCAGAAATGATGAAAAATATATACCGTCGAAATGAATAAATAACCAAAATTCAAGCTAAAACAATTAGCTAAATCAAAATTTGAGCTTTGATATACAAAGCTCAATAAAATAGCCCAAAATAAAAAACAGTCCAGTATAAAAATATACGAAATAAAATATGGATAAAAGCCACTTAGCAGTAACACCCTTAATGAGGCAATACTTAAACTTTAAACGTAAATATCCCGACGCCATTTTATTGTTCCGAGTGGGAGATTTCTACGAAACTTTTGACGAAGATGCTCGTAAAACCTCTGAAATTCTGGGAATTACTCTTACAAAACGAGCCAATGGAGCTGCTTCTTATGTAGATTTAGCAGGCTTCCCATATCACGCATTAGATACTTATCTGCCAAAACTAATTCGTGCAGGACAAAGAGTGGCTATCTGCGAACAACTGGAAGACCCTAAAAAAGCTAAAAAAATTGTCAAACGCGGCATTACAGAAGTTATAACTCCCGGCATTACACTAAATGAAAATATTATTGAAGGTAAAGAAAATAACTTCCTCGCCGCATTAGTGCTTTCTAAATACAAAGCAGCAGTGGCATTCCTCGATATTACAACAGGTGAATTCTACGCCACAGAAGGCAATTTTGACTTTATTAAAAAACTAATCTACAATTATAAACCAAAAGAAATAATTTACGATAGACTAAAAAAAGAACAAATAATCAACTTTATAGGCAAAGAATTTTATCTATATCCCGTTGATGACTGGATGCTGGAATATCAATCTGCATACGAAAAACTTACTAACCATTTTAGTACACTTTCATTAAAAGGTTTCGGATTAGAAGATATGCCACTGGCAATCTCAGCAGCAGGAGCACTTTTAAACTACCTTGAATTTACAGAACATCCCGATTTAAAGCATATAAATAAAATTTCTAAAATCCATTACGATAACTTTGTTCTATTAGACAAATTTACCTTGCGAAATCTGGAAATTTTTCAACCACTAAATGAAAAAGGAAAAGCTTTAATAGACATAATAGACTACACAATAACTCCAATGGGTGGCAGAAAATTGCGTAAATGGCTCGCATTCCCACTAACAGATGTAAATGCAATAGAACAAAGATTACAAGGCGTTGAATTTTTCTACAATAATCAAATTATAAATGAAGAAATTCGAGAAATTCTACGTACTATTTCAGATATGCAACGACTTTCCTCAAAAATCGCTACAAGAAGGATAAACCCCAAAGAAATTATTAAACTTAAAGAAAGCTTAAAATCTGCTGAAAAAATTATCCATATTCTCAAGAGCACCAACCAAAAACCAAATTTCATAAACGATAGCATAAAAGTAAATCCCTCTAATGCCAAAGAACTGATATTTAAAATAGAAAAATTCATCATAGAAGATCCTGCAGTACAAATAGGTAAAGGGAAAGTTATTGCTTTGGGAATATCCGAGGAATTAGACTCTCTACGCTCTATCGCCCAAGATGCCCAGCAATACCTTGAACAACTACGGAATAAATATTCTAAACTCTACTCAATACCATCATTGAAAATAGGGTATAATAAAGTTTTTGGATACTATATTGAAGTAACAAATACCCATAAAAAACGCGTACCACAAGAATGGATAAGAAAACAAACTCTTACTAATGCAGAAAGATATATCACCGACGAACTTAAAGAATTCGAAACTAAAATCCTAACCGCCGAAGAAAAAATAAACAAAATAGAAACAGAACTTTACGAGAAATTTCTTGATCTGCTGCAAAATTACATAAATACCGTGCAAGAATATGCAGAAGCAATCGCAACCATAGACGTTCTCACCTCATTGGCATACCTCGCAAAAGAAAACGAATATACAAAACCAGAAGTTAACAATAGCCATATCATAGAAATTCACGAAGGACGACACCCCGTTATTGAAAAATTACTACCAATAGGAGAACATTATATCCCCAACGACTTATACCTCGACAATAAAGACCAGCAAATTTTGATAATTACAGGACCAAATATGGCAGGCAAATCTGCTTATTTACGACAAAGCGCTTTAATAGTACTACTCGCACAAATCGGATCTTTCGTACCCGCTAAAAAAGCCTCAATAGGATATGTAGATAGAATATTTACTCGTGTAGGCGCCTCCGATAATATATCATTGGGAGAAAGTACTTTTATGGTAGAAATGAACGAAGCTGCCTACATTCTTAATAATCTAAGCGATAGATCTTTAATAGTCTTTGACGAATTAGGACGAGGTACAAGTACTTATGATGGAATATCCCTGGCTTGGGCAATAGTAGAATATCTTCACAATCTGCCACACCAAAATCCAAAAGTACTCTTTGCAACCCATTATCACGAACTCAATGAAATGGAAAAACTATACAAAAGAATAAAAAATTACAACATAACTGTCAAAGAAATTGATAATAAGATAATTTTCTTACGAAAACTCGTAAGAGGCGGTAGTGAACATAGCTTCGGTATTCACGTAGCACAAATGGCTGGTTTACCTAAAAGCATAATAGCACGTGCTAAACAAATTCTCTCTGAACTGGAAAAAGAACATACTTCAAAACCAGTAGCTAAACCTTCAAAAGATGCCATAAAAGAACCCGGATATCAATTGACTTTATTCCAACTTGATGATCCTGTGCTCAAACAAATCCGTGATAAAATTTTAAATATTGATATAAACAACCTCACACCTCTTGAAGCATTGAACATCTTAAATGATATAAAAACAATTCTAAAAGGTTAGAAAATGCAACTGCCACTATTTTTTGCCCGTAGATACTTAGTTTCAAAAAAAAGTTTAAACATAATAAATGTTATCTCTTTTATAGCTATAATCGGCATAGCCTTCGGTACTGCGGCATTATTTGTAATCCTATCCGTATTTAACGGATTTGAAAATGTAATAAAAAACAGTGTCAATAACTTTAATCCGGATTTAAAAGTTGTTCTTAAAAAAGGGAAAAAATTTAAAATAACTGATTCACTGCGAGATATATTAAACAATGAGAAAAATATAGCTGCATATTCCTTTGTAATAGAAGAAAATGCTATCGCAGAATTTCAACATAAGCAAGCAATAATAACATTATTAGGAGTTGAAGATAATTTTAAACAAATTACAGGCATTGATACCTGTTTATATTCCGGGAATTTTTTCCTCAAACGAGGTCCATACCATTTTACAGTTATTGGCTATGGTATAGCATCTGTATTAGGTGTGGCTGCAAATAGTATCGCACCTATAACTATATGGACACCATCAAATACATCTGCAAATACTCTTAATTTCAATAATGCTTTTAATAGTGCACCAGTATATGTCTCAGGGATATTTTCAATACAAGAAGATTATGACAATAAATACATTATCACAGATTACGACTTAGCAGCCGAGCTGCTCAATTATCAAAATTATGCAAATACTATATACATCAAAGTTTTCTCAAAAGTAAACATTGATGAGGAAAAAAAATCTCTGCAAAAAAAATTAGGAGAAAACTTTAAAGTGGAAAATAGATATGAACAAAATAAACTCCTTTATAAAATGATGAATACAGAACATTGGCTGCTATTTGCTATTCTTAGCTTCATACTGTTTGTCTCCTCTTTCAATATTATTGGCTCTATTATAATGCTAATAGTAGAAAAACAAAAAGATATAGCCACTTTATTTTCCTTAGGCGCAACAGTAAAACTTATCAGAAAAATTTTTCTAACAGAAGGATTTTTAATCTCCTTAATAGGTGCAATAATTGGATTATTTATAGGAATTAGTTTAGCATATATTCAACAAAAATATGGAATTATTACATTACCCTCACAAGATGCTTTTATTATCTCAGTATATCCAGTAAAAATAAAAATTGGAGACATATTTTTAGTTCTTTTCACAGTTTTAGCAATAGGATACATTCTATCTATCTACCCGGTCAGATACATTACAAAAAAAGTTTTTATAACACACTTAATTACTTAAATATCAGGCTTATATACTATAACAAATCACCCAAAAAAATAAGGAAATTTATTCCCATAAATATACTCGTCTAACTCTATGCGATACAGAGGTTAAAACTTCATAAGGTATCGTATCAAGCCATTGTGCTATTGTAGTAATAGGCAACTGATTACCAAAAATAATCACCTCATCATTTATATTAACATTGGGGATATCAGTAATATCCACCATTGTCAGATCCATACAAATATTTCCCACAATAGGAGCTAAATATCCCTTAATCCAAACTTTGCCTTTACCACAACTAAGTTTACGATTTAAGCCATCTGCATAACCAATGGGCAAAGTAGCTATACGACTATCTCGCTTAACAAATTGTGCTCTACTATAACCTATGCTCTCACCAGCTTTAACTTCTCTTATTTGTAAAATATGCGTCTTTAATGTACCAATATGTTTAAGTAAACTATTATCTATTGCACTAATACCATAAAGCCCTATACCTAAACGTACCATATCCATTTGATACTGAGGATATCGCTCTATCCCGCCACTATTTAAAATATGAAAAATTATCTTATGCCGAAAATTCTGTTCAAATTTTCGCTTCACTTCTAAAAATTTATGAATTTGCATCTGGGTAAATTCATCAAACTGAGGTTCCGAACTCGCAACTAAATGAGAAAAAACACTTTTAGGATAAAGAAAATCTGAATATTCTTGTAATATAGAAATAAGTTTATCCACCTCCTCAGGTTCAAAACCGAGGCGATTCATCCCGGTATTTATTTTTATGTGAATAGGTATAGGGTGATAGGCATATTTTTTAACTGTTTTATAAAAATGTTCCAATATTGAAAAAGTATAAATTTCAGGCTCTAATTGGTAATTTATTAACAATTGAAAAGTGGAAACCTCAGGGTTCATAACCATAATAGGCAAGCTTATTCCAGCTTCTCTTAACTCAACTCCTTCATCTGCAATAGCTACGCCTAAATAGTCCACATTCTGATTTTGCAAAAAAGAAGCTATCTCGTATGATCCACTGCCATAGGAAAAAGCTTTAACCATCACCATTATCTTGGTATCAGATTTTAAAAAACTTCTAAAATAATCTAAGTTATATTCCAATGCATTTAAATTGATTTCAAAAACTGTTCTATGTCTTTTATTTTCAAGTAATTGAGAGATTTTTTCAAATTGAAACTTCCTAGCACCTTTGATAAGGATAACTTTATTTTTAAAGTTAAATGATGGCAAAGCTCGTAAAAATTCATCAGTGGAGATAAAAAAATGTTTATCAGTAAAATGGAAAAATTCGGCATTCTGTTCAAGATGTTTGCCAATTCCAATAAAAGTTTTAATTTTTGTTTTGTTAATTAATTGAACTACCTGTTTATATATGCGTTTTTCATTAGAAATTTGCTCCATATCCGAAAGAATAATTACTTTATCTTTATTTACTTTTTGAGAACATAAATAATCTATTGCTATCCGAAGCGAAGTAAAATCACTATTATAGGCGTCATTTATTATTATAGAATTATTAGCTCCGCGAATCTGTTGTAATCGCATTTCAATTTGAGGAAGTGTTTCAAATTTTTCCAATGGAATTTTTTCTCTGCCTAAAAAATCATTAAGAAAAAGCCAAACTGTTATAGCATTAGCCACAGAAGCTTCGTCTGTAAAAGGAATTTTTACAGAAGCCTCTTTGCCCCGAAAATATCCGTGTAATAAAGTATAGGAGTTATGTTTCTCCGCTTCTACATATAGATCTGCATCTTTATATTTCATTGACCAAGTCAATAATTCTTTGGTATCGCCATATTTTTTTGTTATAGTATCAAAAACGAATTTATCATCCCGGCAGAAATATATCTTTTTAACCGAGGAGAATAATTTTAGTTTTTCATTTAATTTTTCACGGTATGAGGAAAAATTTTCTTGATGAGCATCTCCGAGATTCGTAAATATACCAAAAGTAGGCATTATTATTCGTTGGAGGCTCTCCATTTCATTAGGACGGGATATTCCTGCTTCAATGATTGCTATCTGTACATCAGGGCTTATTTCCCAGATAGAAAGAGGTACCCCTATCTGAGAATTAAAACTTTTAGGGCTTTTAGCTATTTTATAAAACTCATTCAAAATATAAGCAAGCCATTCTTTCACTATTGTTTTTCCATTGCTGCCTGTTATTGCTATAATAGGAATATTAAAACGCCTGCGATGATATGCCGTTAAGGTATGTAATGCTTTATAAGTATTGTTGACTAATAAAAAATTAGCTTGAATATTATTTGGTAAACGTTGAACTACAAAATTTCTCACTCCTTTTTTTATCATATCCTCAATAAAAAGATGCCCATCCCTTTTACCCTGAAAAGCAAAAAATAAACTATTTTCCGAAGGGACTATTCTTCGGCTATCATATAATAAATACTCTATTTCTGAATTAGGATTACCTATTAAACGAGCATTTATTATCGCAGCTATCTCTTGTAGGTTGTAATTCATTTAAAAGACTTTAAATTTACCCATTTTATTTCGGAATGAGATAAACTAAATCTAAAATTCTACATCTAAAAACAGTAAATCAAAATATTACAGAGCTCAATATTTTACGGATTATTGAGTATTTTACCCGCTTTATAGTATAAAACTTGGAGTTTTTTCCCATCTTGGTCATAAATTATCCATTTCCCATCTGCTAATCCATTAGCATAATAACCTTCAAGCTGTTTATTCCCGTTTTTATACCAAACAATATATTTACCGTCTTTAACTCCGTTTTTATAATGGATAAGCCAATGTTTACTTCCATTAGGAAACCAGCTTACCCATTTACCATCTTTATTGCCATTTTTATCAAAATGTTGAACTTCTTTTCTAAGTCCATTTGAATAATAATAAACTTTTTTAACGTATATTTTCTCACCGTGATCAACTATATAATACCCAATAGCTTCAATCATACCATTTTCATAGCTATCAATAACTTCTTTTTTAGGAATATTGCAAGAAAATATCGTCAATAGTACCAAAGGAATAATTATTTTTTTCATGATCAGTTATTTATTATAACTTTTATTTTAGCAATTCTCCGTTTTTCCATTTTTTCAATAATAAAAACAATATTATGAAACTCAATATCCTCTTTTTCTTTTGGGAACTCTCCTTTGAGTTCTAAAATAAACCCAGCAAGAGTTTCAGCTTCACCTTTAACTTCTTCAAAAATATCCTCGTCTAAACCAGTAATTCTGTAAAAATCTTTTAAAAGAATTTTACCATCAAAAATATAAGTATTATGCGAAAGTTTTACATAATATGGCTCATCTTTTTCAAATTCGTCTCGTATTTCACCGACAATTTCTTCAAGAATATCCTCTAAGGTAATAATACCACTAAACCCGCCATACTCGTCAATAACTATTGCCATATGAATTTTTTTACTTCGGAATTCTTGCAAAAGATCATCAATCTTTTTATTCTCAGGTATAAAATAAGGTTTTTTAACCAAAGGGCACCAAAAAAAATCTTCTTTGTTTATATGAGCAATTAAATCTTTCACATAAAGAATACCGATTATATTATCAAGTCGTTCTTTATATACAGGTATTCTAGAAAAAGGTCTTTGGGCAATTTTTTTCTTTATTTCTGAAAACTTCTCATTACATTCAAGCATAAAGACATCTACACGAGAAGTCATAATTTCGCGTACCTCTATGGTGTTGATTTCCAATACATTTTGCAGTATTTCTTTTTCCTCGTTCAAAGAATGGGAAGTCAAATTTATAGCTTCGCTTAAATCCTCCAAAGAAAGCCTTTCCGCAGGTTTTATATTTTTTACTAAAAAAGACGACTTAACTAACAAATAAGATATAGGAGAAAAAATTTTCTGCAAAACATTCAAAGGGATAGCCATAAATTTTGCAAATTGCCGATTATATTGTGTAGCATATACTTTGGGTAAAATTTCTCCGAAAAACAAAATAATAAAAGTTATTATAACAACCTCATATATAAATTGCAGCTGCTGATTACCGTGAAAATCAATAAGATTGCGATTTATATAAGTTGAAAGCAATACTATTCCTATATTCACAAAGTTATTACTAATAAGTATGGTAGCTAATAATTTATCGGGATTCTCAAGTAATTTAAGAATTAAATGATTAACTTTTGAATTATGTTTTTTCAATTCGGCAATCATTTGTGGGGTAAGAGAAAAAAAAGCTACCTCAGAGCCTGATATTAATGCAGAAGAAATGAGAAGTAAAATAAAAAAAATCAACTCAATAGCCAGTTTGAAAGAAAAAGGTAAAAATGTAATACTTAATTGGGGTAGCCAAGGGGGCATCATATTAAAAAAATTAAGAGCACTCCGAAAGTGAAGTAAAAAGACGATTCGGAGCGCCCCAAGGTATTTTAAAAATTAAAATTCGTTATCACTATCTTCGTGATCAACAGTTGATTGATCTTCTCTCAATTCGTCATCTTCTGTAATATCATCCAAATTCACATCATCATTAAAACCTTTGTCGTCAATATTTTCACGTTTGTTTCTTGGAGATAACATAATTACATTAGTAGCAACTACTTCTGTGCTCCTTCTGAGGTTCCCGTCTCTATCTCTCCAAGTTCTGGTATGCAATTTCCCCTCAATGAATAAAGGATCTCCTTTTCTGATAAATTTTTCAGCTAATTCTGCCAAGCCTCTCCATAATACAATGTTGTGCCATTCAGTAGAGGTTTTTCTCTCTCCATTCCTTTTACGGTGTGCTTCGCTAGTAGCGAATGAAAAGGTAGTGACTTTTACACCGTTCTCTAAGGTTTTTGATTTAGGATCTCTTCCTACATTACCGATTAACTGAACTTTGTTAATTCCGTGCATTGTTCTGCGATTTAAGATTTATATTTTAACATTGGCAAAGTTAATAAAAAATTTTTTCTATTATAAAAATTTCCATCTATTTTTTTTATCCATTAAAACTTGCCATATACTAAGTCAGACACTTATAAACATATATCAAATATCAAAATCACTTATCAGTAATTCTTTCCATTCCTCATTTTTCATTTTTGGCTCTATATCCTTATTTTCCTCACTTTTCTCACTATCATTTTTTTCATTTTTAGCATTATTTTTTTCTTTCATAATTAACTGATAAGCAGCTTTATTACGGCTAATATTCAATAGAATACCAAATGCAAAAGACGTCATTATTATAGAAGTTCCACCCAAGCTAATTAAAGGTAGTGGCTGACCAGTTATAGGGAGCAATCCGATATTAACACTTATATGTACAAAAGCCTGCAAAGTAATTGAGAAAACTATTCCAGAAGCTAAAAATAACGGAAAAGAACGATTTATTTTCTTTATAATTTCGCCTGTTTTATATATAAAAATCAAATAAACGATTACAATTATAAAAGCCCAAATACCCCATTCTTCTGCTAAAATAGCAAAGATAAAATCAGAATATGAATGCGTCAGGAGTGCTTTTTGGGTACTTGACCCAGGAATAGGGATAAAAAGATGCCCAGTTGCTACTGCAATCTTAGCTTGTAAAGCTTGATAATAATCTTCACCAAGAAGAAAATTTTTAGCTCTTGCAAGCATGGTATTAAATCTTCCTATACCTACCAATAAACCTAAAAGAAAAAAGACAACGAATAACAATGTTAATAAACCGAGATATTTTAGTAAAAGTTTTCTATCAATAGGAGCAATAAAAAGCATAAGTATTACAGTAAAGAAAATTAAAAGTGCACTTGAATTATCCCCAAGCATTACAAGAAATACTATCGGAAGCACCCAAAAAGCAACTTTTTTTAATAATTGGTCAGTGTTCTCTCTCATATTCTTTTCAGTAGCAAGGATTTGAGCAACTTTTATAATCACAGCTATTTTAACCAATTCAGAAGTTTGAAAATGTAAACCTAATCCGGGGAGAACAAGCCAACGTCTTGCAGCATTGACAGTTGGTGCAAAAAATAGAGTTATAATCAAAAGAAACAGAGAAATAAAATAAAAAGCATCAGCAAGTTTAAAATATACTCTATAATCTAATTTCCCAACAGCAAGCATAAAAATAAAACCAGCTATAAGGAAAGCTATTTGTTTAAATATCACCCAAAAAGGAGAAACATGTCTATAAGCTGCAAGAGCTGCTCCTGCACTTCCTATCGCAAAAATGGATACTATCGCAAAAAAAGCATATATCCAAATATAAAAATTAACATGACCTTTATTTTGCTCCATTTATTTGTGTTTTCAGTTTTTTAACTTCTTGAATAAAATGCCACCCCCTGTCCATATAATTTTTAAAAAGATCAAAACTCGCACAGGCAGGGGAAAGTAAAACTATATCACCAGCAGTTGCTAATCCATAAGCTTTTTTAACAGCATCTGACATATTATTAGTCGAATATACAGGAACTATTCCTCTGAAAGCTTGCTGTATCGGAGTATTGTCTTTACCCAAGGCAACTATTGCACGAACTTTTTTTTGCACTATAGGTTTTATCTTATTGTAGTCATTGCCTTTGTCTATTCCGCCCATAATTAAGATAATATTCTCCGAAAATGCATCAAGAGCATAAAATACAGAATCCACATTTGTAGCCTTAGAATCATTGACAAAAGTAATTTTATTGATAATATCTACTTGCTGAAGCCTATGTTCAACTGGCTGAAAATCTGATAGAGCCTCATAAATATAATTGTTAGATATTCCAAAAGTTTTGGTCGCAATAATAGCTGCCAAAGCATTATATATGTTATGTTTACCTCGTAATTTCAAATTAGTTGCTTTAAAACAAAAATCTTGATAAACAAGGCAATTGCTTTGCTCATCAAAATACGCGTCTGCTCTATTTTTTATAGCAAAAGATTTTTTTTGGGCAGCTATTGAACTTTCTTTAATAAGAACATTTATAAGCTCATCGTCCAGATTATAAATAAATATATCCTTATCTGTCTGATTTTGTGTTATTTTCAGTTTTGTTTTAGCATACTTTTCTAAATTATAATTATACCTATCCAAATGATCAGGGGTGATATTTAAAAGTATGGCTATGTCAGGACGGAATGTAAAAATATTTTCTAATTGAAAACTGCTTATTTCCATCACATATACATCTGCCGGAGCGTCTGCAACGGTTTTTGCAAAACTCTGTCCAATATTACCGACAGCAGCAACATTTACACCTGCGCTTTTTAAGATATGCCAAATTAAAGAGGTGGTAGTCGTTTTACCATTACTACCTGTTATGCCAATAATAGGCTTATCGACAAACTTGTAGGCAAATTCTATTTCAGAAACAATAGGAATACCTATTTTTAATGCTTTTTGGATAATAGTACTTGTATTTGGAATGCCGGGGCTTTTAATTATTTTATTAGCTTTTAAAATAATGTTTTCAGAATGTGTATTTTCCTCAAAAGGTATTTGTAAAGTATTAAGAATGAGCTTATTTTCATTAGTAATTTTTCCATTATCAGAAACAAATACAGAATATTTTTTCTTTTTTGCTAAAATTGCAGCACCTATACCGCTAATTCCCGCTCCGAGTATGACTATATCATATTTCATTGATTATCTAATTTTTAGCGTAATAATAGAAGCTATTGCGAGCATAATAGAAACAATAATAAAGCGAGATACAATTTTAGGTTCCGGTATACCTTTTTTCTGATAATGATGATGTAATGGGGACATTAAAAAAATTCTTTTCCCTTCTCCATATTTTCTTTTTGTATACTTAAAATAAGAAACTTGCAGAATAACAGATAAACTTTCAACTAAAAATATACCTCCAAATATTGGCAAAAGCCATTCTTTGCGAACTAATATTGATATTACAGCAATAAGTCCACCAAGAGTAAGGCTGCCAGTATCACCCATAAAAACCTGAGCAGGATATGAATTATACCAAAGAAAACCTATTAAAGCTCCCATTAAAGCACTTATAAATATTACAAGTTCGCCAAGATTAGGGATATACATAATCATCAAATAATCAGAGAGAACGACATTACCAGAAACATAAGCAAATACGGCTAAGGTTCCCAAAGCCGAGGAACTTGTACCTGCCGCGAGGCCATCTAATCCATCTGTCAAATTGACACCATTAGAAACTGCCATTATAATAAAGATAACAATTATTGAATACAATACTACATCTGCCCATACAGGTCTATTTTTCCAAAAGGACAAAATTTGAGAATAGTCTATTTCATTATCCTTGAAAAAAGGCAAAGTAGTTTTTAAAGATTTTACGTCTTTATAATATGCGATTTCTGTTTTATAATGATTTATTACCTCGGTTTTTGTATAAGTTTTACGTATAACTATATCCTTGCTAAAAATTACTGTAATAGCTACGATTATTCCCAACCCAAGTTGAGCAATAACTTTAAAACGTCCTTTAAGCCCTTCCTTATGTTTTTTAAAAGTTTTTATGTAATCATCAATAAAACCAAGAGTACCAAGCCAAATAGTAGTGATTAACATAAGAATGATGTATATATTATGCAATTTGGCAAATAATAGCACAGGGATTAAAGTAGATAAAATAATTATAATTCCTCCCATTGTAGGGGTACCTTTTTTCAAATCTTCCCCTTGCAAACCTAAATTGCGTATATTTTCGCCTATCTGCTTTTTTTTCAGATAATCAATAATTTTCTTCCCGAAAAAAAAGGAAACAAACAAAGAAGTAATAATAGTAATACCTGCCCTGAATGTTATAAAATTAAAAAGCCCTGCGCCAGGAACATTGAGTTTATCAAGATATTTAAATATATAATAAAACATCTTAGTTTATTTTCTTGATTTATAGATACTTAATAACTTTTTCCATATCATCGAAAGGATACTTTTTACCTTGTATCTCTTGATAAGTTTCATGCCCTTTGCCGGCAATAAGTATCAAATCTCCCTGCGAAGCAAAATTTACTGCTGCTTTTATCGCTTGTTCTCTATCGACAATAGTAAAATATTTAGCTGATGAATTATGAATACCTTTTTCCATATCCGCAATAATATCCTCAGGTTTTTCATCTCTTGGGTTATCGCTTGTCAATATCAAAATATCGGAATAAAAAGCAGCAATAGCAGCCATCTTAGGTCGTTTTTCTCTATCGCGATTTCCACCAGCACCAACCACAGTAATAATCTTAGCTCCTGAACTCTTAATTTGAACTAATTCTTTCAAAATATTCTGCAAAGCATCAGGCGTATGGGCATAATCTACAATTGCATATTTACCATGAGATTTATATATCTGAAAACGACCACGAACAGGTTTTAATCTGCTAAGCTCTATTAAAACTTTCTGTTTATCTTTACCCAACAAACGTGCAGCTCCATATACCGCAAGCAAATTATAAACATTAAACGTTCCTACAAATTGAAGCCAAACCTCTGTATTATCTATATCTACAAGTGTTCCTTCAAAATGTTTTTCAATAATTTTAGCTTTAAAATCGGCTAAGCTTTTCAATGCATAAGTATATTTGTGGGCAACAGTATTTTGCAACAAATATTTATGATGTTTATCATCGGCATTTACCAATGCAAAAGCACTTTTTTTCAGTGAATCAAAAAGAATTTTTTTTGCATTTATATAATTCTTAAAAGTTTGATGGTAATCTAAATGGTCATGTGTAAGATTTGTAAAGATAGCTCCGTCAAAGTCAATAGCAGCAGTTCTTTTCTGTATTAAAGCATGGGAGGATACCTCCATAAAAACATATTGCACACCTTCTTTATACATTTGAGCAAAAAGCTCACAGAGTTTTTCTGCGTTGGGAGTGGTATGTGTTGAAGCAAATATTTTTTCACCGATACGATACTCAACAGTCGAAATTAAACCACACTTATGTCCTAAATTTGTAAACAAATTATATAAAGAAGTTGCTATTGTTGTCTTTCCATTGGTACCAGTAATACCTACAACAGTCATTCTTTTAGAAGGATAATCATAAAAAGCAGCTAATAAATACGCCATAGCTTCCGAAGTATCCGAAACACGGATAATAGTAATGCCTTGTGGTATTACGTCAATTTTAGATACTAAAACAGCCGTTGCACCATGTTCAATAGCAGAAGTAATAAATTTATGTCCATCTACTCGAGTTCCTTCTATTGCCACAAAAAGAGTATTCTCCTCTACATTGCGGGAATCAGCAGTAATTTTTTTAATCGGAATTTCTAAACTACCATTAACAAGTTCATAATCAATATTTTTAATTATGTGTTTAAGTATTTTCATTTTTTATCTTTTGACATAATCGCTTTTAAATTTTATGTTATTAGTTAGGAATACTAAATTTAGTGCATATAAGAGCTTTCGTCATTCATTTTAGGCGTAGTATCAATTTTTGCTTTTGCTGCAGAAACTCTCCCGGTTTTATTGATTGATATACTACTTTTCCGCACCCCTCAGCTTTTACCTCTAAATTATACATCTGAGCTAAATACATAGCATCTTTCAAAGATAAACCAATTAAATCCGGCATAATATTTTTTCTAAGGTGCATAGGACGAAAATATACAAAATTATTTGTCTTTTCAACTTTAACCCATTGAGAATTAGTTTTATCACGATATTTTATTCCCAAATGTTTCAAATTATAAGTTATCATTGACTTATAGCCACCTTTTACCTCATCAGGTAGAGTATTCTGAGCTTTCTGATTATTCACAATATAATTTTTATCTTTCTGCAAATCGTAATCAAAAGCATAAATTTTTTCAGCAATTCGTTTAAGAACTATACCTGCGGCAGAAGCACCACCAAAAGCTTTACGTTTAGGATTATGTATCATTACCAAACATGTATATTTAGGATTTTCAGCAGGAAAATACCCAACAAAAGTAGAATTATAGACTATGCCTGTCTGGGTTCTATAACTACCACTCTGCTCATTGTATGACCAAGCAGTGCCACTTTTTCCGGCAATATCAACCAAATCACTCTTTACATAATGCTTACCTGTTCCATTTTCCACAACACCACGCAATAATTTTTTTATCTTATCTATTGTACTTTGAGAACAAATAGCAGTATTGATATACTCAGGTTTAAACTTTTTTATTATTCTTCCGTTCTTAACCACAGAACTAACTATCTGAGGTTTAACCATTTTCCCATTATTGGCAACTGCATTATACAAGGTAATAATATGCATCGGCGTCACTGATAAAGAATATCCTATTGACATCTGTAAAAGAGTAGTAATGCCACCCCATTCTTTATCTCCCGGGATATGAAATATAGGCTTAGGAACATATTCAAGTTTCAAATCCAAAGGACGGGAAAAACCCATATCATCAAGCACTTGAACAAATTCCTGAGGTTTATCTCTGAAAAAATTATACACTAATTTAGCTGTACCAACATTTGAAGACAATTCGAAAACTCGTTTAAGAGTTATTTTACCAAAACCACCTTTTTTATAATCACGTATTGCATAATCTTTTGCCACTTGCCATATCCCATTGCCGGTATCAACTATTGTATCGAGTGAAACGTCAGAATTCTCAAAAATGGCAATAAAAGAAGCTAATTTCATTACAGAACCTGGCTCATAGTTTACTCCTACTGCATAGTTTCTATTCTCAAAATATACAGAATCTTTTAATTTGCCGAGATTTGCTAATGCACGTATATAGCCAGTTTTAACATCCATTAGAATAGCGACCCCATAATCTGCATCAAGCTCAATAAGACGCTTTTTAAGGGCATTTTCTACTATATCTTGCAACTGTATATCTATTGTAGAAACAATGTCTGCACCATCCTCTGCCTTTTGTATTACATATAATTTACGTTTGATGCCTCCGGGTAAGCGCTGATATAGCGCTTTACCATTGATGCCGGATAAATATCCATTATAAACATTCTCCAACCCAAAACTTTTCCCGTTCTTTATAAAACCAATAGTCCGCCGAGCTAATCCGTTATATATCAATATACGACGTGTTTTTTCATTGATAATTAGTCCACCACGATTACGACCATATCTAAAAATTGGCAAATTACGCAAACTATCCTTTTGCTTTAAACTAAGATCTTTTAATAACAATATACCACGTAATCCTTTTTTACGAGCATTCATAATTAACTTAAAATAATATTCTGGTTCCTTATCTCCGTAGCCCTTAGATAACGCAACTGCAAGAGTATAAGCCTGAGACTTAAATAAGCTATCAGACCACTTGCGTAAAAAATCCGTATTAGGATCAAAAAAAACATCATATCTATATACTGATGTAGAAAGCAAATTCCCGTTTGCATCCAATATATCTCCTCGCTTGGCTGGTATTCTCCCCTCAAAATATACAGACTTCTTTTGCTCGTAATAATTCCGACGTATAGTCTTTAAATACAAAACTTTTAGTAATATCACAACTGATACTATAATAAAACCAAACATTACAATTGAAAAATAACTCAATATGTTCCTTTTAACAGACATAGGATTACTCCACTTTTATAATTTGAGGTGGTTGCTTAGGACTACGTATTTTAAAGTGCATTTTCTTGATTTTTTTCTCTATTTCAGAAAGTAGAACATTATTATTTAAACACCTCTCTAACTCTATATACCTTATTTTCAAGACTTTAACTTCATTTAGCAATTCATTATACCTCCGTATATTATAATCCATTATCAATGAATTCAATAAATATATAAAAGCCAATAAAATCAAAAACATTACAAATTTAAAATTACGTTTTACCAAAGGATTTTCAAGCCAAGTGAGAGAAAAAAAATGTTTTAACCAATTAGACATAGTGATAAAATTTAAATCAATTCTGCAACTCGTAATTTAGCACTCCTACTGCGCGGATTATTCATAATTTCATTTGCATTCGGAACTACTGGTTTCTTAGTTATTAAACGAAAAGAGCGCAATGGATTTCCATATAAATCTGTTTGCATAACTCCCTGAAAATTACCATATTTTAAAAAATTCTTAACAAGTCTATCCTCTACCGAATGATAAGTTATTATTGCAACTCTCCCACCTTTTTTCAATATCTCGGGTAAATTACTTAAAAAAGCTTTTAAATTTTCAATTTCACTATTAACTTCTATTCTTATCGCCTGAAATACCTTTGCCAAATATTTCTGCTCCATTTTTTTAGGAACAAGAGGCTTTATAACTTCCACTAAATCCTGCGTTGTTTCTATCTTTGACTTTGAACGCCCCATAACAATACGCCTCGCTAAGCTTGCTGAATTATGTATTTGCCCATATCGACTAAAAATATCCTGCAAGCGCTCAATTGAATAAGTATTTACAATATGCTTTGCAGTAATTTCTATATTCTTATTCATACGCATATCTAACTCAGAATCAAAACGAAAAGAAAAACCTCTCTCTGCCGTATCTATCTGATGACTTGATAAACCTAAATCTGCAATTATTCCATCCACCTTGTCAATATTAAGAAAATCCAAAAAATAAGGTATAAACGCAAAATTAGCATATATTAAAATAAAATTATCTGCATTAAACTCATTGTTCAAACTCTCTTGGTCATAATCAAAAGCAATTAAGCGCCCTTTATGAGAAAGACGCTCTAATATAGCCTTGGAATGCCCTCCTCCGCCAAATGTTGAGTCTATATATATGCCATCAGGTTTAATATTCAAATATTCAAGCGTCTCTTTTAATAAAACCGGTATATGATACTGCTCATTCATTGTTAAAATTTAAGAATTTCTCCATATCTTCATTAAATCCTTCATATTCAGTAATATACTTCTCAAAAGTCTCTTTATTCCAAAGTTCTATTTTTCTATCCAAACCTATTAAAAACACCTCGTCAGAAACTTCTATAAAATTCAAAAACTCTTTGGGAATAAGTAATCTATTATTTGAATCCAAAGTCAAAATTGAAACATCTTTAAAAAAATTTCTTAAAAATCTATTATGCTGTCTATTAAATGGATTAAGCCTACCTCGTATTTTCTCCACTTGACGTTCCCATTCGTCATAAGGCAGAAGTACAAGACAATTTTCAAACATATCTTTTTTTATAACAAAGCTCCCATGCGCTTGCTTTGATAGTTGTTTTCTGAAAGCCGAAGGTAATGCTATACGTCCTTTTGAATCTATTTTACAAAGAATATTTCCAACAAAACTTGACATTTAAATGCACACTTTTTCCGAGTGTAAATATATTTCTTTTTTGTAAAAAACAAATATTTTATTCCACTTTATACCATTTTTTCCCACCAAAAAATTAACCTACAAGAATAAACATCAAAATAAAAACATATTTAATAACTCACTGATAATAAACCAATTTTGGCAAGAAAAGTTATTACTCCCCACTCATTAAAAATGCACGTCCTTATTTTAACTTAATGAAGAAAGAAATAAAATAAGACTGAACAGGAAAGGTATTAAATAAAAAGGCAAAAGAGTTTTACTAAAAGCCACTTTGAATTTGCTGTCCATATCCGCCAATAAATCAATAGTTTCGCCATTTACTTCTCTTACAAAAGTATTCAAATCATACAAATATTTATCGGTATTAGGTCTATTTTTAACTACCCAAGCATATAGTTTCCTATATAATCTCTCTGTCCACAGAAAAAAAGCGTCTAAATACCAAAATACAGCAACTGTAATTACAAGGAAAAGATAAATAAACGCCATTGGCAAAACGCTATTATTTGTTTCTGTCGTATTAAATAATCCTCCTTTTGCTAATGCCAAAACTCCTCCAAAGATAGACATCATCCAAGCTTTTACTTTGAATGAATTTTCTGCCATACGTTTTATTACATCTTGAATTAAATCAAGTTCTTTATGAATAGCTTTTAATTCTGCCATAATATTTCATTTTTAAAAACAATCATTACAAAATTACAACTTTTATCAAATTTAATCACATTTTTAAAAAAGCCTTCTGTGCTTCGTTGAGTTTTTCAATAGTGCCAACATCAAACCATTTTGCACCGGAATGATCATAAAAAGTTATCTGACCACCTCGAAGTGCTGTCTGTATATAAAAATCTATAATTGAAAATTTATCCTCCGAAGGGAAATATTTAAATATTGAAGGAGAAATCACGTGAATACCACTAAAAGCATATTCTTTTTCATCAAGACAATTTATATCAGGCTTTTGTATATTTAGTTTATAACTTTTCCATTTGCATAAATTATCATTTTTGTCAAAAACCAAAACATTATCAGTCAGACGATTACTTACTGCTAAGGTCGCCAATTTATTATTCCTAATGTGAAAAGAAAATAACTCCCCAAGGTTTACAGTTGAAACAATATCCACATTATGAAGCAAAAAAGGAGTATCTAAATACTGAGCAGCTTTTTTTATTGCTCCACCAGTATCTAAAAGCTTCTCCCGTTCATCAGATATAATTATCTGAGCCTCAGGGAAGTGCTTTTGTTCTAAAAATTCAAGAATCTTTTCACCACGATAATGAATGTTTATCACAATATAATTAAAACCATGCTTTATAAGCTTATTTATCAGAAGCTCCAACAATGGAACTCCATTAAATTTGACCAAAGCCTTAGGGATATCATCAGTAAGAGGACGAAGCCGCTTGCCTAAACCTGCTGCTAAGATCATCGCTTTTTTCAGTCGCATTTTATCTCCTCTGTTTCTATTAAATCAAACTGAATATTAAATAATTGTGAAAATTCTACGCCAAATAAAAGGGCATCTTCATTATCTTTTTCATAATACCATTTTACAATTACTGCACTTGATTGAGCAATTTTCTCAATAATAGAAAGAATTTTTATAAGCTGCTGCTGAGAAGGAGTATTAACATATTTAAGCTTAAAAATAAATATTGTAAATGGAGCTGGATTCTCTGCATATTTATCAAGCCAATCTATTACAGGCTTATAAAATTTCTCTGCATTCTGTGGGAAAGACCTGCCGCAAAATATAAACTTACCTTCACGTTCCGAAAGAAGAATCTTAGGTGTGGAGGAGGAAGCCTCTATACGTAAATAATTTTTTTTACTTATATGTTTATCTATTTTAACTTCAAGAGTAAAAAATGAAAATAATGGATTGACTTTGATAAAATCATATGAAAGTCTATTCCTACTCTTTATCCGTAAATCAATTATCCCCAAACCATGCTGAATTTGCTTCTGCTGCTTATACTTTAATAAAGTTTGAAAATGTAATCGCGTTAATTCATTATAATTTAGCTGATTTATCTTATCCAGAAAGTTTCGAAATTTGCCAACTTTTAGATTTTTAATATAATTACCAGAAATAAGCTTTAAATATTTCGGAGTGTCAGAGATAAAAAATATTGCATATTTGCCTTTTTTTATATCAAAAATTCTATTCTCCCTTCCTTTAAATACATAATCATCAGCGTGTTTAACAATATTCTGCAACATCTCTATAATAATGCTAAACACCTTATTTTTTATCAAATTGATATTCTGATTTGCCTCTAAAAGAGAAAGTAAATTTATCAGCTTATCATGATTAAATATGCCAGAAAATACTAAGGTTATGTCATTCTCCCGCAAAAAGCTATGAATATCTTTTATTTTTTTAATATCTGAAACATAATCTATTTGCTGCCTACTTATAATCGTCTGCATATAAAAATAACTATACCGCTGATCAATCTGCTGAAAATCATAATATAACTTATTATTAGACTTACGAGCTATTTCTATAAGACCTAAACCCGCTCCTCCTTTTTCCGAAAAAGTCTTATTCATCAAAATTTGCTTGTAATAACTTCGAAGTTCTCTCTGAGAAAGACTATTGATCTTTTTAAGCTTTTCCTCTAAATAAGGAATATTTTCTGTTTTAATAGGATTACCCGTAGTTATAATATAAGTAGAATTAATGCGCTGAAAAACCAATAAACCTTGATTAAAAGCATTTTTCTCTGTATTGTGAATATACTCTTGATGGCGAGTTATATTCTGTAAACCTTCAATTAAAATAAAATAAAAACGCTTTTTTAACTTAATGTCGTCTAAATTTTCTTCCGCTAAAATTTCAGCTAATGATAAAATAGTCTCTGTAATTATTTCATTAAATTCACCGATATAGATATACTCTATATTATTCGAATTAACCAAATCTGATAAATATAATATGGTATTTTGCTTATGTTTACCTAAAAATTTCATCAAAAATGGCTCCCTTTAAATAGCAAAAGTAAAAAAAATTGCTTTTAAGTAAAATTTTTTTTTGTTTTGAATAAAAAATTAAATATGCTCAGCAAAGAAAGTGCCAAAAAGCGGATAGACTACCTCAGAAAAGTCCTTCAAGAACATAACTATTATTACTATGTATTAGCTCAGCCAAAAATTTCCGACTATGAATATGATATGTTAATGAAAGAACTTATTGAACTTGAAAAACAATTCCCAGAATTTGACGATCCCAATTCACCCAGCAAAAGAATTGGAGACGATAGAGATCAAAAATTCGAACAAGACGATCATAAATTCCCTATGCTCTCCCTAAATAATACATATAACTTTGAAGAACTAAAAGAATTTGACAGCAGAATAAAAAAGACACTCCAAGAAAAATACGAATATGTATGCGAACTAAAATTTGATGGCGTTTCTATAAGTTTAACATACGAAAATGGAACTTTTACAAAAGCTCTGACCCGCGGTGATGGATACCGCGGCGACGTAGTTACTGAAAATGTAAAAACAATCCGTTCAATACCGCTAAAACTACGAGCAGAAGGATACCCCGCTCTATTCGAAATAAGAGGCGAAATTATAATGCCTTACAACGCTTTCGAAAAACTAAATGAACAACGCCGAAAAGAAGGTCTGCCTGAATTTGCAAATCCCAGAAATGCCGCTGCTGGCTCCATAAAACTACAACACTCTGCCGAAGTCGCAAAACGTGAATTAGACTGTTTTCTATACTACCTTGCAGCAGACGAACTTCCCTCTGATTCCCATTACCAAAATCTCCAACTGGCTAAAAAATGGGGCTTTAAAATTTCAGAACATATAAAAAAAACTGACAGCATAGAAGGTGTATTTGACTATATCCAATACTGGGATAAAGAACGAAAAAATCTACCATATGCAATAGACGGAATAGTAATTAAAATAGATTCCATACGACAACAAAAAATTTTAGGTCATACTTCTAAAGCTCCAAGATGGGCTATCGCATATAAATTTGAAGCAGAAAAAGCTCTCACCCAACTTATATCAGTAGATTTCCAAGTAGGAAGAACTGGTGCCATAACACCAGTAGCAAATCTGCAACCCGTTCATCTCTCCGGAACAATTGTGAAACGAGCTACTCTGCATAATGCTGATTATATAGAAGCATTAGACCTCCATTACGGAGATTACGTCTGGGTCGAAAAAAGCGGAGAAATTATACCAAAAATTATCTCTGTCGAAATCTCTAAACGCCCACCAAACGCTCAAAAAGTTAAATTCCCTGAAAAATGCCCTGAATGTGGAACCCCTCTTAAACGCAATCAAGATGAAGCTATATACTACTGCCCAAATAGCAATGGCTGCCCCCCGCAAATAAAAGGAAAACTTGAACATTTTGTTAGCCGTAAAGCAATGGATATATTAGCAGGTTCATCCACTATAAACCAATTATATGAAAAAGGTTTAGTGCGCACAATAGCCGATTTCTATGACCTAAAAGTTGACGATGTGAAAAATTTAGAAGGTTTCGCTGAAAAATCTGCCCAAAACCTCATAAAAAGTATTGAAGCATCTAAAAAAGTCCCCTTTGACAGAGTTTTATATGCTCTCGGAATACGATATGTAGGCGAAAGAACTTCAAAAATTTTAGCGAAAAAATTTAAAAATATTGACAACCTTATGAAAGCAGACGAAAATACATTGACGCAAATAGATGAAATCGGTGAAAAAATTGCTAAAAGTATAGTTGAGTTTTTCTCAGATCCAGAAAATATACGCATAATTGAAAAGCTGAAAAAAGCCGGCGTAAATATGAAAATGGATGAGGAAACTAATGAACAACCTCTGAAAGGAATGAATATAGTGATTACTGGTAATTTCGGTACCCCTCAACGACGAAAAGAATTAGAAAATATGGTAGAAAAATTAGGCGGAAAAAAACAATCCTCAGTCTCCTTAAAAACTAATTATGTTGTAGCTGGCGAAAAACCCGGTGCCTCAAAAATAAAAAAAGCTAAACAGCTGAATATCCCTATAATTTCTGAACAACAATTCCTAAAACTGATACATAATGAATAAACAAATTACTCTTTTGCTTTTAATTCTTTTTACTGCTTGCAATAGCTTAAAACAAAACTCTACAATAATAAATTTTACCCCTGATTATAGTCCAGGAACTCATATCATCATTTACAAAACAAAAAAAGATTATTCCCAAAATCTCCCTGTATTATACGACGAAAAAAAACAGAAAATAACAAAACTTTTTTCAAATAAAGAACTAATGGCTAATGGAAATATCCTATATCCTATACCTCTACAAAAAGGTTATTGGCTCGATCGTATAGGTATTGATACAACAGTCGCATACGTATCCTTCTCTATTCAAAAATATACTCAATCGATGATGCCCATTACCGCAAATATGCTAAAATCTAAAATTATTGATAAAAATCCTCTGTTGGAAATGTATGATTGTGGAAAAATAAAAGGCGATACTATAAAAATTATAAATGAAATAATTAAAAACGGAATGCTAAAAAAATGTAAACGATTAAAATAACCAGAATAAAATTAGCTAAAAAAACTGATTTACAATATCTTTTCCCCGACAAGTTAACTCCCTTGCCTAAATTTTTTCATTGCTTTATAAAGCAAATAAATTGGGAATGAAATTTAAAAGCTTGCTACTTATTTTTGAGTTGAAGCTTCTTTAATTAAGGAATTATATTGTTCCTCAGTAATATCATTATAGAAGAAGTTTATCGGATTAACAGGCTTTCCATTAATTCTAACCTCGTAATGTAAATGAGGACCAGTAGAAAGTCCAGTGCTACCGACTAAACCAATAAGCTGACCTCTTTTCACAAACTGTCCAGGTTTTACGAGAATTTTACTTAAATGAGCATAAAATGTAACATATCCAAAACCGTGAGATATACGAATGTGATTTCCATATCCCTTTGAAGCTGCATCAGCACGTAATACCAAACCATCACCCGAAGCATAAACCGGAGTACCTCTATCTGCCATTAAATCAACCCCCTCATGGAATTTAAGAACATGATATATAGGGTGTATTCTCCAACCAAAAGGACCTATACGCTTTAAATCTCTCCGATGCATCGGTAAAATAGTTGGCTTTGCTGCCAAATATTTCTCCCGATTTATTGTAACTTCTTTTACTTTATTTAAAGATTTTGCCTCAGCTGCAAGACGGTATAGTAGATAATCTAATTTTAAATTTGTACTTTTTAAAAGTGCTGAGTAAGGATAATTCTTCAAATAAGAATATTTCTCAGAACCTCCGATATTAAATTCATGATATACAGAAGAAGGTGTTTTCATCCCTAAAACTGGTCTATACGAATACAAATCGTGCTTCTCTATTTGTTGAATTTTAGTATATATATTCTCTGCTTTGGCACTTATATCTTGAATGTTCTTAGCAATTATAGTGTTTTCAAATTCCTTTTGCCTTTCCTCAGGAGTTTTCAGAGTATTAACAAATATAATTCCCAAAATAATTCCACCTGTCAAAGCTATTGAAGCATGAAATAGAAAAGACTGGAAAAATTGCTTTAAAGAAAAGGTAACTTCTTTATAAGTGAGTGATTTATAGTCAAATACAAATTTTTTTCTCATATCCAAATTTTTGTATCAAAAAGAGGTAAACTCCTCGTATTGGTAATCAAAGGTTGAAAATTTTTTTTATAACTCCAAAAGAATTAAAAAAATATAACATTTTTTAACTTAACAAAGACATTACAAAAATACAAAAAAATCTTTTAATAGTCAATAAAAGGGGCTGCACTATAAAAGTATGTGAATAAATTTTTCTGTAAAAACAGATTTATGCAGCCCCTTGCTGGCTATTAAATTATTGTAATTTAAGTTTTTGTTTTACTTCCGGGGTAACATCAACGCATTTGTCCTGATTTATATACACTAAGGTATTATCTTTCAATATAATAGATAATCCTTTTTCCTTAGCTATAACACCGAGAACAGAATCAACTTTATTATAAACAGGCTGCATTAGCTCCACTTGACGCTTTTGCAATTCTGTTTGTGCCTGATTCTGAAATTCATAAATACGCTGTTGCAATTGCATCAATTCTTGTTCTTTGTTTTGAATAACAAGTTTGCTCCATTTTTTAGGATCATTGTCAGGCAGAGCCATATTGTCTTGATATTCTTTAAGTTTATTATTATACTCTACTTGCATTTGTTCCAATTCATTCTGATAGTCTTGTACTTCTTTTTCATATTGAGCTTTTGCCTTCTCAGCTTCTGGCATAATTGCAATAATCTGATCTACCTGACAATAACCTATCTTTTGAGCAAATCCCCATAAAGATAAAAGCAACAACCCGAATAAAAATGTAATTTTTTTCATACTGTATTATTTTTAATATCCCATTTTTTTAAGAACAATATCACTTATATCATTTTGCTCACGAGCATAAAGTATCTCGCCAGTTGCTTTATCAAAAATATAGTCATAGTTTCCATCTTCTGCGACCTCTTTTAAAGCCTGATATAAGTTATCTTGTATAGGTTTTATAAGCTCTTCTCTCTTTTGCGCCAAAAGTCCATCCGGTGCAAAATATTTCTTTTGGAGTTCTTTTATTTCCTTTTCTTTATTAACTATCTCATCTTCTTTCTGACGTTTAAGATCTTCCGGCCAAAGTACAGATTCTCTTTGATAAACCTTATATAAAGAATCAACAATTTTAGCCTTCTGCTTAATTTCCTCGTGATATTGCTTAGCCAAGTTATCCAGTTCTGACTGAGCATCTTGATATGCTGGTATTTTTTTCAAAATATATTCAGTATCAACATGTCCTATTTTACTTTCAGATTTTGGAGCCCAAAAAGCCACAGCAATGATGACTCCTGCAAGTAAAAGATAAGTGCTTAGTTTTTTCATAGATTTAGATTTTATATAGTTTTAAAAACGTTGTCCAAATACAAAATGAATATTCCACTTATTAGCCTCTGGTGCATTAGGTACAGGATCAAAGCCATATCCAGCGTCGATACCTACAAGACCAAGCATAGGCACAAAAAGCCTTGCACCAACACCAGCAGATCTATAAAATTTAAACGGATCAAATTCATTTATATGATACCATGCATTACCGGCTTCTAAAAATGTTAATACATAAAAAGTAGCCATTTCTTTTAGTAAAATTGGATACCTCAATTCTACTGTATATTTAGAATATAAATGAGCGCCTCTATTTCCTTCAATAGCTCCGGAAATTGTATTATTTTTATATCCCCTCAATCCAATATACTCTTTACCAAAAGTAGCATAGAAGCCCATACCATCGCCACCCACCATATACTCTCCAAAGGGAGAATAACCAATAAGATTATTATAATAGCCCATTAAACCATATTCAAAACGAGTACTAAGTACTAAATTCTTTACTAATTGGTTATACCAAGCGCCCTTAATGGTAAGTTTATAATATTCAACCCATTTAAACTTCAAGGAATCCGGTAAATCAGCCCAAGGTTTTTTAATGAACAAAGAATACGGAGGTGTAGCTTTTATAGAAAAAGAAATATTTGAACCTGCTCTTGTATATATAGGATTATCTATGGAATTTCTCCCTATTGAGAGCTCTCCACTGATAACATTATAATTTCCATTGGCTATGTTTATATATGTAGATAATCCTTTTATTTGATAGAGTTCATAACTAAAATTCGTTGAAAGAATAAAATAATCATCCGGCCAAGATAGCCTTCTACCCATTCCAACAGAAAAACCATAAAGATTCATAGTCTTACGCGTCAAACCATACTTCTTTACCTGTGCAGGAGTAACACCATTAGTCAATAAATTATAATAGAGATTAACAGAAAGGGAATTAGGCTTTTTCCCTCCAAGCCAAGGCTCTATAAAAGAAAAATTTATCAATTTATACGTGCCGCCTATGTATGTTGAGAAACTCAATTTCTGACCATCACCCATTGGTAGTGGGTCCCAATATTTAAAATTACCAATATTACGCAAAGAAAAATTATTAAATTTTATAGCAAATTGCATAACAAAATTCATAGCACCCCAACCACCTGACATCTCAAAAAGATCACTTGGACGTTCTACTACCTTATATTTTATATCCACAGTACCATTTGCTTGATCTGGTATAGGAACTGGTGCAAGTTGTTCCGGATCAAAATTACCAAGATTAGCAAGTTCACGCACTGAACGTATAAGATCTCGCTTAGAAAAAAGTTCTCCCGGCAGAGTTTTCAATTCCCGTCTGATTACGTGATCATTGGTACGAGTATTTCCTTCAATAATTACTCTATTAATTTTTGCCTGTGGTCCTTCATATATAGAAATTTCAACATCTATTGAATCATTTTCTATATTTACTTCCTTAGGTATGGCATGGAAAAATAGATATCCTTTATCATAGTATAGACTACCAACACTATTATCGTCATTTAACAATCTATTTTCAAGACGTTTCTGATTATAAACATCTCCTTTCTTTATATCTAATACGCTACTTAAAATTTCAGAAGAGTATTTTGTATTGCCCACCCATCGTATATTTCGGAAATAATATTTAGGACCTTCATAAACTTTTAGATATACATTTAGTCGCTTATCACTTACTGAATAGACAGAATCCTCTACAATTCTTGCATCTCTATATCCGGCTTCGTGATATTTTTCTATCAGATGTTCTTTATCCTCTTTAAATTTTTTCTCATTATAACGAGAAGCTTTCCAAAATCTGAAAAAATTCACCTGTTTAGTATTTTTAAGCAAACGCCTTATTTTTCTGTCAGAAAAAGCTTTATTACCACGAACAATAATATGTTTTATTTTAACCTTATTTTTTTTATCAATATGGATAAATAAATTAACAACATTCAATAGAGCAGTATCATCTACAACTTGAAAAGAAACCTCCGCAAATGGATATCCTTTTTCTGCTAAATAATTTTTTATAATGACTTCATAATTATGCAATAAACTTTTAGTAACTTTTTTACCCATTCTAATATCAAGCTTTTCTTTCAAATCATTTTGCATTGTCTTATTTATACCAATAAAATGAACTTGTTTAAGTCTGGGCTGCTCTTGCAAAAAAATATTTAAATATACACTATCGCCTTCTATTCTATCAATAGATATTTTAACATCAGAAAAAAGCCCTTGATCCCACAGTTTTTGAATTGCAGCAGATATTTCATCCCCGGGAATTTTTATTTTTTCACCGATAGACAAGCCCGATAGCATTATTAAGGCATCCTTACTTAAATATTTTATACCTGACACATGAATATCTGCTATTGTATACTGGCGAGGATTAGTATAATCTACTGTTTGCTGTGCTAATAAATCAATTGATAAAAATATAACCAAAAAGAAAATTAGTAATTTACGCATTTGAATTATGATTTTCAGCGTTCAAAAATATAAATTTTCAAGTTGTTTTTATAATTGCTCTGAAATTTTACCAAATCTTCGCTCACGCCTTTGATATTCTATAATAGCCTCATAAAAGTCTCTTTCTCTGAAATCAGGCCATAGAGTTGGAGTAAAATAAAGTTCCGTATATGAAAGTTGCCATAATAAAAAATTACTTATCCGTATTTCTCCACTTGTACGAATAAGTAAATCTGGATCCGGAATATTATTGGTAAAAAGATATTCTGAAAAAATATTTTCATTAATATCATCAAGAATAAGTTCACCATTTTTAATGTCAAGAGCAATTTTTTTTACAGCTTCTATTATTTCTATCCGACTTCCATAGTTCAATGCAATAATCAAATTTAATTTATCATTTTTATTAGTCATCTGCTCTACTCTCTTTAAAGCGTCTAAAATATCCATCGAAAGTCCCTGCTTAATTCCTATATGCATAAAGCGTATATTATTTTCTACCAAAAAACTACTTTCTTGTTCTATTGCCTGAATTAAAAGATTAAAAAGTGCATCCACCTCTTGCTTAGGACGCTGCCAATTCTCTATTGAAAAAGCATACAACGTTAAATATTTGATATTTATCTCTAAGGCTGCTTTAATAACTGCTTTTACAGAATTAGCACCTTCTTTATGTCCATAAATACGATCTTTGCCCCGCTGTTTTGCCCATCTACCATTACCATCCATGATTATCGCTACATGTGTAGGAACTTTATTTATATCAATCTCCCTTTTTAAATCCATATAATTAAAAAGTTTTGGCACAAATGTAAAAAAAATTCCAATTTTTATCGGAGATAATAAATAAAATTTTTAACAAAGCTCTCCTTCCCATAGCAAAATATTACTGCATTTATCTAAAATTAGTATCATTGTTTTTAAAGCATATTTTTTTAATTTTGGACAAAATTTGAATTATGGCAGAAGATCTTTTCAAAAAAATCATTTCCCACGCAAAGGAATATGGATTTATTTTCCCTTCCAGTGAAATCTATGACGGAATAGGTGCAGTATATGACTACGGACAAAATGGAGTTGAACTTAAAAATAATATCAAAGAATATTGGTGGAAATCAATGGTACAACTACATCAAAATATTGTAGGAATTGACGCAGCCATTTTTATGCATCCAAAAGTTTGGGTAGCTTCCGGACATGTAGACGCTTTTAATGACCCCCTAATTGATAATAAAGATAGCAAAAAAAGATATAGAGCAGATGTACTTATAGAGGAATATAGAGAAAAACTATACGAAAAAATTAAAAAGCAAATAGAAAAAGGTAGAAAAAAATTCGGAGAAAACTTTGACGAAAAAAAATATATAGAAACTAATCCCAATATCCTCAGAATTCAGAAAAAAATAAATGAACTCACGCAAAGATTCTTAAAAGCAATGCAAGAAGAAAACCTTAAAGAACTGAAACAAATTATTATAGACTATGAAATACCAGACCCTGAAACAGGTTCAAAAAATTGGACAGATGTCAGAAAATTTAACCTTATGTTCGATACCAAACTTGGCGCAATAGATAAAGAAGCCAATACCATTTATCTAAGACCAGAAACAGCTCAGGGAATATTCGTTAATTTTTTGAATATATTAAAAACTGCCAGAATGAAAATTCCATTCGGAATAGCGCAGATAGGTAAAGCTTTCCGAAACGAAATTGTCGCCCGACAATTCATATTCCGTATGCGCGAATTTGAACAAATGGAAATGCAATTTTTTATAAAACCCGGTGAGGAACTAAAATGGTTTGAATATTGGAAAAACTTCCGACTAAAATGGCATAAACTTTTAGGCTTCCCTGAACATTATTATAAAATATACGAACACGAAAAATTAGCACACTACGCTAATGCCGCTGTGGATATCCAATTCCTATTTCCTATGGGATATAAAGAACTTGAAGGCATACATTCCAGAACTGATTATGACCTTTCCAGACATCAAGAACACTCAGGAAAAAAACTTCAATATTACGATAATGAATTAGGTCACTCTTATATACCATACGTCATAGAAACCTCAATAGGAGTTGATAGAATGGTATTAGCAATATTAAGTGCTTCTTATGCAGAAGAAGAAATTGGCGAAAAAGGAAAAACCGAAAAACGAGTGGTATTACGTATCCCTCCACAACTGGCTCCCGTTAAAGCTGCTATATTGCCATTAGTACGCAAAGATGGCTTGCCAGAAATTGCAAAAAAAGTCTTTGATATTCTAAAATACAGATTTAACGTAATCTACGAAGAAAAAGATTCAATAGGTAGAAGATATAGACGCCAAGACGCAATAGGCACCCCTTTATGTATAACAATAGACCATAGAACAAAACAAGATAACACCGTTACCTTACGAGATAGAGATACTATGGAACAAATTAGAGTTAAAATCCACAAACTACCTGAAATTATAGAAGAAAAAACTTCTATTGTTTCCCTATTAGAAAAACTTATATAAAATAAATGAACAGAGCATTCCTACTAGTTTTTAGCTTTTATTTAGATTCATTTTTTGCATAAAAATGACTTTATTTTGGTTAAAAAAAATATCCTAATTATAAATTATGTTAAAATTTAAATATATATGCAACTTTTGATTAAAAAAATACGTAAAAAGATATGAAAGCAAAAAAATCAACTATATGAAAAAAATATTATTGCTACTCTCGACATTATTATTTGTAATTAGTGTAAATGCCCAAACATTTAAACAACTATTTGCAAACATCCACAGCCTAAAAGACGCTAACAAGCAACTAAAACAAATGCGAGAGAATTTCAACCCTATTTTTACCCGCCCTTTCTACAAAAATACTGGCTACTCTCTCGAAGAAATCCATTATTACAATGGTAGCGGTAGCAACTGGAACGAAAGTGGAAGCGCATATCTCTATAACTATAATGAGATAGGCTTACCATTAAATGCTTCTTATTATGATATAGCTGCCTCAGATACTACTTACAAATATAATTTGGTACCTTTCTCTACATATTGGGACGATTGGAATGATTATATATATAACTATCCATATCAATTTTTCTGGTCTCAAAAAAATTTAAGAGGATATAAACATGTAAATAATAATTACATATTTGGAATAGGTTATACTCAAACTAAAACAGAAGCGTACAACTATATACAAACAAGTTTTATAGAATATAATATAGATGCATCAGGAAACTATACAGCAGGTTTTAAAGATACTTTACAATTAGACGAAAATAACTACTATAAACAATACAATTCATACCTCTACGACGCAACGACAGGTATATGGGAGAATAATGAAAAATATGAATACACTACTGACGACAATGGAAACGTAACATTAAGAATAGAATATCTTTGGAATGACCCCTCTTCTACTTGGACAAATAATCATAAATTTAGATATTCTTACAACAATAATAATTATCAAATTGCAAGCACTAAATACAATTGGGACAATACAAATAATGAATGGGTTCCAGAATATAGAGATACTTCTATTTTTGATCCTAACACAGGTTATATACAACAGTATATATATCAAACATGGTCTTCAACTGATAATCAATTCATTAATTCTTACAGAAGAATATATACATACAATTCCGAAGGTAAGAGAACTGGAATTATATATCAAAATTGGGATAATACAAACTATCAATGGGTAAATTATATAAAAGATATTTATACATACAACTCAAATGGATATCCTCTTAGCGATACATCCAAATATTGGGATAACACTAATAATATTTGGGTTAATTACTCATTAGTTACACGTACATACGACGGTGATTTAATTACTTCATACACTTATTCCTATTGGGACGCTACTAATCTAATATGGGTGCCTAATTACAGATATATTTACTCATATAACAAATATAATCAAAAAATACTAATACATCAAAATTGGGATAATACAACATCGCAATGGATAAACTATGAAAAATATGTATATGATTACACAGATGGTAGATTAGTTTCATACCAATATTTTACATGGAATACTGGAACTAATCAATGGAATAATGAAGACAAGATAACCTACCAATGGCGCGAAGTTTCTACATCTGTTAATGATTTAGAACAATACAGCCCAAAAATTTATCCTAATCCTGCCAGTGAAATTATCTTTTTACCATATCAAAAAGCTAACGTTGAAGTATTTAACACAAGCGGACAAAAAATTATTGCAAAAGATATAATAAACGGTTCACTAAATATCAAAGACTTAAAAAATGGACTTTACATTATAAAAGTTAATTCGGCAGAAGGAAACTTCACAAGTAAGTTTATAAAAGAATAAAAAACAATAATTTATAAAAGAATAAAAAACAATAATCTCAAAAAACAGAATAAAATTTATGACGCTACTTATCAATTATATAGCCCCTGCTATATAGCAGAGGACTTTTTTATATAACTACAAAACAAGTGCTTAAATTTGAATAAAAAATAAACTATAAATCACAAACTATTTATTATGAAGAAAACTCTTTTATTTTTACCGGTTTTGTTTTTGTCAATAGTACTGAATGCACAAGTGCTATTGCCTCAATTCTCTAATGTGCATAGTTTAAAAGATGCTAATAAGCTGTTAAAACAAAAAATGGAGAACTTTAATCCTCTTTTCAGTATGCCATTCTATAAGAATACTGGCTATTCTCTTGAACAAGAACATTATTATTATGGTAACACAACTGACTGGGATCTACACACCTCTTTATATTTTTGGAAATATAATGATGTAGGAATACCTCGGAAAGTGTCTCTTTATGATCCTTCAGTAGGAGATACCACCTATAGAATTAATTTAATACCTCTTTCTACATATTGGGACGACTGGGCTGAGTATATATATGAATATCCCGATAATTTCTTATGGTTCCAAAGATATTTACGAGAATTTGCTGTCGTAAATGGAAATAATATTTACGTTTTTTCATTTTCTACAGAAAAAAAAGAAGCTTACGGTTATCTATGGACTGGTTATACTAGTTATAGTATAGACAATAACGGTAATTATACCTATGGATACAAGGATACACTTATCTTTGATAATAACGGATATTACAAGCAATATAACTCTTATAATTATGATGCAACTACTGGGTTATGGGAAAACTACGAAAAAGACGAATATACTGTAAATAGTGCTGGTGAAAAAATATTAGAAATTGATTATCAATGGGATGCTGCTATCTCACAATGGATCAATGATACTAAATACAGATATTCATATAGTAATGACACTCTTTTGATAGCAACTACAGAATATCAGTGGGATAATACTACTAACGAATGGGTACCATATTCCAGAGATACCAGTATTATTGACCCTAATACAGGAAAAATCCAGCAATATATTTACCAAACTTGGTCTTCGTCAGATAATGCATTTATTAATTCTTCAAGAACTATATATACATACAATAACGATGGACTAATAACAGGATATATCTATCAAAGTTGGGATGCAACTAATGATATATGGGTAAATAATCAAAAGAAAATATATACATATACAGCAAATAATCTCGCACTTAATGACACAACTAAAATTTGGGATAATACTAATAATAGATGGGAAAACTATCATTTAACAACTCGCTCTTATGATAATGACTTAATTACATCTATTACATTTAGCAATTGGGATAATACAAATCAATTGTGGATAGGCTCTTACAGATTTCTATATTCATACAATAAATACAATCAAAAGA